>JAJSLI010000088.1 GCA_021272315.1 Methylacidiphilales bacterium | reverse complement strand
CGCGTGGCTCTGCGAATGGCTCCTCGGCCTCGGCGCGGAGGTGCACGGGTGGGCGCTGCCGCCGTTGAGACCCTCGCTTTTCGAGGCGCTGGGGCTGGAGAAGCGGCTGCGGCACGAAATCCTCGACATCACCGACGCCGCACGCGTGAAAGCGCGGATGGCCGAGCTGAAGCCCGAGTTCGTTTTTCACCTGGCGGCGCAGGCGCTGGTGCGCGTCTCCTACCGCGAGCCGGTACGGACGTTCGCCACCAACGCGCTCGGGACGGCGCACGTGCTCGAAGCGATGCGGGCGGGAAATTTCCCCTGCTCCGTCGTCGTCGTCACCACCGACAAATGTTACGAGAACGACAGTGCCGCGCACGGCAGTAATGCGCGGAATTTCAAGGAGAGCGATCCGCTCGGCGGCCACGATCCCTACAGCGCGAGCAAGGCGGCGGCGGAACTGGTCGTGGCAGCTTACCGCGATTCGTTTTTCTCGCACGGCACGGAGGTCGCGCTCGCCTCAGCCCGCGCGGGCAACGTGATCGGCGGCGGGGACTGGGCCGAGGACCGGCTCGTGCCCGACTGCGTCCGGGCGCTCTCGGCGGGCCGGCCGGTGCCGGTGCGGAATCCGGCCTTCACCCGGCCCTGGCAGCACGTGATCGAACCGCTAAGCGGCTACCTGCTGCTGGGCGCGAAACTCGAGCAGGCGCGGCACAAAAAATCGGCGGAGGAGATCGCCCGCTACGCGCAGGCTTTCAATTTCGGGCCCGATCCCGGGTCGAACCGGAGCGTGCGCGATTTGGTCGAGGAGGTGCTGCGCCACTGGCCCGGCAAATGGGAACAGGTCCACCAGGAGAAGCATCTCCCGGAAGCGCCGCTGCTGAGCCTCGCCATCGACAAGGCGCGCGCGACGCTCGGCTGGCAGCCGCGCTGGGATTTTGCGGAGACCGTCGCGCAAACCGTCGCCTGGTACCGCGATTATTTCGAGCACGCGCAGAAGTCAGCCGCCCCTGCCATAATCGGTTTCACGCAGGCGCAAATCAACGCGTACACGAAGAACTTTAAGTAAGGAGTCCCTCGTTCCCAAATTTCATTTGGGAACGCCCTTGTCCCGGCAATTTCATTGCCCCGCTATCTCCAAGGATCGCAAATCAGCAACGGACTCGCACCCGGCAGCCGCTCATGTGCCGAGGAATAACGCCAATGCTCCGGCGTGGCAACCAAGCCTCGTTTCACCGGGTTGTTATGCAGATAATCCAATTTCTGCAACATCATGGCATCGGTGCTGACGGCCTGAGGGTGCGTTCCCTCCTGCCAGACCTGATGCGCGCTGGCCGTCTTGTGCGCCGCACAGTAATAGGCGAGCTGATTTAGAAGCCATTCGCGCTGTTCGACCTGGATCTGTTCAATCAAAGCTTGGGCCGTGAATCCCTTCAGGCCACGAAGAGTGCCGGAGAGATCGGGGGCGGAGAGAATGGCGTGAAAATGGTTATCCAAGATGACCCATGCGTAAATGCGCAAGGCTTTATGTTCGCGGCAATGAAGCAAGGCGCGGACGACGATATCGCAACAGGCGGTCGAGTTGAAAACGGGTAACCACGCGACGATGGTCGAGGTGATGAAATAGGCGGAGTGAGCGTCATGAATGACGTACCGGCTGCGCATAGCTGATTATGATGGCAATAAAATTGCGCCGACAAGTGCGTTCCCAAATGAAATTTGGGAACGAGGGGAACTGATCGACAAGCTCGGGATGACGGATGTAAATTAGAGCCGTGAGCGAACCGTCCCCATCGGATGACGGAAGTGGAATAGCCCAACAAGCCAAACCGAAGCGGTGGGCTTCTTGTTCCAGTTTATGCAGTCTTGTCTTTATCGGCTTTTTTATCCTTTGCTGTGTTGGTGTGTTTTTGGGACCCGTTACTCCAAACTTAAAAAAGGCCTTACAAAGCCAAAAGATGCAGACATCCCACGCGATTGCTCTTGTGATGTTCCAATATGCCAACGATCACAATGGGAATTATCCCGATGGGAAAAGTTCAACGGAGGTTTTCCAGAAATTGATTGATGGGGGATACATCACGGATCCATTGATTTTTTACGTTCAGATGACGGGCAAAACCAAACCCACCTCGCTACGGCTAAAACCAGAAAATGTTTGCTGGGACGTGACGAGTACGCCGGACGGCTCGACTTCCGATGAACTTCCACTCGTTTTTTTAACAGGTTACAAAGTGAACTATGTGCCCGGAGGGGCCGCAGTTCCACTCATGAAACCTGAGTATCAAGGAATCGCCGTTTGCTATAAAAGCAACAACGCCTCGTTCGTAGTAGCGCCTAGTTCCACTGCCGTAAATCCCGATGGCTCGATCCCGAATTTCGTCCCGGCCGATTTCAATCCGCAGGGAAAAACCTACCGGCAACTCACGCCGGATGGTGTTTTGCCGGACAAGTAGAATTCAACAGCGCCCTACCACACCTTCCAGGGGGCGTCGCCTTTTTCCCAGAGCTTGTTGAGAACTTCGACCTCGCGGAGGGTGTCCATGCACTGCCAGTAGCCTTCGTGGCGGAAGGCGCGGAGCTTCCCTGCCTCGGCGATCTTGGGCAGCGCGTCGAATTCGAAGATAGTGCCGTCGCCGGGGAGGTAATCGCCGATTTTCTTGTTGAGGACGAAAAAGCCGCCGTTGACGTAGCCGGCCTCGGTCTCCGGCTTTTCGCGAAAGCTATGGACGGCGTCGCCGTCGAGGCTGAGTTCGCCGAAGCGTCCGGTGGGCCGCACGGCGGTGAGGGTGGCGAGGCCCTTGCCCGCGCGGTGGAACTTGATCAGCGCGTTGAGGTCGACGTTGCAGACGCCGTCGCCGTAGGTGAGAAGAAATTCGTCGTCGGGAACGTGGGCGAGGGCACGGCGAATGCGGCCGCCGGTCATGGTGGCCTGGCCGGTGTCGATGAGGGTGACCTGCCAGTCCTCCTCGTCGTGCTGGCTGAGATAGGTGATCTTGGGCGACGCGCCGAGCCGTAGGGTGACGTCGTTGCTGAACCACTGGTAGTTGCGGAAGTAATCCTTGATCACCTCGCCCTTGTAGCCGAGGCAGAGGACGAATTCCTTGAAGCCGTAGTGGGCGTAAAATTTCATGATGTGCCAGAGAATGGGCCGGTTGCCGACGGGGACCATGGGCTTGGGCCGGAATTCGGTCTCCTCGCGCAAACGCGTGCCGAGGCCGCCGCAGAGAATGACAACTTTCATAAGAGTTTTTTCAAGAAGAGGAGGCCGGGTTGGCGGGTTCAAAGTTGATCCGTTCCAGCTCGACGACGTGGGGGCGTTTGAGGACCTGGGTGTGGATGGAGCCGATATACTCGCCTACAATGCCGATGAAGAAAAGCTGCACGGAGCCGAAAAAGAAGAGGCCGGCGATGAGCGGCGCGAGGCCGAGGCTGAATTGTTGCCAGTAAAGCAGCTTCATGACAACGTAGCCGATGGCGACAAAGAGGCTGGCGATGGAGACGGCGAAGCCGAGCATGGTGGCGAGGCGCAGCGGGACTTTCGAGTGGTTGGTGATGCCGAGCATGGCCATGTCGAAGAGGCGGTAAAAATTGTGGCTGCTGATGCCCCGCTTCCGCACGGGCTGGTCGTAGAGAATCTTGGCCGAGGGGAAACCGACTTCGGAAACGAGGCCGCGGAAATAGGGATAGGGGTCGTCAATCTCGGCCAGGATGTCCATGAAGCGGCGGTCGTAGAGGCCGAAGCCGGTGGCGTTCTTGTTGAGCTCGGTCTCGGCCAGGCGCGAGACGATTTCGTAGTAGAGCCTGCGCACGGCGAAGAAGAGGGGCGATTCCTCGCTGTTCCTCTTGATCGCGATGACGATGAGGAAACCTTCCTCCCATTTGTTGACGAATTCCTTGATCAGCTCGGGCGGGTCCTGCAAATCGGAGACGAGGCTGATGACGGCGTCGCCGCGAGCCTGGAGCATGGCGTGGTAGCCGGAACGGATGTGGCCGAAATTGCGGGCGTTGACGATGACCTTGACGTTTTTGTCCCGCGCGGCGATTTCCCGCAGGATGGCAACGGTGCGGTCCTGCGAGGCGTTGTCGATGAAGATGTGCTCGTAGCGGTAGCGGCCGATGTCGGCGAAGACTTTTTTGACCTGCTCGTAGCATTCGCGGATGTTGCCTTCCTCGTTGTAGCAGCCGCTGACGACGCTGATGAGTTTTCCGCCCGATGGCCGGGTCTGGGGGGAGGAGGGCGCGACGCAGGCGGAGGCGGGTTCCGAACTCATGGGGGATGCGTATTCTGGGTATCCTTAAATGCCGCGTTCGTAGATAAGCTTTTTCAGGTCCTCGTGGTAAGCGTAGGCGCTGTCGATTGCGTCGATCAGGACCGGCTGGTCCTTGGCGACGGGCTGGAGCAGCGATTCTCCGCTCATCAGTTCGCGGCAGGAGATCTGGCCCTTTTGCAGCGGGATGGCGAGGTAGACGTCCCGGTCGAGGCTTTCGTGATGGATAACATGGCCGGCAGGGAGATCGCGCTTGGCGTAGACGCCGCGAACAAGGCTGTTGAGGTATTTCGCCTCGGGATCGGTGATGGTGCGGCGGGTCTCGCCGCTGCCGCCGCACATGGTCTTGGCGCGGTTGTAGGCCCGGAACCAGGCATCGATCTGCGAGGGGAGGCTGCAATAGGGCGAGATGGGCCGCCCGTCGTCGATGTCGATGTGACGCTCGAAGCTGCGCGCGCCCTTGGCGTAGGCGATTTGCAGGGAGGCGTCCCAATCGTGGTATTCATGGGTGGAGAGACCGATGACGTGGTGCGGGTAGCGCCGGTGCAGAAAGTCGATCTGGTTAAGCTCGAGATCGCTGTCCTCGCACGGGTAGAGGGAGACGCAGTGGTTGATGGCGAGCGGAATGTTGCGGTTGCCGAAGAAGGTGACGAGATCGTCGAGGTCCTTGAGCGAGGTGCCGCCGGTGGAACAGATGACGGGGCGCCGGGTCTTGGCGATTCGCTCGATCAGTTCCCAGTCGTTGACGTCGGAACTGGCGAGCTTGATGATGGGCAGGGCCAGCTCGACGCAGAAATCGACGGAACGCTCGTCGAAGGGCGTGGCCATGGGGATGCAGCCGGCTTTTTTGATCGCCTCGGTCAGGGCCAGAAAATCGGCCCGGGGCATCTGGGTGTCGATGGTCTTCTTGATGTAGCGGATGTCGGTGCGCTCGCGAAAATCCTTGTGGATGAAATTCTCCACGTCGCGAAGCTGGAACTTGATTCCGGCGCGAACGTTGTTGAAGCGAACGATGCGCGAGTATTCCCGGACGATTTTGAGCGCGCGCTCCAGGCTCCCGTAGTGATTGTTGGCCATTTCCAACACGAACAGGTCTTCGAAGATGATGTGGTTCATCGGGCGGTTTCTCTTCTTTAGGGTCTGTTATCGAATAAGACAAGGCTGCGTGGCGAGTCGATTTTGGGCTGCACCCGGGTCTTGCCCCCCCGGAAAATCAAAAAATTCACATCCGCCCGCGAGCTACAACCTTCAGGCAGGTTGAACTGGACTTGAAGGTCTCGACCAGAAGTTGAAAGGAGTGCGGCAAGACACTTGGGAATGGGACAACTCCTTCATTTTGCTGGAAAATGTCAAATGAGTGCTGGACGATTCGCCATGCTGTTGCGCGGATGGATACTGATTTGTTCCGTCACCGTCATGGCGGGCTGGATATTATCTTCATTCAGCGCAATCACGGGTTTTTCTTACCTCCTCCTCATGCTGCTGCTGGTGGGATGCTGGATGAGGTGGGAGTTACCAAAGATCGGCGCTTCCCGGAAGATCGCCCGTCGGACAATTCGGCGCCTGTTGTCATGGCGGTTGCTTTTACCCGGTCTTTTCGGGGTGTCGGCGTTGCTGCTGCTGATCAAGGGATTTTGCACCGATCCGTGCCACGACGACGGCCTCTGCTATCGCATTCCGCGGGTCATGAACTGGATCATGGAACACCGGTGGCACTGGATTGCGGCGCAGGACGTCCGGCTCAACACGCGCGGGACCGTTTCCGAGTGGTTGACGGTTCCGATCCTGCTTTTTTTAAAAAACGATCGATTCGTTTTTTTACCGAATTGGATCAGTCATCTCTTTTTGCCGGGCTTGATTTTTTCGGTTTGGCGAAATCTGGGGGTTTTACCCAGGATGGCTTGGATGGGAATGTGGCTGATTCCCACCGGATATTGTTTCGCCTTGCAGGCGGTGAATTCAAGCAACGACAGTATCGGCGCTTTTTTTCTCCTGGCAGCGTTCCATTACGCCTTAAAACCGGGCGGGACCAGGTCGTGGGGCGATGTGGCGCTTTCGACTTTGAGCATCGCTTTGGCGAGCGGGGTCAAATTGAACCTCCTGCCCTTTATTTTTCCTTGGGCCGTGGCCATAAGTCCGGGTTGGCGCGTCCTGCTTCAGCATCCTGCGCGCACCGCCCTGTTGGCGCCGGCGGCCTTGCTGGTTTCTTTTTTCCCCAACGGGCTTATGAACTGGCTTCATGGGGCAGGCTTCAGCGGCCTGAAGCTGGAGCCGGTTTTCATCCAACCTCCGTTGTACGCGGCCTATTTGGGTAATTTTTTTCTCATCATGGCGCACAACCTTGCGGAAGCACCATGGACTTTATCAAATGACTTTGTTTCTTTTTTTGTGAATGTTCAGCATTCCGCGATGGGGAGTCTTCTCGGCCGCTATTTTCAACCGGCGGCATTCGCGTTTTACCCTTGGATAGCCGTTGAAGAAGCAGGTTTGGGCTTATGGGTCGTGATTTCGCTTTTTTTTATGCTGGCGAGCTCCATCCCTTTGAGAGACGGCCGGGCATTATCCCTTTTCTCCGGGGGAATTTCGCGCCCTTGGATCATCGCTCTTGGCCTATGGGTGATTTTTTTCTTTTACATGCTTCTGGCCAACTCAAACCAGCCCGCACGGCTTATTTGTCCGTTCTACGTCCTGCTGGTTCCGACGCTTCTTAAGGGGAGGATTTTCAGGTCAAACCGTTTCTGGCGCTATGCCAGGGTGATTACCGCCATGACGATGATGCTGGGCTTGCTGTCCGATCTTACTCTGACGGAAAATCCCCTGATAGCCCTCCATTCCTGGCAAAATGCCCGCCGCCAAAGTGATCTTGATGCTCAGGGGCTGGCGCAGCAGCACCTGCCTTCAGGGGAAAAAGCAGTGGGGTGCATCCGCGCCTGGAACGAGCGGGAAAGTTGGCTTTGGCATCCTTACGGAACTCGAAAGGTTGTCGAACTGCCCTACCATCCCGACCTTGAGCAGATGAATCATGCCGGAATCCGCTATCTTTTTATCAGCAGTGCCATGTTGCAGTTGAATCAACAGACAATCGAATCATGGTCGGAGGCAAATCATTTTCAGATTATCGCACCATTGCCCCCGGAGCCTTCCAACTGGTATCTGGTAAAAGCAATCCAGACACCATCCCGAGTTTAGAGGCGGAGCAGATTTTAGATCAATCCCAAGGGATCCTTCGCCTGGCTATTGTTGCACGAAAACCTTCCGGGCGCGCGCGGGGATGTAAGGGGTAAGGTCGATGACCGGGCCGCCGCCTGAACTGAGCGTGATGCGGAGCGGCTGGAGGCTCTCGAGGGTGATGAGCTTGAGCTGCGGGTCTTCACGGAGGAGTTCAGCCCGCTGCGAAATCTCGTAGGTACCGTTGGGGAAAAAAGGCTCGAGCTTGAGATAAAGCTGGTCGGCGGGCACGGTGTGGGAATAGCCGGAGGCATTGACCACGCGGGCAAGGCAGGCAAAGTTGTAGGAGGCAAAAAGACAGTTGGGCCGCTCGATGCGGTCCTCCAGGTAAAGATTGTAGGAAAGCAGGACGACAAAGCGGTCGCCGGGTTTGAACAAGGGACGGACGCGGTCCCAATAACGATCGAAGTCCCCCGAAAAAAGAAGTTCGCGGTTCAGGGTCATGGCGTTGAGCGTCGGCGGCAGGCGGTAGAGAAAAAGAGGCAGGACCATGAGGCTCGCGCTGAGCAGCGCGGTGAGCCTCAAGACGCGCGGCCTTGCGCTGGGCTGACGCACAAGAAGAAAGAGGTGAAGAAAAAACTGGAACTGGACAATTTCACGAAAAGGCCAGCGCATGGACTTGAGAACGGGTACATGGGCCATGATTTCGGTGAACCAAAGCGGACGGCCGACCATAAACGCGCCGAAGAGCACAAGGCCGAAGCTGATCAGATCGAGGCCGCGCCACCGCTGCCGGTTCACCAGCGCAGGAATGAGGCACCAGGCCGCCGCGCACGCGCCAAAAGCAAGCGTATAGGTGACGTGCACATGCACGGGCGGATGGATGTACCAAAGCGCCATGCCGAGAAAAACCGAGGTGGGAAGGAGCAGCGGCGGGATATTGTTCAGCGCCATGTCGTAAACCGGTACGCCTTGCGCGCGCGCGCTGGAGAGGAAACCCTCCATCATCGGGAGAAAAAGCGGGAGGATGAACAGGAGGGCCAGGACATAACCGGCGATCCAGCAGCCCAACGGCAGCCAGGAGCGGCGCCAGAAACTGACGCCGAGCGCGAACAGGCTGAGAAAAATGGTGTTGGAAACGATGGCCAGCGGATGGCCGCCCAGAATTTGATGGAGCGAAAAAAGCGCGACCAGCCCGATCCCGTTGCGCCATTTTTTCTGCAGGATGCCCAGCGTCAGCCACGGCAGGGCGGCGTAGTTGGCGGTGAAATCGAGCCAGCTCGTGCCCAGCGTCAGAATGATGACGCTGTAGGTGAAGCTCATCGCGTAAAACATGATCCACCCATCGCTGATCTGGAGCGGCAATTCGCGGCGCAGGTACCAGGCGAGGTTGACAAATCCCGCCGTGGCCAGCATGAAGAAGACAAAAGCGCAGACGTCGATGATGAGGAAGTGGAACCGCGTTCCGGCCAGGAGCGAGGTGAGAAGGTAGACGGGATGCCACAAAAAAAAGGTGGGGTCGCGTAAAAGATCGTAATGGCCCCCGAAAAGATATTCCGTGATGAAGGGCGATTGCCCGTGGAGCAGCCGCAGCCCCATCTCGGAGAGAATGGGAAAACCGCCGTCGAGGTTGTCGTCGGTGAGAAAAAAGCAGGGGCGCCAGAGCTCCAGGAGCGCGAAGATCAGCGTGGAGACGATCAGGTTGTTCCGCAGCAGAACTCCGCGGTTGGTTTGACCATGGCTCTTGCTTCCTCGTGCTGATTCTGGCGCAATCACAGGGGAGTAATAGAACCTATCTCGTGCCCCGCAAATCCCAAAAAGCCCCCTTTGCTCTTCCGGACCCCGACTTGGCCCATGTTCTGGACCATGCGGACGGCGAATGGGGGGAGCTGCGCGGCAAAAGGCTCTTTGTCACCGGCGGCACCGGCTTTTTCGGCAAATGGCTGCTTGGTTCGCTGCTCGAGGCCAGCCCGGAACGGGAACTTGGGCTGCGCGTGACGGTGCTTTCGCGCGACCCGGCGCTTTTTCTGAGGCAATTTCCCGAAGCCGGCGCGCTGCAATTCGTGAAGGGCCACGTTGCGGATTTTTCCCCGCCGCCGGAGCGCTTTGATTACGTGGTGCACGCGGCCACGGAAACCTCGTCCGTGGAAACTCCCGCGCAGGAAGAGGAACGCGTCCGCGCGATGATCGCCGGGACGCGGCGGGTGCTTGACCTGGCGCGGCGTGACGGCGCGCGGTTGCTCTACGTCAGTTCCGGCGCGGTTTACGGCTCGTTTGTGGGGCGCCGGACGGGCGCGAACGAGGACGACTTCGAGGCGGCGCAACCGCTTTTCCCCTACGCCGCGGGCAAACGCGAGGCGGAGGGCCTCTGCGCGCAGTCGGGGCTCGATTTTGTCACCGCGCGCGGCTTTGCCTTTCTCGGCCCCCACCTGCCGCTCGACGGCCATTTCGCGGCGGGAAATTTTCTGCGCGACGCGCTGCGGGGCGGCCCCGTGATCGTGCGCGGTGACGGGACGGCGCTGCGGTCGTACCTGCATCCCGCCGATCTGGTCGTCTGGTTGCTGCGCATTCTCCTGCGCGGCCGGCGAGCGCGCGCCTACAACGTCGGCTCGGACGAGGCGGTGACGACGGCGCAACTGGCGCGGCTCATCGCCGACGCGGTGGACCCGTCGATGGCGGTCACGGTGCAATCAGCGCAGCCGCTCGGCCCGCAAAACGTCTACCTGCCTGATATCAGCCGCGCCCGGACCGAACTGGGGCTCGACGTTTGGATTCCGTTGCGCGAGGCGATCGCGCGGACGGTCAAATTTCATCAGAACCGATAAAACATGAAATCCAAACCTATCCGGTGACCAGCGTTCCGATCTTTTCGCCAAGGATGACCGAACGGAGATTGCCCGGCTTGAACATGTCGAAGACGACGATGGGCACGTGATTGTCCAGGCAGAGCGAAAAGGCGGTCGAGTCCATGATCTTCAGCCGGTTGACCAGCGCATCGGCAAAGGTGACTCGGTCGTAGCGTTTTGCTTTCGGGTTCTTGCGCGGATCGCTGTCATAAACGCCGTCGACCTTGGTCGCCTTGAGCAGGATTTCCGCGCCAAGTTCGCTCGCCCGCAGCGCCGCGGCGGTGTCGGTGGAGAAAAAGGGATTGCCTGTGCCCGCGACGAAGATGACCACGCGTCCCTTTTCGAGATGCCGCACAGCTCGGCGGCGGATGAACGGCTCCGCCACGTTTTTGACCTCGATGGCGGTCTGGACGCGCGTGTTGACGCCGGCTTTTTCGAGCGCTTCCTGCAGCGCCATGCCGTTGATGATGGTGGCGAGCATGCCCATGTAGTCGGCGGTGCTGCGGTCCATGCCCCGGTTGGCCGAAGTGATCCCGCGCCAGATGTTGCCGCCGCCGATGACCACGGCCACTTCGACGCCGAGGGCGTGGATTTCCGCCACTTCGAGCGCGATCTTCTCGGTCAGCTTCGCGTCGATGACTTCCTCCTCCCCGGCCAGCACCTCGCCGCTCAATTTGAGAATGATCCGCTTGTAAACGGGCTTTGGGACGACGCGGCGACGGGCCAGGCGATTCGACATAAGGGGTGCATGAAGCGTAGACATTTGCGGCGGGTTGTCGATATAGACGTGGACAAAGGAGGAAAGTTTCAGAAAAAATGGGCCATGCCGCCCGGACGCGTTCTTCTCACCCAGAAGCAAATCCGCGCGCGGGTGCGGCAACTGGGCCGCGCGATTTCGCGCCGCTACCGCGGTCGGCGGGTCTGCTTCCTCGGCGTAATGAACGGGGCGCTTTTCTTCCTGGCCGACCTGCTCCGCGCCGTCGAGCTCGTCGACACCGAGATCTGCTGCGTGCGGCTGGCCAGTTACGCGGGCACCAGGAGCACGGGCCGGCTGCGCGGGCTCGACACGGTCGGCGATTCGTTTCATGGCCGGTGTGTCATCATCGTCGACGATATCCTCGACACGGGCCGGACGCTCTCTGCCCTGGTCCGGCGCGTAAAAAAACTCGGCGCCGCCGAAGTAAAAATCTGCGTCCTGCTCGAAAAGCGTCGAAAACGGGAATGCCCTTTCCGTGCCGACTGGATCGGGTTCAGGGTCAAGGATGAGTTCGTGGTCGGCTACGGCCTCGATTACGACGGGCGGTATCGCGGGTTGAAACAGGTCCGGGTCTTGAAGACGACAGTGACGCTTCGCCATAAGAAATGATTTCTCGTCCAGCACCCCCGGACGCCTCAACTTTCAGGGCGAAGCGTTATGGCCGTCCGCGGGACTCTAAATTCGGACATTGACCGGCTGGCTTGGTTTTCCTTTGATGACAGGTCTATGCGTCACACGATTACTGTGCTGGTGGAGAACCGTTTCGGGGTTTTGACGCGCATCGCGGGCTTGTTCAGCGGGCGCGGCTTCAACATCGAGACGCTGAACGTCGGCCCGACCCATCGTCCCGATACTTCGCGCATGACGCTCGTCGTCGTGGGCGACGACCGGGTGCTCGACCAGGTGACGCGCCAGCTCAACAAGCTGGTTGACGTGATCGAGGTGAAGGATTTTCACGAAGGCGAGTACGTCGATCGCGAGCTCGTGCTGCTGAAGGTGAAAGTCGACTCGAAGTCCCGCGCCGACGTGCTGCAGATTTGCGACATCTTCCGCACGAAGATCGTGGACGTGCAGCCGAAAAACCTGACCATCGAGGTGACCGGCAACGAATCGAAAGTGTCGAAGTTCATCGTGCTGATGGATACCTTCGGCATTCTCGACCTGACCCGCACCGGGAAAGTGGCGATCGCGAGAAAGTAAGCGCGTGCGCGGTCTGGGGAAAAATTCCGACCGGCAGCGGTCGTGAATCGCAGTCCGATTAAACATGAATTTCTTCGCCTACTTCATCGAGCATCCGCATCCCTATTTGTGGCGGATCTGGGGTACCTGGGGCATCCGGTTCTACAGCCTCGCGTACCTCGGAGGCTTTTATATCCTGTTCGTCGGAATGCGCTGGCAGGCGCGGCGGGGCTGGAGCCGGTTGCGGGGCGACGCAATTGCCGATTACGTGACTTGGGTCGCCCTGGCCGGCGTGATCCTGGGCGGGAGGTTGGGCTATTGCCTGCTTTACGCGCCGCGCGAAACGTTCACCGACCCGGTCTATTTTTTCACGATCTGGAAGGGCGGCATGGCGAGCCACGGCGGAATTCTGGGCGTGATCCTGGTCATGATTTTTTTTGCGCGGGCAACCAAGATTCCGTTTTACAACCTAGCTGACGCGACGGCGTTTTGCGTGCCAGTGACCCTTGGGCTGGGACGCTGCGCGAATTTTCTCAACGGCGAGCTGTGGGGCCGGCCGACGATGGCGTGGTGGGGCGTGGTCTTTCCCGATGCGCCGCTGGTCAACGGCATAAATGTGCCGCGCTATCCGTCGCAGTTGATCGAGGCGCTGCTTGAAGGCGTTTTGCTGCAACTGATTTTGCTGGCGGTCCGTTTTTCGACCCGGCGCGAGGGCGCGGTGGCGCTCACCTTCATGGCGGGTTACGCCGTGCTGCGAATTGTGGGCGAACAGTTCCGCGAGCCGGACGAGGGCATCGGTTATTGGTTCGGCACGGTGACCCATGGACATCTGCTGGTGACCCAGGGGCAGTTGCTCTCGGCGGTGATGCTGCTGGCGACGGCCATGCTGGCGTGGCGTCAGTTTATCTCGCGTCCACGGGTGGGTTCGGATTTAAATACGAACGGAGTCATTTCCGATAAAAAACCATGAGTACGCCCGTTTTTGCCCCGGCTGATTTTTTTGACCTCAAACAAACGGACCATGCCGCGATTTTTCACGGCGTGATCCAGGCGTGGGAGGTTGTGCCGAAACTGAAGAGTTACCTTGAGGAAAATCTCGTGCCGGCGAACCTGGGCCGGGTGCTGGGCGAATCGGAGATCGGGAAGAACGTCTTCATCGGCAAGGATACGGTGATCGAACCGGGCGTTTACATCAAGGGCCCGGCGTGGATCGGTCCGGATTGCGAAATCCGCCACGGGGCCTACATTCGCGAGAACGTGATCATCGGGGCGGGGTCCGTCATCGGGAACTCGGTGGAAATAAAAAACAGCTTTTTGTTCAACGAGTGCCAGGCCGCCCATTTCAATTACGTGGGCGATTCGGTGCTGGGGAAGCAGGTGCATCTCGCGGCGGGGGTGATCGTCTCGAACCTGAAGCTCACCGGCGATTTCATCACGGTGCGGACGAAGGAGAAGATCGTGTCGACTGGGCTGCGGAAATTCGGGGCGCTGATCGGCGACAACACGGAAATCGGCTGCAACGCAGTGCTCAATCCGGGCTCCATCCTGGGCCGGCGCTCGCTGGTCTATCCGGGCGTGATCTGGCGCGGAATTTTGCCGGCCAATGCCATCGCCAAGGGCGTGGAAAGCGTGCATAAACGGGTGAATTGAACGGAATCGAGCTTGCCGCCGCAAGGCGGGGCTTTATATCTGGGAAGTGAATCCACCTTATACTTTTCCAAGGAATTTTGTCTGGGGCTTTGCCACGGCGGCGCCCCAAATTGAAGGCGCGGCGTTTGAGGACGGCAAGGGCGAGTCGATCTGGGACCGTGTCGCCCATACCACGGACCGAATCCACAATCACGACACGCTCGACGTCGCCTGCGATCATTATCACCTCTACAAGACCGATTTTGCGCTTATGCGCAAGCTGGGGGCGAAACATTACCGGTTGTCGCTGGCGTGGCCCCGAATCTATCCGCAAGGCCGTGGCGCGGTGAACCAGAAGGGCGTCGATTTTTATCACCGCTTGATCGACTCGATGCTCGCGCATGGGATTACGCCGTGGGTGACGATGTTCCACTGGGACCTTCCCCAGGCGCTGGAGGACGAGGGAGGCTGGCGCGTGCGCGGAGTCGCCGAGGCATTTGCCACTTATGCCGACACCATCGTGCGCGAGTATGGCGACCGGGTGAAAAATTGGATTACTCTCAATGAAATTGTCTGCTTCACCCGGCTCGCTTACGGCGGTATCGACAAGGCCCCATTTACCAATGAAGGAGAGAAGGTCGTGAACCAGACCTATCACCACGCGATTCTCTGTCATGGCCACGGGGTGCGCGCGGTGCGCGAACACGGCGGACGCGGCGCCCGGGTCGGTTTGACGGACAACCCGACCGTGCCGATTCCCCTCTCGGAAACGAAGGAAGACATCGCGGCGGCCCGCACGGCTTTTATCCAAAACAACACCCGCATCTTCGAGCCGATTTTTCACGGGCGTTACGCAACGGATTACCTGCGCAAGGCCGGTGCGGACCGTCCCATTTGGGAAAAGGGCGACTTTGACCTCATCTCGCTCCCGACCGATTTTCTGGGCTTGAATCTCTACACGGGGGAATTTGTGCGCGCGGGGAAAGGGGGGCGTCCCGAGGTCGTTCCGTTCACGCCGAACTATCCGTGCGCGGACAGCCCGTGGCTCAAGCTCGTGCCCGAGGCGCTTTACTGGGGACCGCGCTGGGCGAGTGAAATTTACGGCGCCAAGGCCATCTACATCACCGAGAACGGCGCTGGTTACGACGACCAGCCCCCGGTCAACGGCGAAGTGCTCGATGTCCATCGTCGCAACTACGTCCGCGCCTGCCTCAAGGAACTGCATCGCGCCATCCAGGAAAAGGTTTTGGTCAAGGGCTACTTCTTGTGGTCGTTTATGGACAACTTCGAGTGGCAGGACGGTTACAACCGCCGCTTCGGCGTGGTCTACACCGACTTTGTCACGCAGAAGCGGACGCCCAAACTCAGCGCCCAGTGGTACAGCCGCGTCATGGCCGAAAACCGGCTCGTATAGATTGGGCTGCCTGGACAGGAGCAGCCCAAGGCTGCAAACCGAGGCGGGTTTTGGAGCTTCTGGCGACCTGACAGAAGCCCAAACGCAATCTGCTTTTATAAAGGCCAAAAGAGTTCATCTTGGTCGCCGATATGGTATGGCCATGCTCGACGCAGAAATGAGGGAAAAACCGGACTTGTCGCGCATGAGGGGAGGGCTGCCTCTGAAGCTGCCATCCTGGTTGGGCCGAGACTGGCTTTGGGGGCTGGTCTTGGTTCTGGTCATCATTCTGACCTATACGCCGGTGTGGTGGGCCGGCTTCGTCTGGGATGACGATGGGTACGTCAACGTCAACTCGCATATTTTTGGGCCTCTTGGCTTGAAAGAAATTTGGACGACGAGCGCCGCCGACATCAGTCCCTTGACCAAAACCATGTTTTGGGTGGAGCACGCCCTGTGGGGCTTGGCACCGCTGCCATATCACCTGGTAAATGTTCTGTTGCACGGGGCTTGTGCGGTTTTGCTTTGGCGGGTATTGCGGAGTTTACAAATACCGGGTGCATGGCTGGGGGCGGCGTTGTGGGCCCTGCATCCAGTGCAGGTCGAATCGGTGGCGTGGATCACGGAGCTGAAGAACACGCAATCGGGTTTGTTCTTCCTGCTCTCGATCTTTTTTTTTGTGAGGTGGCTAAGAGCAAGAGACCTTGATGGACGAACCGGCGCTGGTTGGAACTATGGGTTAAGCTTGATTTTCGCCGCGTTGGCGATGGCCAGCAAGTCGTCCACGGTCATTCTGCCGTTGGTTCTTTGCCTGTGCATCTGGTGGGTGGAGGGCCGATGGCAATGGCGCAACCTGGCGAGAATAGCACCGACCTTTCTCATGTCCGTCGCGGCTAGCGCCTTGTCGATATGGACACAAGGCCTGGCTCTGGCAACCATCACCGATCCGCAATTTGCACGGACTTGGCCGCAGCGCCTGGTGGCGGCGGGCGACGCAATCTGGTTTTATTTGGGCAAGCTACTTTGGCCGCATCCGTTGATCGCCATCTATCCACGTTGGGAGATTGATGCCGGTTGGTGGGTCTCGTATCTGCCGCTATGGGTCGTGATCGTTGTCCTGTTTATTTTATGGCTCAAACGTGAGACGTGGTTTCGCCCCTTTTTTTTCGTCTTCGCCTATTTTCTGGCGGCGTTATTTCCGGTGCTGGGTCTGATCGACAATCCCATCTTTCGTTATTCCCTGGTCTTTGATCATTTCCAATATCTGGCTGGCATGGGACCGCTGGCGCTGGTGGGAGCGGGGATGGCCAATTTTATGAAATTTGTTGTTCCAAAAAAACCATGGCTGGAATCGAGCGTCCGTGCCGGAATACTGCTAATCCTCAGCATGTTGAGTTGGCAGCGGGCTTGGGCTTACGAGAACATGGAGATGTTTTGGACCGATACACAAGTCCGGAATCCAAACTGCTGGGTGGCTCACTACGGTCTCGGTGTAGCTCTCTCAAAAAAAGGGCAAGTGAACGAGGCGATAACCGAGTACCAAAAGGCCTTGGGTATCAACCCCAACAATGCCGAAGTCCGCTTCAACCTTGGCAATGTCCTTATGCAAAAGGGGCAGGTGGAAGAGGCGATGGCCCAGTACCAAAAAGCCTTGGGAATCGACCCCAACATTGACAAAGCCCATTACAACCTCGGTAATGCTCTTTTGCAAAAGGGGCAGGTGGATGAAGCAATGGCCCAATACGCAAAAGCTTTGGAGATTAATCCAAATTATGTAGAAGCGCACACCAACCTCGGCAGTGTTCTTTTACTAAAAGGACAAGAGGACGATGCGATGGCCCAATTTCAAAAAGCCCTGGAAATCAACCCCAACTATGCCGAAGCCCACTACAACCTCGGCGTTGCTCTTTTGCAAAAGGGACAAATGGATAAGGCAATGGCCCAATTTCAAAAGGCCTTGGAAATCAACCCCAACTATGCCGAAGCCCACTACAGCCTCGGTGTTGCGCTTTTACAAAAGAGGCAGGTGGACGAGGCGATTGCGCAGTTTCAAAAGGCCCTGGAAATCAATCCTAACTATTCTGATGCCCACAACAACCTTGGCGTTGCTCGTTTTCAAAAGGGGGATGTGGACCAGGCGATTACCCAGTTCCGCGAAGCTCTTCGTCTGAAGCCCGACAATGATGAAGCACAAAATAATCTGGTCAAAGCGCAGGCGATGGCGCAGCAAGTTCACAATTTCAAATGAAAGATTTCAGCGATTAAGGAGATCGAACGTGGTGGGTTCTTGAGTTCCTGGAGAATCTGAGACGATGATGACTTTCATTACGTTCGATCCTGCCGCCTCTTTGCCCGATATTCACTAGTATATCCTGTGGTTGGGCGGCAACCCCTGCCAAAATAAATCCTTGCATTCCCGGGCGGAATAGGCCACGTTGCCAGAGTACTGCTCGTCGGCGGTACGTTTTCTCTCATGTCAGATTCCTCGCCCGTAGCGGGCATATTAGAAATTCACGATAAAGGTTACGGCTTCTTGCGCAAACCCGAGAGGGGCAGCGCGCCTACGCCGCAGGATGTCTTTGTGCCGCCCGACATGATCAAGCGCAACGGCCTGCGTGATGGCGTGCAGCTCTCCGGCCTGAGCATTGCCAACGGCCGCGGCCCGCAACTCATCGAGCTGCAGCAGATCAACGAGCGCGCCATCGACATCTACCGCGACCAGCTCCCTTTCGAGGAACTGACCACCATCAACCCGAACCGCTGGATCAAGCTTGAGACCGGCGCCGACAAACTTCCCGCCCGCGTCATGGACCTGATGACGCCCATCGGCCAGGGCCAGCGCGGCCTGATCGTCGCCTCGCCCCGCACCGGCAAGACTATGCTCATGCAGGCCATCGCCGACGCGGTGCTGACCAATTCCCCCGACACCTTCCTCATGATCGTCCTCATCGACGAACGCCCCGAAGAAGTGACCGATTTCCGCCAGTTCCTCGCCGGGCGCGGCGAGCTCTGGTCTTCCTCCAATGACCAGGAAAACGCCAGCCACGTCCGCCTTTCGAGGCTCGTCATTGAGCGGGCCAAGCGCCTGGTCGAAAGCGGCCGCGATGTCTTCATTCTCATGGACTCGATCACCCGCTTGGGCCGCGCCTTCAACGTCGGCTCCAAGGGCAACACCATGAGCGGCGGCATCAGCTCCCGCGCGCTGGAAATTCCGCGCAAGATTTTCGCCGCCGCCCGCCAGACCGAGGAAGCTGGCGCGCTCACCATCGTCGCCACGGCGCTGATCGACACCGGTTCGCGCATGGACGAAGTCATTTTCCAGGAATTCAAGGGCACCGGCAACATGGAGATCGTGCTCGACCGGCGTCTCGCCGAGGCGCGCGTCTACCCCGCCATCGACATCGAAAAATCGGGCACGCGCCGCGAAGAGCTGCTTCTGCCCAAGGCGATCCTCGACAAAGTCACCATCATCCGGCGCGGTCTCCACGGCCTGCCCGTCCAAGCGCAGATGGAGCGGCTCCTCATGATCCTCAAGAAATTCAACGACAACAAATCGGCCCTCGAACAACTCCCCGCGCGCCCCGCAAGCTAAACTTAATGTCTTTCCAGAATCTCGGCCTTTCAGACGACGTCGTCCACAGCGTCCAGTCGATGGGCTATCTCGACCCGACGCCGATCCAGTTGCGCGCGTTTCCCCTCGTCCTCGGCGGCAAGGACCTCATCGGCGCCTCCCAGACCGGCACCGGCAAGACCGCTGCTTTCGCCCTTCCGCTTCTCACCCAACTCAAGCATCACGGCGCGCTGCGCGTGCTCATCCTCGAACCGACGCGCGAACTCGCCGCCCAGGTCGAGACCGCCTTCCGCGACTACGCGCGCTTTTCCGATCTCCGCACCACTGTCGTCTACGGCGGCGTCGGCTACGGCAAGCAGCTCAGCGAGCTCAAAGCTGGGACCGATATCCTCGTCGCCACGCCGGGACGCCTGCTCGACCACCTCGAACAGGGCAACGTCAAGCTCGACGCCATCCAGCATCTCGTCCTCGATGAGGCCGACCGCATGCTTGACATGGGCTTCATGCCCGATGTGCGCCGCATCATCGACCAATGTCCGCGCGAGCGCCAGACCCTCCTCTTCTCCGCCACCATGCCGCCCGAAATCGCACGCCTCACCGAGTGGGCGTTGCGCGCGCCGGAGAAAATCGAGATCGGAGCGCGCCGCTCGCCCGCCGAAACCATCACCCACGCGCTTTATCCCGTCGCCGCAGTGCAGAAATTCGACCTGCTGGTCGAGTTGCTCAAGCAGACCAATTTCGATTCCGTCTTGATTTTCGTCCGCACCAAGCACGCCGCCGACCGGATCGCCACGAGGCTCAAGACGTCGCAACATTCGGTTGCCGTGCTCCACTCGAACCGTTCGCAGAACGAGCGGCTTGAAGCGCTCGAAGGCTTTCGCAACGGCAAGTACGAGGTGATGGTCGCCACCGACATCGCCTCGCGCGGCATCGACGTGGCCGGGATCAGCCATGTCATCAATTACGACGTGCCGCAGCATACCGAGGATTACGTCCATCGCATCGGCCGCACCGGTCGCGCCCAGGCCGTGGGCGACGCCTTCACCCTGATGACCGCCGAGGAAGGCCCCGATGTCGCCGCCATCGAGCGCTTTATCGGCCAGTCCATCCCGCGCGTGAAGCTCGAAGGCTTTTCCTACGTCTATTCGCTTGCCCTCGATGACAAGGCGAAGCATATGGTCGGCAAGGCCGGCAACATCCGCGGCGGCCGCGCCGGCAAAGGCTATAGTTTTGGCGTGAGAAGGCGGTAGTCAGTTGTAGCGACGGTCACAGACCGCCGCTACATTTTCAGCACGACTTACCGCGCCAATTCAGCCTGGGTCAGCGTGGCGATAAACTCTTCGACGTTTGGCGCGTTGACGAGCTGCTCGCGCGTGGAAGCTTCCTTGAGCAGCCGCGCCAGCCCGCCCACCACGCTGAGATAATCGGTCACCATTCGTTTCGGCGTGCCGATGACAAAAATCAGCTTCACCGTCTGGCCCGAGTTTTCGAACCAGACGCCCTGGGGGCTGCGTCCCACGGCCAGCACCATCCCCTTGAGAAAATCGGTGCGGGCGTGGGGAAAGGCGATTTCGTTGCCGAGGCAGGTCGACTCGATCCGCTCGCGGGCCAGCAGCTCCTCGTAAAACCCGGCGAAGTTCAGCACGTTGGGGTTCGTCTGCAGAAGCTGCGCCACTTCATTGATCGCGTTACATCGCTTTTGCTGCGTCAATTCGAGCTTGATCTGTTCCGGTTTGAGCAGGCTGCTGATTTGCATAACGAGGTAATATCGAGAGTTCGCCCCGCCCTCTTAAAAAGCAAGCCCAAACCTGCATTTTCCCTTTCGTGGCGAAGGCACTATACCCTATCTTTTGCCGCTCCGCCCAAGGAAATTGTCCTGGCGGACGGCAGTTCCTGCGGACGCACCGCCGTTATTGCGGTATCTGCAAGAGCTTTTCAAGGCGGTCGTCCCTGGCGATGCCCAGTTCCAGCGCCCGGTTGTAGTGGCGCCGTGCCAGTTCCAGCGACGGCGGCTTTTCCGTCGCGTAGACCAGTGCCAGATTGAAGTGGGCGTCCCCGAATTCGTCGTCGATGGAGATCGCCTTCAGAAATTCCTTCTCGGCCACTTCCTGCCAGCCCTTCTGCGAACAGGCGCAGCCCAGATAATTGTGGCTTTTGGCATCGTTCGGCTCCAGGGCCAGCGCCTTTTCCAGCGCGCTGATCGCGCTGTCGTACTGGCCCATCTGGTAATAAACGATACCCAGATTCGAATAGGAAAAGGCGTCCGCCGGCGAAAGCTTAACCGCCTGCTGCAGCGCCCTGAGCGCCGCGTCGTAATTTTTCTGCTGGAACCGCACCACGCCGAGATTGCTCCACGCGTAAAGCGATTCGGGATACTTGTCGATGATCGTCTGGTATTTATCCGCCGCTTCATCATACCGCCCCATTTTGAAGAGGTCGGCCGCCGCCTGAGCGGTGTCGTGCATGTCGTCCGGCAAGCGCGGCTTGTCCGCGAATCGCTCCGGGTCGTCCTGTCGCTGTTTGTCAGTATCGCCGCCCCCATTCTGGATCGTCGTGGTGGTCACCGTCGTTGTCGTCTGGCCCGGCCCGGGCGCCGGCGTAGTGTCCGTTGAGGCGGGCGCCGTCGGAGTCGTCGACGTCGTGTCGGTATTGGTTGCGGAAGTGTTTGCCGTGTTTGTGAGACCGCCCTGGTCCGGCTGAGTGGGCGTAGTCACCGTCACCGCTGGCGTGTTCGTCGCGGTCGTATCCGGCACGGCGGGAGTAGTCGGATTGGTCACCGCTGGAGTCGTCACGGCTGTGTTCGTCGAACCGGAAGCAGTCTGGTCAGTCGTAGTCGTTGTATCTGTTGTGGTCGTGGCGGGCGGAGTTACCGCCGGGGAGGCAGGCTGCACTGGAGCAGAGGGCTGAGTGTTGTCGGCGACGTTTGTTGTCGCCGATGCTGTAGTTCCGCCACCCAGGTTGATCGACACCGACAGCGGCGCTTGGTTTGTGGACGCCTGAGCGGGATTATCGGCCATGTTCGTCGTAGGCGCGGTGCCTGTCGTCGTCACGGTATTGTCAGTCGCCATCTCCGGCGACGTCGCGGGCGTCGCGTTTGTGGTCGCATCGGGCGTCGAAGGATTCGTATTGGTGCCCGCAGCCTGCGCGGTAAAGCTGTTGCCGCTGTTAACCGGCGGCCGGGTGAGTTCCGTGGGCCCCGGCGCCTTCAGGAGGCTGGCCAGGAGATCCCGTTCCTGGTCGTTGGTCGGCGCAGTCGGCGGCGTTGCGATGATGTCGATCTGTTCTTCGAGCACCTTCGAATTGATCTTCAGCCGGTCATATTCTTCCTGGTAGAGCCGCTTGGCCATGTCGCGATGCGCCTGCTCCTGCAGTTCCCGCGTGAGAATGTCGCGCATGATCTCGTTGTCCCGCTTGAGCCGCTCGTAATCGGGCGAGTTGGCGTTGGCCGTGGCCAATTGCTGGTTCGCGACGGTCAGGTCGCTCTGGGCCTGCTCAAGTTGCTGCTTCAGGGTGGTCGTGGTCTGCTGCAAGGCGTCATTCTGCGACTGGGTCTGCGCCAGTTGGTCCTTCGTGTTCTTCAACTGGGCCCGGACCATGGCGAGGGTCGACTTCGGATTGCCCTTGATCTCGTCGAGTTCCTGCTCCGCTGCGGCCAGCTTGTCGGTCAACTCCTGATTTTGGGTCATCAACTTGCCGATGCGAGCGTCGACCGATTGCTGGTTTCTCAACGAATCGAGTTGCGCATTCAACGCGAGGAGGTTCTGCTTGAGCGTCTGGTTCTCGGCTTCCGAGGCCTCGTATTTCTGTTTCCAAGTCTCCAGTTCCTGTTTCATCGCAGTCAACTCCTGCTGCAACGTCGTCACGTCGTTCGAAAATCCGGAGTTGGTCGTTTCGGAGTTCGATGGCGCAGTGCCCGGTTCCGGATTCTGTGGCGCGGGGTTCGTGGGCAAAGTAGGCGTGGTTTCAGGCGCTTGACTCGGCACCAGAGGCGTCAACTCTTGTATCTTCGCCTGGCAATCCTCGATCCTCTTTACCACCAAGGCTGTTTCCCAGTCGGGATCGGATTTGTGGAGTTTTTCCAATTTCTCATAGCAGTCGGTATAGTCGGCCAAGGCGCCCCGGTAATCGCCCTGCCTCTCACGCTGCTCCGCTTCGTTCATCCCCAGAAAGATGCGGAGATACACATCATTATTCGGATCAGCGTGGACGCACGGGAGGGGAGCCGCCAAAAAACAGGCTAAAACACAAATCCAATAAACACGCAACCGCATGTAGTCAGATTTAAATGGTTTTTCGATAAAAAGTCAATCGCCGCGACGGAAATAAGGAAACGATTTGATGCCTTTTGCGTTCACGGTTGCACTCCACGTCGATTTTGAGAGGGACTCCACTGCAAAGCCTCCACCGCATCTGGGACCCGCCATTTTCGTGACTCGAGCGCCGCTTGCGCTTCCGAGTCGCTCCGCCCGGTCAAGGCCTTGACCAGTCGCACCGCCCGGGCGCGCAGCTTATCGTTCGTCGCTTGGACATTGACCATCAGATTGTCCCGCACCCGGCCCAGCCGCACCATCGCGATGGTGCTTAGTATGTTCAAGACCAGTTTCGTCGCTGTGCCCGCCTTCATCCGGGTCGAACCGGTCACGATCTCCGGTCCGGTCGGCAGATCGACCGCCACGTCAACCGGCACGCGGATCGACCGGAGTGGATTGCACGACAGCAGCACCGTCCCGGCACCGCGGCGGCGCGCGAACTCGAGCGCACCAAGCACAAACGGCGTCTGGCCGCTCGCCGCAATGCCGCAGACCACGTCGCGCTTCGTCAGGCCCCGCGCGCGCAACTCGTCCGCGCCCGTATCGCGCGCATCCTCCGCGCCCTCCTGGCTGCGAAAGACCGCCGCCGGGCCGCCCGCGATGATCGCCTGCACCTGCTCCGGGGGTGCGTTATAGGTCGGCGGCATTTCGCTCGCATCGACCACGCCGAGCCGCCCGCTGGTTCCGGCCCCGACATAAAAGAGGCGTCCGCCCGCGCCGAGCCGTTTCGCCACCAGGGCCGCCGCTTTTGCGATCTCTTTTCGCTGCGCGGCCAGCGCCTTTTCGACGTGGCGCTCCTCGCGGATGAAAAGATCGACCAATTGTGGGATGGTGCGCCGGTCGAGCCCGCGAGAACGGGGATTGCGCTGCTCAGTCGCCGCGCTCGCAAAAGCCGCCAGCCGGGCCGGCTCGGCAGTGGCCGCCGGCTTGCCGTTCGCTTTTTGCTCCGCGGGAAATTTTTCCAGCCCGGCCAGCCGCGCCGCGCCGAGAAAGCCGGGCACCGTCGTCAAAAACACGCACGCTTGCGGACATATCCGCCGCAATGCTTGCCGGAACCGCGCCCGATAATCAGGCTGGTTCTCGAACAGGCCGCCGATGAGCGCCACCTCGGGCCGGGAAAATTTCATCCGCCGAGCCAGCGCCGCTGTTTTTGCCGCCAGCGCCCGCGCCGACTCGTTCACCAGTGTGCGCGCTTCGCGGTCGCCTTTTTGCGCCGCCGCAAAAACGCACTGCGCCCACTGCGCCACCGCCGCCTTGCCCGTGTCGCGCAAAAGAAACGGCGCCAGCTCCTCCATCGTGTTCTGGCCCGTTGTATTTAGAAATTCCCGGGCCAGCGGCGAAATTTTTTTCCCGTCGTCGTAGCGGTCGAACGCCGCTTCCAGGCCGCGACGCGCCAGATCGTAGGCGCCGCCCCGGTCCGAAAAGAGATGACCCCATCCGCCCGCCTTTTCGATCGGATCGCGGGACGATTTCTGCCCCGCGACGTTCGAACCGGTGCCCGCGATCACCGCCAGCCCCGGTCCGTCGCCAAAGGCCGCCGCCAGCACCGAGCGCGTGTCCTCCATTACCCGCACCGCGCGCGCATGCGGCCAGATTTTGCGCAAAACCTTCCCGACGCGCGCCTGTTCCGCCGCTTGGCCGCAGCCGGCGAACGCCCCGCCGATCGCTTCCACCCGCGGACCCGCGTCGCGCCGGATTGTCCGGAACAATTTCCCCAGCTCCGCGTCATTGAGGAGCAGGGTGTTGCCCGGCCCCGCCTCGCCACGCGCCAGGACGCGGCCCTGCCTCGTCAGCAGCGCCCAGGTCGTTTTCGTCCCGCCACCCTCGATTCCGAGAATGCCCCGCATCTCATTTTTTCCAGCCATTGGAACACTATCATCTTTTTACCGGCTGAAAGGCCATCGAAAAGATGGAGCGGATCTATTCCCATAGGTCTTATAAGTTCCAAAGGGTTCCACCTTGCCCTCATTTCCACAGACCGCCTAGGCTGTTGGCATGGCCCGTCCCAAAAATGTCGTCGAGCTGCTGCAGGACCTGGTCGCCATTCCGAGCGTCAATCCGCAGGGCACGCCCGGCACCGACCGTGTCGGCGAGCAGGCCCTGGCCGAATATGTCGCCGATTTTCTCCGCGCGCTCGGCGCCGAGGCTACCCTCGAACCGGTCGAACCGGGCCGGCCCAACGTCGTCGCCCGTTTCACGCCGGAGCAACCGAAGGCCCGTCTCGCCTTCGCGCCCCATCTTGACACCGTCAGCGTCGCGGGCATGACCATCCCGCCCTTCGACCCCGCCATCCGCGACGGCAAACTTTTCGGCCGCGGTTCCACCGACACCAAGGGCCCGATGGCCGCCGCGCTCTGGGCCGTGAGCGAATGGGCGCAAAGCCCCGCCCGCGCCCGGTCGCGCATCGAGTGGATCTTTCTTGCGCTTATGGGCGAGGAGGCGGGCAACGATGGCGCCCATGCCCTCACGAAAAAGGGTTTCTCCAGCGATCTCACCCTTGTCCTGGAACCGACCGGCCTCGGCGTCGTTACCGCGCACAAAGGGGCGCTCTGGATCGAAATCGCCACCACCGGCGTCGCCTGTCACGGTTCGACGCCCGACCGGGGCCGCAACGCCATCTACGCCATGCGCCGCGTCCTCGAAATCATCGAGGAACAGATTATCCCCGGCCTCGCCCGCGAGCCCCATCTCAAGCTCGGTCCCGTCACGATCAACGCCGGCACCATCGCCGGGGGCAGCAAGGTCAACATCGTGCCCGATAAATGCCTGATCGAAATCGATTGCCGCGTTGTCCCCGGTGTCGACGCCGATAAATTCCGGCGGCGCCTCGAAACCACGCTGCAGGCCGCGGTGCCCGAAACCGTCGTGCGTTTGCAACGCTATTCGCCGCCGCTCGACACGGACGAAACGCTCCCGTGGGTCCAACGCCTCGGGAAAGCGGCCCGCGGCTTCACCACTGCGCCCTGGTTTTCCGATGCCTCCATCCTGGGTGGCGCGAACTGTACCGCCGTCTGCATCGGGCCCGGTTCCATCGCGCAGGCCCACACGAAGGACGAACACATCCTGTTGAGCGACCTCGAGGAGGGCGCCGGATTTTTCCGCCGCTGGATGACAATTGCCGAAGAAGCCGCGGAATGAACGCCGACTCTCCACCCGCCGCGAAAGGCGTCCAGATCGTGTCGCGCGCTTTCCAGGCTTACCGGCGGGAAACCGAGCAATCATTTTTGCTCTGGCTCGTTCTCGCGCTGTTGAGTTTTGCCACCCAGCTCGTTTTCCGCCGCGAACTCGCTCCGAGCGTTGGCGAGTTCGGTTGCCTCAACACCGCGCTGGGCGTGGTCGGTCTCGCCGGCGTGCCCCTGCTGGCGCTGAATCAGGCCTTCACGCTTTACTTCACGCGCGAGCATGCGCCCGAGCGCCGCGAACGGGTCGAGTCCCTGCGCGCCGCTTCTCCTTTCGTGACGGAAGCGGCGGCCCTGGCCTGGGGAGGACTGCTGGTCCTGCTTCTCTCCGTGCTGCTGCCGCTGCTCGGCCTGCTCCGCTTCCCGGTCCAGCTTTTCACGCTGCTCGTCATCTTCGTCACGCTTGGCGCGCTGGTGAGCGGCGCGGTCTCCCCGGGCTACCCGCGTCTTTGGGCCGGGCTGGTCGTTGCCGCCGCGCTGGTCCGGCTCGTGGCCGGCGCTTTCATCAGCCATAAAGAACCGTGGGCCGAATCGGGCCTCGCCGCCTTTTTCCTCGCCGGCTTGATCACCCTCGTCCCGGCCCTGCGCCAGCGCGAAATCGAACGCGATTGGCTCAAGGCGTGGACGGCCCTGCGCGACCGCGATTTCCTGCTCCATCTCAGCGCCACGCTCAGCGTCGTCCTGGCGATCTTTCTTTTCAACCAGGCCGACCGCATCGTCGCGCTGAGCCGGTTCATCAACCCCGCCAACAACCTCGGTTATGTCGACCTGGGTCTCTTCGACGATTACCAGACCGCGGGACTGCTTGGCCGCGCGCTGCTCTGGGGTACACAGCCGCTTCTGTTTCTCCTCTACGCCGAGCGTTCGCGCCTGAAGAAGACCACCGTCGCGTCGCTCAGGTTTTTCTGGATTTATCTCGGCGCCCTGATCGCGGGCGCGATTCTCCTCATCCTGCTCGCGCCTTTCCTGAGCTGGTTCTTCGGTCGGACCGGCGACGATCTCCACGGCTCTTTCCTGCCCGGCTTCGCGCTGACCATGCTGCCGCTCGGCGTGCTGCAGGGCCTAGGTGTTTTCGCGCTCGCCTCGCGCCGCCATCCCGAATGCTTCGTGCTCTGCGGATCGAGCATTGTCTACCTGCTCCTGCTCTGGTTTCTTGGCCAGCCGACCCTCATGCTCGCGTTCATGCTCGGCGGCGGCATCATCGCCGTGATGCTCGTCCTCTCCGTCGGTATTGTGCGCTGGGGCCGCCGACATCCATGACCGCGACTCCCGCCATCGGTCTTTCCGTCGTCATGCCTCTCTACAACGAGGGCGCGCGCATCACCTCCAGCGTCGAGCAGACCCTCGGCGCGCTGCGCATGCTCGGCCCCTTCGAAATCATCCTCGTCAACGACGGCAGTTCCGACAACTCGGGCCTGGAAATCGCCCGTCTCGCCGAAAAATATCCCGGCGAAATCGTCACGCTCGATCTTCCTCGCTCCGGCAAGGGCGAGGCGCTGCGCCAGGGAGCGCAGAAGGCCCGCGGCGAGTTCGTCGTCTTCCTCGACGCCGACCTTGACCTGCCGCCCGAGCAGATTCTTTTCTTTGTTGCCATTCAGCGCGTGAAAAAAGCCGACGCCGTCATCGGCAGCAAAATGCACCCCGACAGCACGGTCGATTACCCGCTGATCCGGCGCGTCTACAGCCTCGGCTATTTCTGTCTGGTCAAATTCCTTTTCGGCCTGCCCGTACGCGACACGCAGACTGGTCTCAAATTAGTGCGGCGCGATTTGCTGGTGCAAGCGCTGGAGAAGACTGAAAGCCGCGGCTTTACGCTAGACTTGGAACTCCTCGTTCGGCTCGTGCAACTCGGCGCCGTCATGGTCGAGGCGCCCGTCGTCGTCCAGCACTCGATGAAATTCGGCGGCATCGGCCTGCCCATCGTCTGGCAAATCTTCCGCGACACGTGGCGCGTTTGGCGAAGGGTGAGGAAATAGGGCGAGCAACCGATGGCGATCCAGGCCGCCTCCGCCGCCAAACCGATCGACGAAGCCGCCACGGCGGACGACGATGCCGATTCCTCGCCGGCAAAAACTTCCTCCAACTCGCCGCCGGTGGATGCTCCGAAACCCGCGGCTTCCACTCCGGCAACATCATCTGCACCGGCGGCTGGTGCTTCGACTGCGCCGCAGGGGCAGTCCGAAAACATTGTTTCGATACTAAGGACCCCTGCTATGTGTCTGGCTATTGCAACGGTCTAATAGCAGAGTTGAGTCATGGCAGAGTAGCCCAGGGTTGCTCGGAACGAGCTATCTGGGGTCCACGGTCAACAATTTGAATGTTTTGGTGCAAGGGTAACAAAAACTCCCGGGCACATGGCTTACACATTTCAAGGTTTGCGGGTTTCATGGCAATTTCCCCTCGTTCACAAGTTGCACATGGGAACGCGCTTGTCGGGGAAGCTTTGCTTCACCCCACCCAGCCAAGTTGCGCGTGCAGCGCAGACCAAGTTGACCGCCAAGATGATTCTCCTAACATGACAAACAACGAAGTTGCGGGGACACTTGTGTTCCCAAATGCAACTTGGGAACGAGGGCCAAAAATCTCACAAGGAAAGAAAATGAAATATCGCACTTTTGGAAAATCAGGTTGGAGTGTCAGTGAAATTGGATATGGGATGTGGGGCATGGGGGGGTGGACGGGTTCAGACGACGAAGAATCCCTGCGGTCCTTGCAGAAATCGGTGGATTTGGGCTGTAATTTTTTTGACACGGCCTGGGGTTATGGGGCGGGCCACAGTGAAGGTCTGTTGGGTCGATTGGTGAAGGCAAATCCCGGCAAGAAACTTTATACCGCCACCAAAATACCCCCTAAAAATTTCAAATGGCCCAGTCGCCGGGAATTCACATTGGATGACTGTTTTCCGCCGGCCCATATCGAGGAATATGTCCACAAATGCCTGCAAAATGCCGGGCTGGCGAGTTTTGACCTGATGATGTTACACACTTGGGAGGACAGCTGGGTGACAGATGATCGTTGGGCCAAAAAGTTGGACGATTTGCGCCGCCAAAAGCTGATTCATGCCGTGGGAATCAGTATGAATCGTTGGGAACCATGGAATGGCGTTAAAGCTGTCCGGAGCGGCCTGATCGACGCGGTGCAGGTGATTTACAATATTTTCGATCAAAATCCCGAGGATGAATTATTTCCGGCCTGCGCGGAAATGAAGGTGGCCGTGATTGCACGGGTTCCGTTTGATGAAGGTTCCTTGACGGGCACCTTGACCAAGGAAACCAAATGGCCGAAAGATGATTGGCGCAGCACCTATTTTGTACCAGAGAATCTCAATTCCAGTGTCGAGCATGCGGATGCGCTCAAGCCGCTTATTCCCCGTGGCATGACCATGCCTGAAATGGCCTTGCGTTTTATACTCAACAATCCAACGGTCAGCACCATTATTCCCGGCATGCGTAAAATTTCAAATGTGGAAGCCAATCTTTCGGCAAGTGACAAGGGTCCCTTGGCATCCGATCTACATTCCAAGTTAAAATCTCATAGATGGGACCGTCAGCCGACGGCTTGGTCTCAATAGGAGTCCGGGGAGGTTCCATGCACGAATTTACGGTGGCGCAGGGTCGAGTCTGTCAAAATGCAGGGGCAACAGGGGGTTGGTAAAGGAGTTGACCCCCAGGTGTTACCGGCAGCGGGTTTTGCGAACGCTGTTTCGACACTTAAGCAAGTTTGGGTGCCTCTTTAAACGTGAACCAGCAAGAAAGCAAATGGGCCTATCGATAGCTCGATCTTTGAGGGCGATGTTGGGCTGTTCCCTTTTGCTGGGCCTGCCCGCATCTCTGTCCGCCCAAATCGGCCCGGTGGACGCATTCATTACCATGAACGGCAGCGCGGTTGGAACCCCGCTCACGCCATTGGTCCTGTCGGCGGGCACGATTGGCTTTACCGGGGGAAAATGGAACTACGGCACATGCGGTAACTCGGCGGGTTTGACTGTAGGCCCTCATCATATCAGCCTTCCTGGTTCAGTGACGGTGGGTGGCGCCATCTATCCTGCGGGTTATTCCACCCAATCCATCGCCTATGATAACGGCCATAACTTCAGTTCTGTCATCGCCAATATCCCGGGTAATTTTACCGCTGTGACCACCGCCGGATTTATCACGCTTGGCCCGCCCGATTCGGGTTTTTCAGGGAATGTTCTCGATCTGGTAAGAATCGATAACGCCCGCGGCCACGCCGCCGTCATGCAGTTGAAGAATGGCAATGGAAATGGGCTTGGGACGGGATATGTAATCCGTCTTCATTCAGATGGCAGGGGAATTATCATCGGCAACAATATTACCGTCACGCCCGGCGCCACCTATTGGTATTGCCTCAAAGCCGATTTTGCGGTCGGCCTGTCCTATCTCAATTTGTACGATATCAGGGGCAATCTCGTGGGTAGTGGCACTCTTCCCGTTGTTGTCGGTTCTTATGTCCAGAAGATATATTATGGCAATGAGGAGGTTTCCAGATCGCCCGGCCACACCACTTATTTTGAAGACACGTTAATCGACTACACTCACGCCGCATTCCCACTTGGCCATGGAACAGGAGGAGGGCCATCTTCTCTTCCATGAGTGGAAACGAGGGTCAAATAACAAGCTATGACAAAGAGTAGGATGAATCCCAAGGTCGATGTGTATTTAGGTAATGCCAAAAAATGGCGAAAAGAATTGGAAAAGCTGAGAAGGATACTTCTTGGATGTCAGCTGACCGAAGAACTGAAGTGGGGCAAGCCTTGCTACACGTTTCAGGCAAGCAACGTCGTCATCATGCTTCCATTGAAAGAATACTGTACGCTTCTGTTTTGCAAAGGCGTTTTGCTGAAGGATGCCCATGGTATTCTGGTCAAAGCCGGGGAGAATACGCAGGCGGCGCGTCAGATTCGATTCACCCATCTTCGGGAAATAGTCGGGATGGAAACCATCTTGAAAGATTTTATCCATCAAGCCATTGAAGTGGAAAAAGCCGGTTTGAAAGTGAAATACAAAAAGATTTCAGAATTCAAATTTCCTGAAGAACTGCAAAAGAAATTAGATGAAATGCCTGCCTTGAAAACTGCCTTTAAGGCACTGACGCCGGGTCGGCAAAGAGGCTACCTTCTTTATTTTTCTGCGGCCAAGCAATCCGCAACCCGGGAGTCAAGGGTTGAAAAATGCATGCGGCAAATTCTCAAGGGAAAGGGATTGAATGATTAGTAATAAAAGGATCAATCCTTTGTCTTGAAACAGAGTCAGCGGACGGCCTCTAAACAAACGTCCGCAGTCCTTCCTCCATCAGCCCTTTCGCATTTTCAGCGACTGCCCCTGCGGTTGAAACATTCTTGGCAACTTTCAAGGAGGCGCTTGGTTTACTTTATGTGCGCCTCCTCCCTCTGCTCCTTTTATCTTCGTGTTTCCCTCTCGGCTTAACATCGCTCCACGCCGATTTATCGGGCATGGCTGTGACAGGCAACGCCCGGTTCACGGTCATTACGCCGAACCTGATTCGAATGGAATATGCGCCGGACGGAAAGTTTGTCGATCTACCGTCATGGTTCGCCGTCAATCGAGATACCCGGGATACCAACGCCCGGATCACGAATGATCATAAAAAGGTGGACATCGACACCGGGGCCATCCATCTCACCTACCAGGACGATGGGAAACCCTTTTCCCCTGATAATCTCCAAGCCGGGATAAAAGAGGATAGTGTTACGGTGGTGTGGAAGCCGGGCATGCGCTCCATTCAAAATTTGGGCGGCGCTATCCGCTCTCTTGACGGCGTCAGCGGACCGCTACCCTTGGGCGAAGGCATTCTTTCGCGCGAAGGCTGGTACCTGTTGGACGATTCCAAGTCGCCTCTTTTTTTCGGTGATTGGGTCGAATCGCGTCCGAAGAACGGAGGACGCGATTGGTATCTCTTTGGATACGGCCTCGATTATAAGGCGGCATTTCAGAGCTTCACCGCCGTGGGCGGCGCTGTCCCGCTTCCGCGCAAATATACCCTGGGTGTTTGGTACTCCCGCTACTGGCCTTATTCTGCCGACGAGTTCAAGCAAATCGTTCAGGAATACGCCCAGCACGACTTTCCCCTCGACATGTTGGTGATGGATATGGATTGGCATCTGACCGACACTACTGTTCCCGGAGTGAAACGGCACTTTAACCAAATCTGGACCGGTTACACCTGGAATAAAAAATTGATTCCGGATCCGCAGGGGCTGTTGCATTGGTTTCACGACCAGGGACTGCACGTCACCTTGAACGACCATCCTGCCGATGGGATCCAACCTCAGGAAGAAATGTACTCCGCTTTCATGCAGGCGATGGGAAGGGACACAAACTCGCACGAAACAATTCCCTTCGATGCCGGGGACAAGCATTACGTCGATATTTTCTATCAATTTTCGCATCAGCCTCGCGAAAAGGAGGGGGTCGATTTTTGGTGGCTCGACTGGGGGCCGAACTACACCCACAGCCTGCCCGACGTCACCGATCTACAATTGCTTAATTTTTATAATTACACTCGAACCCAAGCGAATGGTCTTCGGGGCCAGTCGTTCAGCCGCTGGGCTGGCTGGGGCGACCACCGCTATCCGATCAATTTCTCAGGGGACGCAAATACGGGCTGGTCGATGCTATCTTTTGAGGTTCCCTTCACCAGCACGGCAGGAAATATGGGGGCTTTCTTCTGGTCGCACGACATCGGTGGCTTCAAGGGCGGAAGAAATGAGGAATCTTATACGCGTTGGTGCCAGTTCGGCGCATTCGCCGCCGCGCTCCGTTCGCACTCAACGCGCGATGCCACGATGGATCGCCGTCCCTGGACTTACCCCGCCTGGGCGGAGACTTCAATGCGGCGTTCTTTTCATCTTCGCTCGGAGATGATGCCCTATCTCTACACCAGCATCTGGCAGGGAACAAAGGCCTCTCTTCCCTTCATACGCCCGCTTTACGTCGATTTTCCCGGGGTTGAGCAGGCTTATCACAACGGCCAGGAATATATGTTCGGCGATAACCTTCTGGTTGCTCCCATCGCAAAGCCGGGCGTCGGTCCGAACCGGGTCGCCACCCAAAGCGTCTGGTTTCCCGAGGGCAACTGGTACGATTTCTTTACCGGAGAATGTTTTACCGGACCGACTGAGGGCGTCGCCGCCGATTCCATCGACACATTTCCTCTCTATGTTCGCGGCGGCGTGCCTCTGCCGATGCAGGCTTACACGCCTCGTCCGGGCACCGCACCCCTGACGGATTTGGTTGTGCGTTGCTATCCCGGAGAGGACGGGAAAACGGGCACTGCGAGCATCTACGAAGATGACGGTGTCACCACCGGCTATGAGCATGGGGAGTTTGCCACCACGGCGTTGACTTATGCGCGGCGCGCGGACGAGATCACGGTCGTGATCGCACCAACCCAGGGATCCTTCAAAGGCCAGCCCTCGACGCGCCGTGACGTGGTGGAGTTGCCCTGCACGGCGAAGTTGACCTCGTGCAATATCCCCGACGCCAAAATCTCTTACGACGATGACTCCCTGACGAATCGCATCGAGCTTCCCGAAACAGCGGTGAGCAAGGGATGGACGCTGGTGGTCCACGCCGCGGAGATCGATCCCGCTGTGGTCGTTCAACGCGCGGTGGCGAAGCATTTGCAAGACTTGCTTGGACAGCCCTATGACGCTTGGAAAGCTAGCAACACGCCGCTGCCCCCCGAAATGAACGCGGCTTTCAGCGCGGCCAAGGGTTTCGCCCTGGTCGAGCAAAATCTCCATCCCTACTTTATGGGATCGGCCACCACTGTCCTTTATTGCCACAATCACCAGACCGCCCCCGACACGGTTTCAGTGGCGACCGGAAACGCGCCGCCGAGCCAGCTTTCTTTCCTTACGGGCGACTCAGTTACAAAGGTCCCGGCAGGCGGTGGATTACCGGATCGTTCGCCCATGACCCTCACCGTCCCGGACGATTCGCCCGGCGGACTCATCCTCCACTCGGAGGTTCCCGTTTATCGCAAACTCACAGAGGATCTCGCCCTCAAAGCAACGGCGGAAGCCAGTTCTGGCAATGCGGCTGGAGCCATTGACGGCCATGTCGGGGGTTATCCGAACGACACATCGCAGGAATGGACATCCAACCGCCAAAAAGAAGGAGCTTGGATCAAGTTAACCTGGTCTCATCCCGTGGACGCACAGGCCATCTGGCTCTACGACCGTCCCAATCCTGATGATCAAGTCTTGGCGGGGACGCTCGAGTTCAACGACGGCACCAAGATGAATGTTGACGCGCTGCCGAATGATGCGAGCCAACCCTTCAAGATTACCTTTCCAACCAAGAGTATCCGCTGGGTCAAATTTACCGTGACCCAAGTTTCCCCAAAAACCCAAAATATCGGCCTTTCCGAAATCGCGGCGTTCTAGCCACAGCTCAAAACGGTCCCTACCGAATACCGAATTTCACAGCGTGGTCCCTTAACCACATACCTGGTTACAACACAAAGTTTTCAGCCAACCTCTACCTAAACGTCCTCAGTCCCTCCTCCGTCAGCACCTTTGGCAAGGGTGCATCATGTGCTTCGCGGGGGACTTTCGCCACGGCCTGGCAGGCGTACATCAACCCGATGCAGGCGAGCCGTTGCGGCGCTTCGCTTAAAAAACAATCGTAGAAGCCGCCGCCGTGTCCCAGGCGAAAACCTTCCTCGTCAAAGGCCAGTGCCGGGATGAACGCGCAATCGAGTTCCCCCGCCGCCACCTGTTTGCAGAGTCCGGCGTTCGGCTCGCGTAGGCCGATCGGCCCCGGCTCCCCCAGTTCGCTCCAGTCGGCCACGATGAACCATTCCAAAACCGGCTTTCCCTTCCCCATTTTCATCCGGGGCAGGGCCACCCGCTTTCCGTCCGCCCACGCCTCCTCGATCAACGGATTGATGTCGGGCTCCGATGGCAACGGCACAAAAAGGGCGACGCTTTGCGCCTCGGTGAATTCCGGAAGATGCGCCGCCTGCTGGCAAAGCTGCAGGGACGCTTCCGCGCGCGCCTCCTCGCTCAACTCCCGCAGACGCACGCGCATATCGTGCCGCAAGGCCTGTTTGGCCTGGCGCGCGTGGGGAGAGGAATCGCGTTTCATTTTCGGACCTTCCCTGTAAGATGGCATGGAAGCAAGGTTGCGCCGATGCCGCCTTGATGCAGGTTTTTAATATAGTCATGTCCGCCTCCCAGGAAAAACGAAAAAAAGGAGAGAAAAAGGCGACCCGCTGGAACGAGCGCAACTTTGTCACCGAGGTCCTCATCCCGTCCCTCTTCGTTCGCAAAAGCGGCGTCCAGTATCGCCCGGTTTTTCCGAAACTCCGGCCCGGCCAGATCGGCCTGACCTGGATCGGCCACGCCTCCTTTCTCATCCAGACCCCGCGCCACAACATCCTCGTCGATCCCAACTGGGCCAACTGGCTCATCGTCGTCAAGCGCCTCAAGCGCGCCGGGCTTGCCATCAGTGATCTCCCCAACATCGACCTCGTCCTCATCACCCACGCCCACTTCGACCATCTCAACCGCCGCTCGCTGTCTGCCGTCGCCGCCCGCCAGCCCATCGTCGTCCCTTACGGTGTCCGGAGCCTTGTCCACGATCTCGGCTTCGAGCAGGTCCACGAAATGAATTGGTGGGACGAATGGAGCTACCGCGGCCTCAAGATCACCTTTACGCCCGCCAAGCATTGGGGCGCCCGCGTCCTGCACGACCGCCACCGCGGCTACGGCGGCTACGTCATCGAGTTCGAGGGCCGCCGGGTCTACCACTGCGGCGATTCCGCCTACTTTTCCGGCTTCCGCGAAATCGGCCGCCGCGTTCCCCCGGAGATTGCGCTGCTGCCCATCGGGGCCTACGAACCGCCCTCGTTCCGCGACGTTCACATGGGCCCCGAACAGGCCGTGCAGGCTTTCCGCGAAATCAAGGCGCGGACGTTTGTCCCGATGCACTTCGGCACTTATCGCCTCAGCTACGAACCGATGCACGAGCCGGCCCAGCGCCTCATGCTCGCCGGAAGCGAAGCCGGCATCCTGCAGGACATCCGCTTCCTCGTCGAAGGCATGCCGCAGGTGTTTTAGGCGACAAGCCGCCAACATGGAATTAAAGCCCTCACGATTTTTGACTGCCGAGTGGCGGCATCTCGTTATGTTGAATTATGAAATCGATCCGGACGTGCTTCAGCCTCTCGTTCCGGCAGGAACGGAACTTGATCGATGGCAGGGCAGGACGTTCGTCAGCATGGTTGGATTTCAATTTTTAAATACCAGACTCTGCGGCATTGCCATTCCGTTTCATTCCAACTTTGAGGAGGTAAACTTGCGGTTTTATGTCAGGCGCAAAACGAACGATGGTTGGCGCCGGGCCGTGGTTTTTATCAAGGAACTTGTTCCCAAACATGCCATCGCTTGGATAGCCAGAGCGTTCTATAATGAAAATTACGTTACTCTTCCCATGAGGCACGAGTTGCGGCACGGAAATGAAGGGATGGTCCAAAAAGTGGCCTACGAATGGGATTTTAAGGGCCGAAAAAACCGCCTTGAACTCTCAATCGAAGGCATTCCGAAAGCGGTTCAAGAAGGATCGAGCGAAGAATTCATTACGGAGCACTACTGGGGATATGTCCGTCAACGCGATGGAGGAACAGTCGAGTACCAAGTGGAACATCCCCGCTGGTGCGTATGCTCTGCTCAATCTTCGTTATTCGAGTGCGAAGTGGAAGGCCTTTATGGTCGGAATTTTGTCGAATTTCTCCAAAAGCCGCCCGCTTCGGCCTTTCTGGCCGATGGTTCAGCAGTGACTGTTTCCAAGGGATCGCGACTTGCACTCTAATTGGTAACGCCATGGAGCAAGCTGTTTCTATCAATTGGATATTGTACGACGACACCTGTGGATTTTGTCGAAGATGGGTTCCTTTTTGGGGTGAAACCTTGCGAAGAAACGGATTTGGGATCGCGCCATTACAGAGTTCGTGGGTGGCCGATCGATTGCACTTGTCCGAAGAAGAACTAATTCAGGATTTACGACTTTTATTGACCGATGAGAGGCAAATCTTGGGGGCTGATGTTTACCGGTACGTTATGAGACGTATCTGGTGGGCTTACCCCCTTTATCTTCTTTCCGTAGCGCCCATACTGCGAAATATTTTTAATTGGGGCTACCGCACGTTTGCAAATAATCGTTACCGGGTTTCCGGTAAGTGTGGATTAAAGACAAATTCCGTCAAAAATCAGCGACGGTCATAGACCGCCGCTACATTTAAGCCCGGCTCAGGTATTTGCCGTCCGTCGTGCTGACCTTGACCATCTCGCCTTCCTTGATGAAGAGCGGCACCTGCACCTGCAGGCCGGTCTCCAGGACCGCCACCTTCTGCACGTTGTTGGCTGAATCGCCGCGGACGCCATCGGCCGACTCGACGACCTTGAGCAGAACGGTGGCTGGCGGTTCGATGTCGGCGGCCTTCTCATCGGTGAAAATGATGTCGCAGGCCAGGTTCTCGGTCAGGTAATTTTTCACTTTCGCGACGAACTCCTCCGGGAAGGTGATGTCCTCGTAGGTCGTCGGGTCGATGAAGTGGTAGCCTGAGTTGTCCTTGTAGCTGAACTCGTACTTCTTGCGGCTCATCGGCACGACCTCGAGCGATTCATTCGAATTGAACCGCTGCACGAACGATTTTCCCGTGCGCATGCTGCGCAGCGTGGCCTGCACGAAAGCCCGCAGGTTCCCCGGCGTGCGGTGCTGCGTCTCCAGAACGAGACAAATGTCGCCGTTCCACTTGATCGCTTGTCCTTTTCCGATTTCGTTCGCGTTTGGCATAAGAGTAAAATGATGGGTTGTTCCGGGCGAGAGCTGCCGGAACGGTTAATTTATCAAAATCTACGGGCGAAACAAGCTTCTTAAGCGGGCCGGTTCCCGCGCACTCTTTTTTCCTTAAATCGGGTTCGCCGTTGGAGCCCGCTTGCGTTAAGTTGAGGCATGGCCACCTTGACCGCCGAAGCGCCGCTGTCGGTCCGCGAACGGTACGCGGGGCTCCTTTACGGGGCGCTCGCCGGCGATTCGCTGGCGCTGGGCGCCCACTGGATTTACGATCAGGCGGAGATCGCGCACCGCTGGGGACGCGTGATGGAATTGGAGGCGGCGGCGCCGGACAGTTATCATCCGGGCAAGGGGCGCGGGGCGCAGACACACTATGGCGACCAGACGCTGGTGCTGCTCGAATCGCTCGAGGCGTGCTGCGGCAATTTCGTGATGGACGATTTCGCGCGACGCTGGCGCGGCTTCTGGGACGACTCGGCGGCCTATCGCGATCACGCGACGAAGGAGACGCTGGCCCATTTGCAGGAGGGGCTCGGGTTGACCCGGGCCGGGTCCGATTCAACGGAGCTGGGCGGCGCGGCGCGCATTGCTCCGCTACTGGCCGCGTTGCGCAACGAGGACGCGCCGACGATCATCGCGGCGGCGCGGGCGCAGACGGCGCTGACCCACGCTACGCCGGCGGCGGTGGATGCGGCGGAGTTCATCGCGCGGACGGTTTTTCTGCTCATGCGCGGGGTGACGGTTTCAAGCGCGCTGCCGATGGCGGCAACGCTGCCCTACAAGGCGCTGCGCGCGGAGGACCTTTTGCGCCGGGCCCAGGAGACGGGCGCGCTTTCGACCGCGAAAGCGGTGGAGCAACTGGGCGCGTCGTGTCCGCTGGACAAGGCGCTGCCGTCGGTCTTCGCCATTTTGTTGCGGCACGGGGACAATTTCGAGGAAGCCCTGGTGGAGAACGTGATGGCGGGTGGCGACTCGGCGGCGCGCGGACTGGTGCTGGGGACGATTCTCGGCGCGGCGCACGGCCGGCGGGCGATTCCCGCGCGCTGGTCGGAACCGCTGGCGGCGCGGACGAAAGTGGACGCCTTTTTGAAGACCGTGGGGCTTTAATCAACCGGGCCGGAAATTGCGGCGGTAAGCGCGAGGCGAAACCGATAGACTGCGTGTGAAGGCGCGGCTGAAAGAGTAGATCGAATCGAATCCGCAGGCGCGGGCGATTTCTCCGACCGGCTGTGGCGTGCGGTGGAGCAAGCTGCAGGCCTGCTGGAGGCGGAGTTCGCGCAGGTGACGGCCCAGGCTGAGGCCGGTCGCGGCGCGAAAACGGCGGCGTAAATGGCTTTCGGATTGTCCGACGGCGGCGGCGAGCTGCTTGAGGACGAGGCGGCGTCCGGGCCGGGCCAGAACGTGGCGGTTGACCCGGGCGAGGAGCGAATCGTCGTGTAGACCGTCTATTTTTTTCTGCTGCTCCGGCCCGCTTTTCCGGGCGCCGAATCGGCCCAGGAGAGTGGCGAGATGAAGCTGGAGCAGGGCGGGCGATTTAATCGTGGTCCAAAGACGAAGAATTTCGGCCAGCAGGAAGAGTTCGGTTTCACCAAGCAGTCGGGAGGGAGCGATCCGGAGATGTTCGAGGCGAGGGTCGGTATCCATTTCAAAGGTGAGGAAGACCCAGCAGATATTGGCGGGACGGACGGCGAGGTAAGAGTGGTACTGGAAGGGAAAGACGAGCCGGGCCTGGCCTTCGCGGAGCGTGTGGGTGGCAGCGTCGACGCAGATGCGGCCCGCACCACGCAGGGCGGCGATGAAGAGATAACGATGATGTTGCGTGCGGGAAGGCGCAGGCCGCAAGTTGAGTTTGTCGGCGCGCCGGCGAACGAAACAGAGAATGCTGTTGGGAAAAACAGCGGGCGGGGCGATGCGCCCGTGCAGATAGGAAACGGGATCGGAAATGCGGCTGGCAAGGGTTTCAATCCGTTCTGAAAGGGGTGAGGTGGGGATCATGGATGATCGAAAAAGATAAATATAAGATCATTTAGGCCATTTTTTATCAATACGAAGTGTGGAATAAGAAATCCATGGCTACTTTGTCGACTGGGCCGCTGCGGTTGGGAGTGATCGGCGCGGGGGCGCGCTTGCGCCAGGTGTTGGGGCAGTTGTTGGCAGCGGCGCCGGCGGGCCGGATCGTGGTTACGGCGGCACATGATACTAATCCGGAAGCACTGCTGGCGCTGCGTAAGGTATGCGGCGGCGATTTCGAGACGGTGAAGGCGGAGGAGGAGCTGACGCGCCACGCGAAAGTCGACTGGGTCTTCATCGGGTCGTGGAATGTTTTTCATGCGCGACAGGCGGTGGTGGCGCTCCAGGCCGGGAAGAATGTTTTTTGCGAGAAGCCACTGGCGACGACGCTTGAGGATTGCCTGGCGGTGCGGGACGCGGTGAAGAAATCAGGCAGGATATTCGCCTTCGGGCTGGTGCTGCGTTACTCGCCGCTTTACCGGAAAATTCACGAATTGGTGACGGCGGGGCGGATTGGGCGGATCATTTCGCTCGAGTTCAACGAGACGCTGGGGTTCAACCACGGTGGTTACATCTTCGGGAACTGGCGGCGCCGAAGTGCAAATTCCGGGAGTCATCTGCTGGAGAAATGTTGCCACGATCTGGACTTGGTAAACTGGATCACGGGGAGCCTGCCGGCGCGGGTGGCGAGTTTTGGCGGGCGCGACTTTTTCGTGCCTGCGAACGCGCATCAGGTCGAGCGCATTGGCCCGAATGCGGAGGGAAAGCCGGCTTACGGTACCTGGGCGGATCCGGGCCGCGTGAGTCCGTTTTCCGAGGGCGTGGACATCGTGGACAATCAAGTGGCGATTTTGGAGTACGCGAACGGGGTGCGGGCGGCGTTTCACACCAATTGCAATGCGGGTCTGCCGGAGCGGCGGATGTATCTTTGCGGGACGGAAGGCTCGCTGCGGGCCGATGCAACGACCGGGATCATTGAACTGCAGCGGATCGGGCACGACTCGAAGATCGAGCGGATCGATACGGGCGCGGCGGGGGGACACATGGGGGGAGACGAGATGATGGCGCAGGGGCTTGCCGGCACTCTGCTGGAAGGCCACGCGCCGCTGGCGTCCGTCGAGGAAGGGGTGCAATCATGCGCGGTGGCGTTTGCGATCGACCGGGCGATGACGGAGGGGCGTGTGGTGGATCTCGATTCGTGGTGGAAGACGTCCGGAATTGGGTTAGAAGATAGAAAAAGCCTTGTGGCGGCGATTTAACGAAAGGATTCGACAATGGAAGTGATCATTCGTGATTCGGCGGAGGAGGTTTCAATCCTGGGGGCGCAGATCGTGGCGCACATGGTGCGGCTCAAACCCCGTTGCGTGCTGGGGCTGGCGACGGGCCGGACGCCGCTGCGGCTCTACACGGAACTGATTCGGATGCACCAGGCGGAGAAGCTCGATTTCAGCGGCGTGGAGACGTTTAACCTCGATGAGTACGTGGGGTTGCCGCACGATCACCCGCAGTCGTACCACTTCTACATGCGGGAGAATTTTTTCCGGCACGTGAACATCCCGGAAAGATTGACGCACGTCCCGGACGGGTTCGCGAAGGACCTGCGGCAGCATTGCCTCGAGTACGAGGCGGCGATCAAGGAGGCGGGCGGGATCGATCTGCAGCTTCTCGGCATCGGCGCGAACGGGCATATCGGGTTCAACGAGCCGACGGGGTCGCTGAATTCGCGCACCTGGATCAAGATTTTGTCGGAGAAGACGCTCAAGGACAACGCAGCCCATTTCCGGACGCCGGAAGAGCAGCCCCGGCATGTGGTGAGCATGGGGATTGGCACG
>JAJSLI010000078.1 GCA_021272315.1 Methylacidiphilales bacterium | reverse complement strand
TGATAAAAATAGCGGAACAGGGCGCGGCAGAGGACGTCATTGACCAGCGTGCTCTTGCCGGAGCCGCTGACGCCCGTGACGCAGGTGAGCAGCCCGACGGGAAATCCGACCGTGACGTTGCGCAGGTTGTTCTCGCGCGCGTTGATCACCCGGACCCAGCCGTTATTCGGTTGCAAGCGCGTTTTTGGAATGCGAATCGTCTGCGCACCGTTGAGAAATTGACCGGTAAGTGATTTCGGATTGGCCAGCACCTCGGCAACCGTCCCCGCCGCGACGATCTGCCCGCCGCGCGCCCCGGCATGCGGGCCGAGATCGACGAGGTAATCGGCGGCGCGGATGGTGTCCTCGTCGTGCTCGACGACGATGACGGTGTTGCCGAGGTCGCGCAGTTCGCGCAGCGTTTCGAGCAGCCGCTCGTTGTCGCGCTGGTGGAGGCCGATGCTCGGCTCGTCGAGGATGTAGAGGACGCCGGTGAGCTTGGAGCCGATTTGCGTGGCGAGGCGGATGCGCTGGGCCTCGCCGCCCGAAAGGGTGCCGCTTTCCCGGTCGAGCGTGAGGTAGCCGAGCCCAACCCGGTTGAGGAAACCGAGCCGCTGAAGAATTTCGCGACGAACTTCTCCGCCGATTTTTTCCTCCTGCGGCGCAAGGGTCCAGGTCTCGAGCCAGCGTTGCGCGGCGGTGATGGAAAGCCTTCCGAACTGCGCGATGTTCAGCCCCGTTCCGGGAGGCCCGCCGATGGTGACGGCCAGCACCTCCGGCCTCAGCCGCGCGCCGTGGCAGGCCCGGCAGGTGACGCGGCTCATGTACTGGCTGAGCCTCTGCCGGGTCAATTCGCTCTTGCTTTCCCCGTAAAGCCGGGTGAGTTGCGCGATAAGGCCGTCGAAGGGACGTTCCGTAATGACCGTTTTGCCCTGGCGCGTGCTGGTGAAACTGATTTTTCCTCCGCCGGTCCCCTCAAGGAGGGCCTTCTGAAACGCATCGCCGCATTCGCGCCAGGGACGCGAGAGCGGCTCGTTGTAGGCCGTCGCCAGCGCCTGCAACTGGCCCCGATAGAGCTTTGCCAGGGCGGGAGAACCGCGCCGCCACGGCGCCACCGGCATCTCTTCCAGGGGCACCGCGCCATCGGGGATGAGCAGCGCCGGATCAAAGACCGATTCGGTGCCGAGCCCGTCGCAAACCGGGCAGGCGCCCTGCGGGCTGTTGAAGGAGAAATGGCGCGGGGTGATTTCGGCGTAACGGTAACCGGTCTCGGGATCGAAATTCTGGTTGCTCAGGGTCAGCTCTTCCGTCACGGCGTCGGGCGGCCCGAAGAGAGTCGTCAAGACGCCGCCGCCGGTCTTGAGCGCAAGCTCGATCGAATCGGTCAGTCGGGTCTTGATCGAGTCGCTGATCTTCAGCCGGTCGACCACCGCTTCAATCGTGTGAACGCGCGCCTTGTCGAGACGGGGCGGCTGTTCCAGCTCGACAATGCGGCCGTCCATCCGCGCCCGGACAAATCCCTCCCGGCGAAGCTTCTCGACCACGTCGCGGAACTCGCCCTTCTGCTTCTGGATGACCGGGGCGAGAATCTGCACCGGCGTGCCCTCCTTGGCGGCGAGCACACGGTCGACCATCTGCTGCACCGACCAGCGCCGCAGCGGCTTGCCCGTGACGGGATGGTGTGGCTGGCCGAGATGGGCGAAAAGGAGCCGCAGAAAATCGTGGACCTCGGTGGTGGTGGCGATGGTCGAGCGCGGATTGCCCCCGGTCGAGCGCTGTTCGATGGCGATGGCGGGGGAGAGGCCCTCGATGAAATCGACCTCGGGCTTTTCCATCTGCTCGAGGAACTGCCGCGCGTAGGTGGAGAGACTCTCGACGTAGCGGCGCTGCCCCTCGGCGTAAAGCGTGTCGAAGGCGAGGGACGATTTCCCGGAACCGCTCACACCGGTGAACACCACCAGCGCGTTGCGCGGCAGGGTCAGCGACACGTTCTTGAGATTGTGCTGCCTAGCCCCGCCGATTCGGATTTCCTCCATGGCCATAAACGGTCAATATACCATGAGTCGAAGCGCCTGCCAAAGGCGGGAGGAGCGAAATCCCCCCGCAGAAGGGCGCGTCGCTAACTTCTTTCTCCCATGCTCGATCTCTCCACTCTAGCCGCACTGCACGAAAAGTATCGCGAGGCCGCTTCGCTGCCGGTGGCCGATTTTGCGATCGGCCCGCACCGGTTCGATTTTCAGAAGCAGACCTACCTGATGGGCGTGGTCAATCTCTCCGCCGATTCGTGGTACCGCGAGAGCGTGGCGCTAAGCGCGGAGGCCGCCATCCGGCGCGGGCGGATGCTCCATGCACAGGGCGCGGCGATCATCGACGTTGGCGCGGAATCGTCTCTGGCCCACGCGGCGCTGGTGGAGGGCACAGCGCAACAGGACGCGCTGGTTCCCGTCGTGCGGGAACTGGCCGCAGCGGGTCTCTGCGTCTCAGTGGAGACGTATCATCCGGACGTCACGACGGCCTGCCTGAAGGCGGGCGCGCGGGTGCTGAACCTGACCGGGACGGACCGTTCGGAGGAGATTTTCCGGGAAGTCGCCGATTTCGATGCCGGGGCGATCATCTGCTTCGTCCAAGGGGCAAACGTGCGCGAGGTGGGCGATCTCGACCTGGGGAGCGACCCGGTCGGCGCCCTTTACGATTTTTTTGCGCGGCAGATCGAGACCGCCACCAAGGCCGGCGTTTCGCGTCTCTGGATCGATCCCGGGCTCGGATTTTATTACCCGAACCTGCAGGACAGCGCCACGCGCGTCCGCCACCAGATGCAGATTTTTCTCAACAGCTTTCGCCTGCGCGGACTCGGCTGGCCGGTTTGCCAGGCCCTGCCCCACGCCTTCGAGTGCTTTGAGGACGAAGTGCGGGTGGCGGAGCCGTTTTTCGCCGTGCTGGCCCTGCTCGGCCAGGCCGGCCTTCTGCGGACGCACGAAGTAGCCAAGGTTCGCGGCGTCCTGCGGACGCTGGAACTTGTCCGGAACGCGAAGGATGTTCTTCCGTAATGCCTGGCTTATTTGGCGCCCCAGCCTAAAAGCACCACCGGGACGGTGCGCAGGAGAATCTTGATGTCGAGCCAGAGCGACCAGCGGTCGATGTACTCGAGATCAAGCCTCACCCAGTCCTTGAAATCGCTGATTTGGTTGCGTCCCCGCACCTGCCAAAGACAGGTAATGCCCGGACGGACGCTCATGCGGCGGCGCTGGCTAAGATCACCAAAATTGGCCGTCTCGTAGAGCGGAAGCGGCCGCGGCCCGACCAGACTCATTTCGCCGAAAAACACGTTCCAGAGCTGCGGCAATTCGTCCAGGCTCGTCCGGCGCAACCAGCGCCCAAACGGTGTCACGCGCGGATCTTTTTCCACCTTGAAAACTGGCCCGGACATTTCATTGAGCACCTCCAATTCGACCCGGGCCTGTTCCGCATTGGTCGTCATGGTGCGAAACTTATACATGCGAAAAGCACGGCCATGGAGACCGCTCCGGTTTTGCGAAAAGATGACCGGGCCGGGCGATGTCAGGCGAATCAAAACCGCGATGACCAGCATGGGCAGCAACATCACGATCAGGAGAACCGCGGAGCCGGATACATCGAGGAACCGCTTGACGACCAATTCCCACGAGAGTGCCGGCGCGGTACGGTAGATCAAGAGCGGCTGACCGGCAAACTGGTCGAATTGAACATGGGTAAACAGCGTCTGGATGAAATCGGCGGAAACCCATGCTTCCACGCCCTCGGCTTCGCAGGCCAGCAGCGCCTCCTGGACCTGGGGTATGATATGCTCGTCGAGATTGAAGACTACGATGTCCACCGTTTCGACATGCAGCGTCTCGATAAAACGGCTCACGCCTTCCTCCCGGAGATCAAATTCGGCCTTGATTTCGTAATCCTTGCCCGGGCGGGAAAGGAACCTTTCCTTCCACCGATTGCGGCCCTCCTGCCGACCGCAAAGCAGGATGTACTGTCGCAGGTGAGTTCGCGCCCCGCGTTGCCGCAGCCATAAAAGGAACAGGGCCGCTCGCAACGCCAAGACTCCCGTGCCGATGATCAGAAAAAGTCCCAACGCCATACGGCTGATCGTCACCTGGTCGATGCGAAAGATAATGACCGAGGCAAATATCACCACCAACAGCAGGCCCAACGCGCGCATAATGACCCACAGCGAATTTGCAAAATTCCGAGGAGGATAGTGATAAAGACCCAAATATTCGAGAGCTAGGGGGCCGATAATGACGGCCAGCGCGACCATCCAATAACAATTGGCATACTGAGCCTCAGTGGCCGTGTTATCAAACCAGACGACCTGCGTTAAAACGTAAAATCGAATGGCGTGAGCGCCCCAGAGCGAAGCGCCCAGCAGAATCGCATCAACTATCTGAAGAAATTGCTGATAAAAATTATGTTGCCGCGAGAGCATCGGAAAGAGGTTTTACAACAATTGTCACAGTATGAGTACAACATACCTATACCAGATTTAACAATCTGGAGTCTAAGCTAAAAGGCATGAATTAAGCTTAAGTCATTCTCTATCTTAATCTTACGACTTCTGTTGTTTCAACCACCACTGATAGGTACCGTGAATGCCCTCGCCAAGAGGGATTTTTGCATGCCATCCCAAATTGTTCAACTTGGAGACATCCAGCAATTTGCGAGGACTGCCGTCCGGTTTCGTCGTGTCCCATTCAATCCGGCCGGTAAAGCCGGTCACCTGTCCAACCATATCCGCCAGATCGCGAATCCGGATTTCCTTGCCGCAGCCGACATTGACAAATTCCGGAGAATTGTAGTTTTCCATCAGGAAAAGGCACGCTTCCGCAAGATCGTCCACGTGGAGGAACTCGCGGTAGGCGGCGCCTGTGCCCCAGAGCGTGATTGATTTTCGGCCCTCTTCTTTCGCCATATGGAATTTGCGTATCAGCGCCGGTAAAACGTGGGAAGATTGCAGGTCAAAGTTGTCTTCGGGACCGTAAAGATTGGTCGGCTGCGCGGAAATAAAATTGTCGCCGTACTGGGTGCAATAGGCTTGGCAAAGCTTGAGGCCGCATATCTTGGCCAGGGCATAGGCCGCGTTCGTCGGTTCAAGGCTGCCCGTGAGCAAATCGGTCTCCTTCATCGGCTGCGGGGCCAATTTCGGGTAAATGCACGAGCTACCGAGAAAAAGAAGTTTTTTGACCTGGACGGCATGAGCGCCATTGATGAGGTTCAACTCGATCTGCAAATTCTCGCTCAAAAATTCAACCGGCTGGGTTGAATTGGCCAGGATACCCCCGACTTTTGCCGCCGCGATCAGGACATGGTCCGGACGGAATTTTTCATAAAATGCGCGAACGGCATGGGCATCGCATAAATCAAGTTCGGCGCGGGTGCTCAACAGCAGATTGTTAAATCCCCGGGCGCGCAACAGACGCACCAGCGAGGCGCCAACCATGCCCCGATGACCGGCGACAAAGATGGCATCGTCCGGCTTCATAAACGGACATGCTTCCCACTGAGCTGCGAGGCCAGTAAATCCTGGTCGGCGCGGACCATAATCCTGACCAATTCGGTGAACGTGGTCTTCGGGCTCCAGCCCAGAACGCGCTTGGCCTTGGAGGCATCTCCGATCAGCAAATCGACCTCCGCCGTACGATAATAACGCGGATCGATCTTCACGTACTCGCGCCAGTCGAGTTCCGCGAAGCCAAAAGCCGCATCGAGAAACTCACGGATGGAATGGGTTTCCCCCGTCGCGACGACATAGTCACCGCCCTCGTCCTGCTGGAGCATCCGCCACATCGCCTCTACAAATTCGGGCGCGTAACCCCAGTCGCGCTTGGCCTCGAGGTTTCCCAGGTAAAGTTCCTTTTGCAAACCGGCCTTGATGCGGGCCAGAGCCCGGGTGATTTTGCGGGTGACGAAAGTTTCACCCCGGCGGGGTGATTCATGGTTGAAAAGAATCCCGTTGCTCGCGTGCAGCTTGTAGCTTTCGCGGTAATTCACCGTCATCCAGTAGGCGTAAACCTTGGCCGCGCCGTAGGGGCTGCGGGGATGAAAAGGCGTATCCTCCCGCTGCGGAACCGCCTGGACCAATCCGTACATCTCGCTGCTTGAGGCCTGGTAAAAGCGCGCTTTGGGAACAGCCTCATGCACGGCATCCAGCAGACGGGTGGCGCCCAGAGCGGTGACGTCGCCGGTGTATTCCGGCACGTCAAAACTCACCCGCACGTGGCTTTGGGCGCCGAGATTGTAGATCTCGTCCGGTCGCAAATCGTGCACCAGCCGAGTCAGGGAGGCCGAGTCGCTCAGGTCACCGTAGTGGAGAAAAAGTTTCACCCCGTGAACGTGCATGTCCTGGTAAAGATGGTCGATGCGGTCCGTGTTGAAGGAACTGGAACGGCGGATGATGCCGTGAACCTCATAACCCTTGTCCAGCAACAGTTCCGCGAGATAAGAGCCGTCCTGCCCGGTGATACCGGAAATAAGGGCCTTTTTGCTCATATCTTTTCGTTGTCGGCGACTTAGGACTGTCCAGCCGATCGCGTGGAACTGCGGGGAACCAGCGTGATTTGCTTGAGACGGGCAACGCCTTCCTCGCTTTGCGTCATAATCTCTGGGTCGTCGGCAAAGGCCTGGTGCACCAGCCGGCGATCAAAGGAGTTCATCGGCGCCAGGACGAGCGGGTGTCCCGTGCGCCGGACCTGCTCGGCCAGTTCGCGGATACGGCCGATAAAATCCTGCTTTTCCTTCTGGCGGTAGCCCTCCACGTCGACGATCACGCCGGCCGCCGACTCGTCGTGGCGATTCAGGATGCGGTTGAGGAGATACTGTAAATCTTCCAAGGTGTGGCCATCGCGCCCGATCAAGCGCCCGGCATCGCGCGCGCGGATGTTGAGCACGGAGCGCCCAGCCTGCTCGATTTCTTCAACCTCGAAAACCAAGCCGAGATGACCCAGCATCAACTCCAAAGTTTCACGCGCGTTTTGCAATGACATCGTTCCAGCATAAAAGATTGTTGGCCCTCCGGCAAGGAATGCCTCTCAACCCGTTGCGGATGGCATCTCCACCCGGCGACCGTTGACCAGGAGAAGCGCCGGTTCCCCGCGGGAATTCACCACCCCGCGGTAAGGGTCGGTTTCCACCTCGTTCGGGTCATGGCGAAACGCCACCAAGTCGGCCTGGCTGCCGGGAGAAATCTGGCCCAGCTTGCCCGCCTGCCCCAGGGCACGGGCGGCATTGAGCGTGGCCATCTCAAGGACTTCTCGGCAGCTCAAATCGTGGAACCGCAGCGCTTCGCGCATTTCCGAGCGCATATCGAGCAGGTTATTGCTGGCAAGGCTGTCGGTCCCAAGGCAGATATTGACGCCGCTTTGTTGCAGGGCCCGCAACGGAAAGGGCGCATGGCCGAAATAGGTGTGGCACTTCGGGCAATGCACGACCGACGCACCCGTAGTCGCCACCAGTTCGTAGTCGTAATCCTGGAGGTAATTCAAATGGACGATAAGGCAGCTTGTATTGATAACCCCGTGCTCGACCAGGTGGGACAGTGCCGAGCCCTGGCCGCAATCCGAGTTGTCCCGCCCCAGACTCGCCATGAAATCGTAGAGCGGGCCCCGCGCGTGGGAGAACATTTCATGTTCCTCGACCGACTCGGCGATATGCGTCGTGCAAAGCATGCCATACTTCTCGCCGCAGCTCCGGGCCAGCCGGTAAAGATCGATCGACGCGGTGTAAGGCGCATGCGGGGAAAGCCCGAAACCGCCCAGCCACTCGTGGTGTTTGTCGAAAAAACTCAACGCTCCGCGCAATGTTTCATCCTCGTTAAGCCGCGTGCGAACGTCGATCAATTCCAGGAACCACCACGTACGCAACGGCGGTACCGGAAGGTGAGGCAACAATTCGGGAAGCGCTTCGATGTTGGCCACCGTCGTGACGCCGCTCTGAATCAACATGCGGAAACCTTCCGCTATGGCTTCCATGTACTCCCGCGGGGTGAAGGAACGCCTCAACGCGTTGATGTTCTTGATCCATTCCGTGAAACCGTGCCCGGAGGCAATGGCCCCACGAAATCTTGTGTAGTCGAGATGGCAATGCGCATTGATCAGCCCCGGCAAAAGCGTGCTCGCGCCGAGATCGACTACCTCTTCACCCGGCTGGGGCGGCCATTCGGCGGCAGATCCAACCGCCACAATTTCAGATCCCTCAACGCGAACTGCACCGCGGGTAAGCGGTGGCGACGACATCGGTAAAACAACATCCGCAAGATACAGCATCGGAAGGAAGATAGCGTTTCACGGGCCATCGACGGTGAAAAGAACGAATTCGCTCTTTTTTCAATTCAAACGACAGCGCGCCACACCAGCCTACCCGCGGCCATTCCATTAGGAATGGGTTTTTACTTCGTTCCAAACCGCGTCGAGTTCTTCCAGTGTGCAGTCGGACATGGACTTGCCCGATGCCTTGATCCGTTCTTCCACCGCGCGAAAACGCCGGGTAAATTTGTCATTGGCCCCGGTCAAAAGCTCTTCCGCGTCGAGCTTGAGATGACGGGTGAGATTGACGATGGAAAAAAGCAGGTCGCCTATCTCTTCGGCCAGTTCCGGCGTGGTGGAAATTTTCGATTCATTGGCGGCAGCGAAGGCGAGGTCCGACTCGACCTCCTGGGTGACTTCCGCCAGTTCCTCCCGGACTTTGGCCAGAGCGCCACCCGCGCCGGGCCAGTCGAAGCCGGCCTGCCGGGCCCTCTATTGCAAAGCCTCCGCGCGCATCAGGGCCGGGAGGGCGCGGGGCACGCCGTCGAGTGCGCCTTTCCGCTCTGTTTTTTCCGCCTGCTTCAATTTATGCCAAAGGGCGATGGTGCCGGCGGCATCGGCTACCTTCTCCTCGCCGAAAACATGAGGATGACGCCGGACCAGCTTCTGCGCGATGCCGTCGGCCACGTCGGCAAAAGTAAATTGCCCGGCTTCACGCGCGATTTGCGCCTGAAAAACAAGGTGGAGCAAAAGATCGCCCAGTTCCTCGATCAGGTGCGGCGTGGAACCGCTGTCGATCGCTTCCAGGACCTCGTAACATTCCTCCAGCAACTGCGGCTTGAGCGTCGCAGGCGTCTGCTCACGGTCCCACGGGCATCCGTCCGGTGAGCGCAGGCGCGCCATCAGGTCGAGCAACCGCTCCATGGCTTGCGCGCCGGTGGAGGATTCGTTCATGGCAGCCTCACCAGTTGAATCCGGCTCGCGTCGTCGGTCCCGAGATTGTAGAGAGCGGCGCTGTGCACATGGCTGGCAGCATGGCCGATCGGGTCGATCCGGCCCTGCCGGTCCGACGCCCGCCATTTTTCCAGCAGCGGCAGCACCAGCGAGTCAATCGCCACGGGATCGCGGCTCACGTAAATCGCGCCAATCGACTTGGTAAATTGCGGATCGAACCGCGGTCCGCCCGCGTATTGCGCCACCAGCGCGTCGAGAATATGCACGACCACCTTGTGCCGCATAAAATCCCGGTCGAGAATCTGGCAGATGGCCGGATCGCCGTAAGTCGGGTCTCCCTGGAAACGGCGGTTGTTGTCGACACAGGCCAGGGCCAGGCTGCCAAGACAGCCATCCATGCCGACGTAGGAATCGTCGCTCAGGACCGGGACATTGATGATCTTGGTGCAGATCTGAGTTACAAGGCGCGCATAATAGGAGCGGTCGCTCGTCTGCGGAATTTCCGTTCCGGCGTCAAGGGAATCCCCGCCCGCATCACCACCGCCAAAGGCCTTGTTCTTGACCGCCTGCCGCGCCGCTTCGGCCAATTCATCGGTCACATCGTTGTGGACAAAGTCATAATCGCCCCAGATCAGTGTGCCGAGGATTTCGTTTTTGTAGACGACGTTCGTGTCGTAGCCGGTGCCGGGAAAAACTGCGGCAATGCCGACATGCGAATCATCGGGATCGCGGGGTGAATAACCGGCCCGGATCATGTCGCCCGCCATTTTGTCCCAGATAATAATGTGGGAGGTAGGCACCCCCGCGGCCTGCAACCCGTCGCAAATCGCCTGAACCACGGGATAGTGCGTCGAGAATATCGGACCGCCCATGGTCGTGATTTTGATGCCAACCACGTCCTGCGGCGTAATGCCCAGTCGCTTCCAAGCTGTACCGACATCCGGTGCACTCGTTAACTTGAGGAGAGAATCGTCCACCATCTGCCGGACAGCCTCGGGGTCGACCTCAAAGCGTTGCACCACGTCAGGATTTTCCGTCAGGATCACCGGTGAAAGAGGCGGTGGAGACGCCGGGGCGGGAGACGTAGTAGCAGACACGGCGCCGTTTTGCGCCCAAGCTCCCGAAATAAAGATCGACAGGGCTCCGGCCCAAAGAGTCTCCTTGATTCTGCGGCAGTTCATCAAGTGGCGAAGCTTACCTATCCCGGTACATCAGTGCACCATAATTGCGCTTGTCACAAGATGCGGGAGCCCTTCATTCTCATGCAGGAGAGGCGCCGCCATCCTTTCTCCAAGATAGCGATAAATTCATGGAACTTTCCGTCATCGTCCCCGTCTACAAGGAGGAAGCTACTGTGCCGGAGTTTCTTCGCCGCGTGCGTCCGATCCTCCAGAAGAGCGTCGGCGACTTTGAGATCATCTTCTGCCTTGATCCTTCCCCCGACCGCACCCAGGAGATCATTCTCGAGGCACGCAAGAGCGACCCGTCCATCAAGCTCCTCGCCTTTTCCCGCCGCTTCGGCCAGCCGATGGCCACGCTGGGCGGACTCCAGTATTGCCGGGGTGATGCCGCCGTGGTCATTGATGTCGATCTTCAGGATCCTCCCGAACTGATCACGGAAATGGTCGCAAAGTGGAAGGAGGGTTACGATGTCGTCATGGCCCAGCGCCGCACCCGAACGGGCGAACCTTGGGTGAAACGACTCATGGCCACCATGGGCTACCGTGTCATCAACAAAATTGCCAACGTTGAGATACCGCCCAACACCGGCGACTTTCGGCTGATGAGCCGCCGTATCATCGATGAAATCAATCGCCTCAAGGAATGCCACGGCTTCCTGCGCGGCATGGTCGCCCTCGTCGGCTTTCGGCAGACCCTTGTCCCATTCGACCGCCCGGCACGCTTTGCCGGTGCCACCAACTACAATCGCTTTTTTGGCTCCCTGATCATCGGCTTCAACGGCATCTTTTGTTTTTCCACCTACGCGCTCTCGCTCTGCACCCAGATCGGCTTTCTGATCGCCGGAATAAGCTTTCTCGTCGCCCTCATCTATTTCAGCATGAAGCTGGCCGGCGTTCCGTTCCCCATCGGCAATCCCACAATCGTCATCCTCATCCTCTTCCTGGGAGGCGTCCAACTCATCAGCACTGGCATCCTGGGCGAATACATCGGGCGCATTTACGAGGAAGTGAAACAGCGCCCGAAATTCATCGTCGAGCGGGCCGTTGGTTTTGATCCATGAAGGCGGCAACGTTCATCACCGGTGCGGCCGGCTTCATCGGCAGCAATCTCGCCGACCGGCTTCTCGCCAACGGTGAGACGGTGGTCGGTTATGACAACTTTTCCACGGGCCGGGAGGAATTTCTCGCCGCCGCCATCCGCCAGCCCCATTTCCGGCTCGTGCGGGGCGACATTCTTGATGAAAAGGCCCTCACCGCGGCCATGGAGGGCTGCGCGCGGGTCATCCATTTCGCCGCCAACGCCGACGTCCGTTTCGGTCTCGAACATCCGGAACGAGATCTCCAGCAAAACACCCTCGGCACGTTTCGCGTCCTCGAGGCCATGCGCGCCTGCGGCATCCGCGATATCGGTTTTGCCTCCACTGGATCGGTCTATGGTGAGACCTCGGTCATCCCCACGCCAGAGGACGCGCCCATGCCCGTCCAGACCTCCCTCTACGGCGCTTCCAAGCTGGCCGGCGAGGCCCTGATTTCCGCCTACGCGGAAGGTTACGGTTTTCGCGCCCGTATTTTCCGCTTCGTCTCGATCCTCGGCCCTCGCTACACCCATGGCCACGTTTTTGATTTCTGCCGCAAGCTCGGCGAAAACCCCAAGGTCCTGCAGGTCCTCGGCGACGGCACCGCGCGCAAGTCGTACCTAACCGTCGAGGATTGCCTCGATGCGGTCCTGACCGTCTTTGCGCAAACGAGCGGAGGGGAAAAAACCGGGGCAAAAGGCTTCACCCGCATCTATAATCTCGGCACCGACGAATATTGCCAGGTCAACGACTCGGTCGGGTGGATTTGCGCCGTGCTCGGGCTCAAACCCGAACGGCAATTTACCGGCGGCGACCGCGGCTGGATCGGCGACAATCCCTTTATTTTCCTCGACACCAAAAAAATTCGCAGCCTCGGTTGGAAACCCCGCTTCACCATCCGGCAGGGCGTTGAAGCCACCGTCGCCTGGCTCAAAGCCAACCCCTGGGTTTTTTCTCCCCGATGAAGTTTAAGTCCCAAACCGTCGTCATTACCGGTGCCAGCCTTGGCATCGGCCGTGCCATCTCGGAAGCTTTCGCCCGGGAGGGCGCCCATCTTCTTCTTTGCGCACGCACACCCGGGCCGCTTGAACAGGCCGCGAGGGAATTGCAAACAAATGCTGCAGCCGGCCAGAAAATTCTCTGGCAGGCGTGCGATGTCAGTGACGAGAACCAGGTGAAGGCGCTCGCCGCCTTTGCGCTGAAGGAATTGGGCGGTTGCGACGTTCTTATCAACAACGCCGGCATCCACGGCGCCAAGGGCCCGCTTGAGGAAGTCTCCTGGGACGAATGGCGCCGGACTATCGAGATCGATCTTTTCGGCGTCATCCTGCCGTGCCGCTCGTTCATCCCCCTCATGAAAAAAGCGGGCCGCGGCAAGATCATCAATCTCTCCGGCGGCGGCGCGACCGGTCCCCGCCCATTTTTCAGCGCCTACGCCGCGGCCAAGGTCGCCGTCGTGCGCGTCACCGAAATCCTCGCCGAGGAACTCCGCCCCCATCGGATCGAAGTCAACGCCGTTGCCCCCGGCGCAATCAACACGCGCCTTGTCGCCGAGGCCGTCGCCGCCGGCCCAAAAAAAATCGGGCGCAAAGCCTACGCCGAAATGCTTCGCATCACCCAGGGCGGCGACCGCCCGCCGGAACTCGCCGCCGGATTGTGCCTCTTCCTCGCCGGACCGGAAAGCAACGGCATCACCGGAAAGTTGATCAGCGCGCCCTGGGACCCCTGGTCAAACCTGGCCGCTCATCGCGACGAGCTTGCCGCCGGGGACATCTACACCCTTCGGCGCATCGTTCCCGAAGATCGGGGAAAAAAATGGGAAAGCCCGAAATGATCCGCTATGGCATCATCGGCGCCGGGGCCATCGGAAAAAAACGGGCGGCTTGTCTCCAACCGCAACAACTCTCCCTGGTTTGCGACGTCGACCCGGCCCGTGCGGAAAGTCTTGTCGCCGAGGCCGGGCATGGGCGCGTCGTCGCAAGCCCGGAAGAAATTCTGCGCGATCCTGAAATTGAGGCGGTCATCGTTTCGACGCGTCACGACTCCCTCGCGCCTCTCGCGCTCCAAGCCATCCGCGCCGGGAAACATGTCCTGGTCGAAAAGCCCGCCGCCCGCCACGCCTCGGAACTCGTCCCTCTGATCGAGGCGGAACAGCGGCACCGCGTCCGAGTCCGTGTCGGCTACAACCACCGCTTTCACCCCGCCCTGCTCGAAGCGCGCCGCATCGTCGACTCGGGCGCGCTGGGACCGCTCATGTTTCTGCGCGGTCGCTACGGCCACGGCGGACGCATCGGCTACGAAAAGGAATGGCGCGCCCAGCCCGCGATTTCCGGCGGCGGCGAGTTGATCGACCAGGGCGTCCACCTCATCGATCTCGCCCGCTGGTTTCTCGGTGAGTTCCCTCATGTCCACGGCACCGTCGCCACCCTTTTCTGGAACATGCCGGTCGACGACAACGCCTTCCTCGAACTCAAGACCGGTTCCGGCCAGGTCGCATGGCTCCATGCCAGTTGCAGTGAATGGAAAAATCTTTTCTCCCTCGAAATTTACGGACGCACCGGCAAATTGCAGATCGACGGGCTTGGCGGCAGCTACGGCCCTGAGCGCCTCGTCCATTACCGGATGAAGCCCGAGATGGGGCCGCCCGAGACCGAAACGCGTGAGTTTTCCGGCCCCGACCTCTCGTGGCGGCGCGAAATGGAAGCCTTCGAGCACGACATCGCGGCGAATACGCCTCCCTCGCCCGGCCTTCGGGACGCGTTGGCCGCGCTCGAGATCGTGGACAACATCTATCGGCAAAATAACACGCCTTGGACCGCTTGAATTTAATCGCTGGAAAAGTGAGCCCGTCTCTCCTAGCCTTTCGGAAGGCACCTTCATGCTCATTGCCCGATCCCCCCTGCGTATTTCCCTCGGCGGAGGCGGCACCGACCTGCCCTCGTACTACCGCGAGCATGGCGGTTTTCTCGTGGCCGGGGCGATCAACAAGTACGTCTACATCACGCTCCACCGCACCTTCAACGACGAGTTGATCATCAAGTACTCGAAGCTCGAAAGAATTTCCCACGCCCGCGAAGTCGAGCACCCGATCATTCGCGAGACACTCGCCCTGCTCGAGATGGACGGACGCTATCTCGAAATCTCCTCCATGGCCGACATTCCCGCCGGCACCGGCCTCGGTTCCTCGGGCAGTTTCACCACCGCGCTGCTCAAGGCCCTTCACGCCTGGCAACACCATCTTGTCCATCCCGAGCAGATCGCCGCCCAAGCCTGCCAGATCGAGATTGGGCGCCTCGGAGAACCCATCGGCAAACAGGACCAGTACATCGCCGCTTTCGGCGGACTGACCTGTTTCGAATTCCTGCCCGACGACACCGTCAAGGCCTGGCCGCTGGCCATCAGCCAGGACGCGCGCGAGGAACTCGAGGACAGCCTCGTCCTTTTTTTCACCGGCTATTCCCGTTCCGCCTCCTCGATCCTCAAGGAACAGGACCAGCGCAGCAAGGCGAACGACGTGGAGATGACCCGCAATCTCCATTACATTAAGGAACTCGGCCTGCGCAGCAAAAAGGCGCTGGAAAACGGCGCGCTCGGGGAATTCGGCGCCTTGATGAACGAACACTGGCAGCATAAAAAGGCCCGCTCGAAGGGAATGAGCAACACCGCCATCAACGAGGCTTACGATCACGCCCTCGCCAACGGCGCGCTTGGCGGCAAGCTCATCGGCGCGGGCGGCGGCGGTTTCCTCCTCTTTTACACCACCGACAAGCCCCGCCTGCTGCGCGCCATGCGCAACAAGGGCCTGAGCGAAGTCCGGTTCCACTTCGATTTCGAGGGAACCGCCCTCGTCATCAACGAGTGACCGGCTTCGGTTGATTGAGAGAGATTCCAATGACCGCGCCCCTTCCCACCGTGGCGATTTTGGCGGGCGGTCTCGCCACCCGCCTGCGTCCGATCACCGAGACGATTCCCAAGGCCCTCGTTCCCGTCGCTGGGCGCCCCTTCCTTGCCCACCAGTTGCAACTGCTCTCCCGGCAGGGTTTCCCCCACGCCGTGCTCTGCGTCGGCCATCTGGGCGAACAAATCGAGGCGGCTTTCGGAGACGGTCGGGACCACGGAATCCACCTCGATTATTCCTATGATGGGGAAAATCTGGCCGGCACCGCGGGCGCGCTCCGCCTGGCGTTGCCCAAGCTCGGGCCCTCCTTCCTCACGCTCTACGGCGATTCTTACCTCGAAATCGACTACCGACCCGTCTGCGCCGCTTTTGCCGCCTGCGGCCAACCTGCGCTCATGACCGTCATCCACGAGACGCTGGGAAGCGAACCCGCCAACGTATGGTTCGAAAATGGCGCCATTAGCGCTTACGGCAAAAAAAACAGGACCCCCGAAATGAAGCACATCGATTACGGCCTGGGTCTTTTTCGCGCGGAGTTGTTCCACGACGCCTCCAACCTTCGCGATCTTTCCGACCTCCAAGATCTTCTCGCCCGCGAGGGCCGGCTTGCCGGTTACGAAGTGGCCACACCCTACTTTGAAATTGGCTCGCCTCGCGGCCTCCAGGCCTTAGAATATCACTTGAAAGCCAAACCTATCATGCCATGAATCCAATTCGTCAATATCTCGATGAAGTGCGGGAAATCGCCGACCGGCTCGATGTCGCCGCCATCGAACGCCTCGTAAAAAAACTCGTCGAGTTGCGAGCGCGCGCAGGCCGCCTCTTCATCCTCGGCGTCGGTGGCAGCGCCGCCAGCGCCTCGCATGCGGTGAACGATTTCCGCAAGCTCACCGGCATCGAGTGCTACGCGCCGACCGACAACGTTTCCGAACTCACCGCCCGCACCAACGACGAAGGCTGGGCCACCGTTTTTTCCGCATGGCTGGAGGTCAGCCGCCTCAATGAGAGGGACGCCCTCTTCATCCTTTCCGTTGGCGGCGGCGACCTCGAAAAAAACATCAGCCCCAATCTCGTCCAGGCAATCAAGCTGGCCAAGACACAGGGTGCCACCGTGCTCGGCATCGTCGGTCGCAAAGAGGGCTACACCGCGCAGGTGGGCGACGCCGTCGTCATTGTTCCGACCGTCAACCCAGGTAACGTCACGCCCCACTCCGAAGCTTTTCAGGGTGTCATCTGGCACTTGCTGGTTTCGCATCCCGACCTTAAAAGAAGCCAGACCAAGTGGGAAGACGCCCTTTCTCGCTAGCATTGTATGCCGCGGGCTGTTTTTCTCGACCGTGACGGCGTGCTTAACGCACCACTGATTCGCCACGGACTCCCCTACCCGCCGCAGACCCTTGAGGAATTCCATATCTACCCCGAAGTGCCGGAAGCCTGCGCCTTGCTGCACGAAGCCCACTTCCTTCTTGTCGTCGTCACCAACCAGCCCGACGTGGGCCGCGGGACGCAGCGTCTTGAAGTCATCGAGCAAATGCATGCGCTTCTGACCCAAATGATTCCCGTCAATCGCATCGAAATTTGCACGGCAGCGGACGACAAGGCGCCGGACGCCGAGCGCCGCAAACCAGCGCCAGGCATGCTCTTCGATGCCGCCCGGGCCCTTGGGCTGGAGCTCGCCCACAGCTACATGATCGGCGACCGTTGGCGCGACATCGACTGCGGGCTCGCTGCCGGCTGCAAAACCATCTTCATCGAACGCAATTACGCCGAAAAGCTGCGCCAGCGGCCCCACCACTACGCCGCCAACCTGCTGGACGCTGCCCGGCTCATTCTTTCCCTCGGACAACCCCAAAACACACCGCTAGCACAAGCTGCGCACCTTCCATGAAAACACTGGCCGATCTCCCCATCAAAATCTTCGCCGACGGGGCCGACAAGGAAGGTATTGTCAGGCTTTACCAAAGCCCGTTTATTCAAGGCCTAACCACCAACCCGACCCTGATGCGCAAGGCGGGTATTGGCGATTACGAGAAGTTCGCACGCGAAGTTCTCCAGGTCGTTAAAACCAAGCCGATCTCTTTCGAGGTCTTTTCCGACGATTTCGAGGACATGCACCGCCAGGCTCTCAAGATCAGCAAGTGGCAGGACAACGTTTACGTCAAAATTCCAATCACGAACACCAAGGGCGAAAGCTCCCTGCCGCTGATCCGCAAGCTCGCCGCAGACGGCGTCCGCCTTAACGTCACCGCCATCCTTACCCTCGATCAAGTGAAGGGTGTCGCCGCCCATCTCGATCCTCGGATTCCCGCCGTCGTCTCCGTTTTTGCAGGACGCATCGCCGATACGGGCGTCGACCCCGTCCCCGTCATGAAGCAAAGCCTCGAAATCCTCCGCCCCCTGCCACAGGCCGAACTCCTCTGGGCCAGCGTCCGCGAGGTGCTCAACATCTTCCAGGCGGCGGAAAGCGGCACCCATATTGTCACCGCCCCCCACGACATCCTCGCCAAGGCTCAGAAGCTCACCGGCACGGACCTCGGCGATCTCTCACTCAACACGGTCAAGATGTTTTACAGCGACGCGCAAGCCGCCGGGTTTGCGCTCTGAAGCGCCGCGTCATCAGCGGCGTATATATAAAGCCGTCAGCAAACAAAGGCTGGCATAAACATAGAGCACCATGAAACCCACCATGGTGTATCTCCAGACCGAAGATCTGGGGAAAGCGCATAATCCCCGGCCAATGCCGTATCCAATCCAGGGAAGAGCGAAGTTTTGGTACCTGAAATCGGCGTTGCACATAACTGGATCCGAGTAGACGAAGGCAAGAACAAGGCAAGTCGACCCGACGATTAACAACAGCACGGTTCGGCTCAAGCTGAAGATGTTTTGCCAAGGCCAAATGGGTCGAGACAACAGCGTAATGAAAATGAAAAAAGCCAATCCGAAAAGCAGATAGGTGCCGGCAACGATTACCTGACGCGTGCAGAAAAGCAAAACCGGGTCATCGGCATAGCCATATTCGCCCAAGAGCATGTTTCCATACTCCCAACTGGGGAACGAAAAGCGGACCTCATCGGGTGTACCGGCAGTGGTGGTGGTCTGACCCGCCAGGATCAAATTGGAAAGATCGAACCTCAGCCAAAATACCAATCTATTTTCGTTAATTTTCATTGCATCCCACATCCAGGCATGCGCAAAAACGAATTGGCGACTACCCGGGTTCCACCCGCGATACAAAACGCCGCAGGCCCAGAGCGTGACCAGTAAAACAACAACGGCGAGCCGTGTGACGGTCGGTTTCCAGGAAGAATCAAACCGCGCCCTGCGCCACAAAAGCCACGGCAGGGCGAGCAGCAAAACGATTCCATTGAGCTTCGTCAAAAGCGCCCCCAGAAGCGCGCCTATGGCCATAATAAAATGGCGGGCGGTGCCGGGACTGCGATTCAATCGTAAAATGCAGTAGAAACAAAAGGCGCCAAAAAAGAACCCCAACCCATCGTTACCTATACAAGACGAGGCCAAAACAAACGCGGGCGTGAAAGCGAGAAAAACAAATATTCCGTAGCGCAGCAACCATGACGAAAGGTAGCGCAGAGACAGAAATACAAGGGTAAGAGACGCCGCCGAAATGCAAAACCCGAGAGGAGCAAGGTTGTCCCAGTTCTGGTCCCAATTCTGGTGTGTGTTGTAAAAAGGCGCGGCCAGCAGGTAATAAAGTGGTTGTTGCGGATACTCAAAATCATCGTCCACCGGCGGCAAGCGAAGGTGTACCCGCACATACCCCACATAGGCGGCATGAGAAGCGCCGTCATGCACATAAGCAGACCAGTGATGACTGGCCAAATGGTAGAAGCGAATCGACAAGGCGACGATGAAAAGGACCCAGAGTCCCCTCCACAACAGACGATTGTGCTTGGTTCGTGAATGAAAAATCGGTTGCTCTTGCCGCGCCGGGGCGATGGGAGAGGGTTTGACTTCCACGAACCGGTCATTCACGAACCGGTCATTCATAATTTGCTTTTAGCCAAAGAGGTGGGTTAGGCAAGATTTCTTCCGGATAGCTGCTGTAAAGACACCGACTCTACCGGGCGCGAAGCTTGCCTTTCCGGGTCCGCTCAGCCATATAGCTGGCGTGACGTTTACCATCCTGCGGATTTGCCTTCTCTGGGCGCTGGTTTCGCTTCATTTCGCCGGGGGAGCCGCCCTGTTTCGGCGTCTTGCCCCCAGGGAATCACCTTGGTTCGGCTATATCATCCCGTTCATCGTTCTTTGCCTGATTTGCAATTTCGTTGAACACTTTCTCCCGATAACCACGCTCATGTGGCTCACGCCTGTGACTGGTCTTGGCTCTCTCTGGCTCATTCTTCGCCCCGGCTTTTCCTGGCGCGGCTTGCTGCTGCCCACCGTGGTCTTTCTCGGCTCGTTCGCGTTTGTTCTTTTCGTCCGTTCCCTGCGCCCCACGGTTGTCAGCGACTCCGATGGCGTGGCGGAATGCAATCTTATTTCCAATTATCTCTTCGGTGAAACGCTGCCACCGACCGAAAGCTGGATGCCGCCTTACAAGTCGACTCATTACCACACCCTGATGTATTACCCGGCTTCGGTCATGATCCGGATGTTTCACCTCGACATCGGCACCGGCTACAACATGGCCTGCGCGGTCCTGTCCACGCTGATATGCTATCTGGCCTCGGCGGTTGCCTACCAACTCTCGCGCGGCAAGGTCTGGCTCACCCTCCTTATGCCACTGCTCATTGAATCGACCGGCACAGGATGCTCCTTCTATGTCTGGATGACGACCACGGGCGATTACAACCCTTTCCTGATGGGCGATGTCATGTACGTCTTTGACAATCCGAACTATCACAATGTGATCACCCATTTTTTGTCCCCCGTCGGTTTTTGGGACCGTCGCGATCTGCAGGTGCCGGGTTTCTGGAGCTGGGCGGGCGGCTACCAAGATGACGTCGCCGGCCAGTTCCTCACCCTTTATGCCATTTGGTGTCTGACGGAACTTTTGCGGCGCAAGGTTTCCAACTGGCCCTGGATTTCACTGGTTCTTCTGCCGGTGTACTGTCTTGATATATCCGCTTGGGTGCTACCCATCATGGGCTTGATCTTTATCGCCGGCGCCGTGAGCGTCTGGTGGCACAAGCTCCTGCCCCGGAATCCGCGGTTTGTTCTTTTCTCCATTGGGGCCGCTCTCATTTTATTAATGCCCACCTTGATCGATTTTCTAACCATTAGCAACGGCTTGGCGTCGCCGGCCTGGACAACGCCGAACATCAGGACCCAACTGGGCGAATTTATTTTGGAGTGGTGGCCCGTCACGCTCATGTGGTTGAGCCTCTTTTTTCTCTGGCGCAGGCTTCCTGTCTCGGTGTGGTGTCTGATGATCGTTTTGCCCCTGATGTTTCTCCTGGTCGAATTCGTGGAAGTCTACTTCCGGCCCATCACGACGGGAAAATTATGGGGCGACATCTATGGCGGAGCCTACGTTGCTTTTCTGCCGATAGTGGTCATGCGCCGGTGGTGGCCCTATCGCACCATTGCCGCGTTGGTCATCGTGACCACCCTGTTATCCTTTCCTTACTGGATCACCCATGCCTGGAGAACGGCCTCCTGGGGACAGGATATTTTTCACCTCGAAGGGGAAGGCCCGCTCCACTGGGACAGTCGAAAAGCCGAAATGTTCCATGTCCTCAATCAATTTCACAATCAGATCATCGTAACCGGACGGCCTCATGCAGAATACGATGAATCCCCCTCCCTTAGCGTCTTCACCCACAACCGCAATTACATCGCATGGAGCGACCGCATGCTGATCTGGACCGAGCCCAATGGGGCGGAGCAAATCCGGAGAAATCTCACCATCAATGCCCTCTACGACGGAAAACTCCTTGATCCTCTCCGGTTCCTTCGGCTTCGCAACATCACCGCCCTGGTCATCTGGCCCGACGACCACATCCCGGACAACACCTTGAACCAGCTCAAGATCCAACTGGCTCCCGCCTACGAGTACTGCAATTACCGGGATGACGGAGGAGAGAATGCCGGCGTCTTCGTCTATCGCCCACAGTTGGCCACCCTTCCTCCTTCGGCTGATCCGATTATCCATGCTGCACCCGACGCAAATGGAACCCCTTTCTCTATTGGAGAGTAGGCTACATTTTAAAATGAACCGTGTTCTTCAAGGGTTTGCCGGAGCGGGGTTCGTCGACGCGGGACTTGCCGCCGCAGACTTCTCCACCAAGGAGGGCTGGTACATAAAGACCCCCGCATTGTTCGGCCCATCGCCTCGACAATCGATATAATTGTAATAGGGGGCGAGTTGCCCCTTCAGCGTGACCACGAAATCGTCCGGGATGTTGTCGTCGGGCCAGATCACCACCGCGGCAATCGAATGACTGGTCAAAAAGCCGAGCGGATCCGGCGCTTTGCCGGCGTAAAAGTCGTTCACTTGTTGGGCGCGATAATCATTTTCTCCCTTGTGCCCGTAACGCTCCTCGGAATAGGTCCATGCGATATAGGTCCGGTTTCCGCTAAAAACCGCCAAGGCGGGCGAGGCGTTGTAAGCCCATTCGACCTTGCCGGTCAAAAGCGTCGCATTGTGGAGTTGGGAGAGCACCTGGAGCAGCCGCGCCCGTTGCGAATTGTTGCGCAGGATGCCGTCACCCTCGAGATGCCAGGCGTCGTTTGACCAGTCGATCCAGCGGAACGTCGTGTGCATCCAGCCGCGAAAGGAAATCACCGCCGAAACCAGCAACACGCAGGTCAAAAGCCGGTACCCGATGCCGGGACGCATCGCCACCGCGGAAAAAAAGGCCACGAGGCCCGCGCCGTAGGTATAACCCCACATTTTTTCAATTGTGTTGTAGCGGCCTTCCTCGATGTTGAAAAATTCGATGGCGACAAGCATGAGCGGCACCACGGCGTGCGCCCACTTCACGCCCGCCGGAAGTTTGTGCCAGACAAAAAGCAGGCCCAGCCACAGCGCGTAGACCGGCCACCACTGAATAAGAAATTCAAACAAGGGCGTGCGCCATTCGATGCGATTCCAGATGATGGGCGGGGAGTTCGGCGCGGAAAAGATCGGCTGGAGGGTTGGCCAGATGCAAACCAGCCCCACGGCCACGGCCATGAAGACGAAGATCGGGTTCTCGGGGCGGCGTTTGGCCCACAGGGCGATGGCCAGGCCTCCGCCGCAGAGCAGCCCGGTGATCGGCAGCGCCCAAGTCGAGGTCAGAATGGCAATGAGCGGGACCATGATTGCCGCGATCCACGGCCAGTTCCGGCGCTCATTTGCTGCCAACTCCATCAACACCCAAACGGCAAAGATCGTCAGGAAATGCCCCGCCGCGTTCGCGTGGTATTCATCCCGATAGGTCCAGTAACCGGGCGGCTGCAACCGGAGCGATTCCCGATAAGGCGCCGTGGCCAGCAGATTCCATATCGGATTGTGCGGATTTTTGTTCGGATCAAGCAGTCCGCTGGAAAGATCGGCCATGGTCCAGGGACTGGGATCTTTCTCCGTCAGCCAGAGATAGGCGCTCGATCCCGTCGCCGCGCTTTCAATGATGAACGGCAAAAGGAGCGTGATCCAGACCCGCCCGGTGATCCGCCACGCCGCCGCCGCCGCCACAAAACAAGTGAAGGCCGAAAGCAGGGCGTGGGAAAGATTGTACCCCGAGCCAATGTCTACCCCGAACAGCCGCGTCAGCACCGAAGCCGCGTAATGGTGAAAAGTATAGTAATACTGCAGCTTGAACGGCGGCATCCAGCCATCCGTCGGCGGCAGCGTCTCGCCCTTGGTGAAATTGGCCATCAAATTCAGGTCGGCCAGGCCATCCGAAGAAGGGAGGATGTCCGGCTCGATGCTGCGGATAAAAATAGTAAAGGCGAACGAGGCGAGGAAAATGACCAGCGGCAGCCGCAAGCCATCCCATGAAAAAAAGGAAGGCGCCGGCGGTGACGCCGGCTTGACTGGAACTGATGCGGCAGGACGCAAGCCCTCGCCCCAAAGGCCGGGACGATCCAGCGGCGGTTCATCCGCCGGAACAGCGACCGGTCCGGAAGCATGGGCCGGCGTCAAAGGGAGAAAATGGCGCACCTCTTCCCAAGTCAGGCCGGGGCGAACCAGAAGCAGAATCGACCCGATGGTCGTAAACGGCAACAGCCAGAGCAGCGAGCGGATGGGGATGAAATTCTCGATGAAATTCAAGAAAATGCAGACGGCCAGCATCGGCACCAGGAAGCCGTACCAGCCCGACTCGCGCCCGAATAATCGCCGGAACAACACCGCCCCCGCCACCACATGCAAGGAGACAAGCGACCAGAGCAGCAGCGCGCGCAACAAAAGCATTCCCCAAAGGAATTACGCGCCCGGAGGGCCTTAATCAAGCTCTCCCGCATGGATTTGAGCCCCGGTGTGATCTTGTCCTATTTGAAGACACACCCTAACTTGGAAACCATGTCCAGCGCCCGACTCATCGACGGTAAAGCGATCTCCGCCCAAATTCATTCTGAAACCAAGGCCCGCACCCAAGCCCTCAAGGAGAGGCACGGCATCATTCCCGGCATCACCTTTGTCCGCGTCGGCGAGGACCCCGCCTCGCGCGCTTACGTCCGCATGAAAGGCGCCAAGGCGGAGGAACTCGGCATCCATTCCGACACCGTCGTTCTCGACGAAGCCACCTCGCAGGCTGAACTTCTCGCCCTCATCGACAAACTCAACCGCGATCCGAAGGTTCATGGCATCCTCGTCCAAGCGCCGCTGCCGAAGCATATCCGGGAGGACGAAATCTTCAGCGCCATCGACTACCGCAAGGACGTCGACGGCTTCCACCCGGTCAACGTCGGCAAACTTCTCCTCGGCCAGAACCCCCTTTTCAAGCCCTGCACGCCCGCCGGCGTTCACGAACTGCTCATCCGCACCGGCGTGTCCATCAGCGGGGCTGAAGTCGTCATCCTCGGCCGCGGCAACATCGTCGGCAAACCGATGGCCGCCATTCTCCTGCAAAAGGACAAGCACGCCGACGCCACCGTCACCCTCCTCCACTCGCGCAGCAAAGACATCGCCGGGCACTGTCGTCGCGCCGACATCCTCATCGCCGCCATGGGCCAGGCCCGTTTCGTCAAGGCCGGCATGGTCAAGCCCGGCGCGGTCGTCATCGACGTCGGCGTGAACCGGATCGACGATCCCCAGGCCAAAAACGGTTACCGGCTCGTCGGCGATGTCGATTTTGAAGCGGTGAGCCAGGTCGCCGGTGCGATCACGCCCAATCCCGGCGGCGTCGGCCCGATGACCATTGCCATGCTTTTGAGCAACACGGCGCGCGCCGCGGAACTCGCGGTCAAGGCATAAACCCGCTCAGCTATTCGAGTCCAACGCCTTCGTTTCGTGAAGGCCGCATTCGCGCTTGAGGCCGAAGAACCGCGTCTCTTCCTCGGTCATGTCGCCCGTCAACGGCCGCGTCGTGTGGACGTCGCCGATGGAGACGTAGCCTTTTTCCCAGAGGGGATGATAGGGTAGGTCGTGGGCGATGAGATACTGGTAAACGTGCCGGTCGGTCCAGTCGACAATCGGCTGCACCTTGACGATCCCGTTCTGGAATCCCAACACGCCGGTCTCCGCGCGCGATTTGGCCTGCTGGCGGCGCACGCCCGTGATCCAGCCCCGCGCGCCAAGTTCCCGGATCGCCCGCTGCATCGGCTCCACCTTGTTATACTGGTTGTAGCGGGTGATTCCCTCGACGCCCTGCTCCCAAAGTTTCCCCCAGCGCGCTTCCTGCCAGGCGGGGCCCATCGGCGCGCGATAGACCTTCAGGTTCAGCTTCAGACGCTCGGTCAATTGATCGGCAAACTGGTAGGTTTCCGGGAAAAGGTAGCCCGTGTCGATCAGCACCACCGGAATCTCCGGCCACTGGCGCGTGACCAAGTGGAGCGTCACCGCCGACTGCGCGCCGAAGCTCGACGACAGGATGAGGTCCGGGCGAAAGCGTTCCAGCGCCCAGCGCACCCGTTCTTCCGCGGGCGCTTTCTCCAGCCTGGCGCTGATCTCGGCCAGCGCCGGTTCTGTTTTGTCCACTTTCGGCAAAGTTGAAATCTCACTCATGATGGGTTGCCCCAGTAGGCTGCCTCGGACGACTGGTATAACCCTTACGCCAGCAAGGCGATCCGGTCAAGTTATGCGCCGGAGGAAAGTGGCCTAATTTGGCGTCTCAGGGTTTAGGCGATTAGGCCTCTGCATTTCTAACATGCGAAACCATAGCATAGCGTAAATAAGTCCTAAGGAGAGTCTGTCAGCGTAAACGCCGAGTCTAAGTGAAAAAGGAATATCAATAGCTCCCAAGGTTGTTAGATACACGGCGATCGGCAAATAAATAAAATGCAGCCCTAAGCCCAAAGAGCGGAGATAGTCGTTGGGTATGATGGGCAAGCAAGTCAGAGAGCAAACCGCAAAATAAAGCGCGACCAGTGCGGCTCCAAGCATTCTCGGTCCATCCTGCCCGAAAGAGCGCGCCCCAAAGCCTGCGGCAAAATAAATCCCCCACAAAATGCCACCTGAGACAAAGAGAAAGCTGATAATTCCTACAACGGCCACTGTGATTCGTACAAAAATTTGTAAAAATTTTCCAGGCAGAAATGAGATTCCTGATGCTACGAAAACCGCAAAAATGAGGAACGCCTGATACCCCGTAAGCATGCCCTACTCCTTCTTCGTTGGAACAGCAGGCCCCAGCAACGCCAGCGAAGCGGTGTAGCTGTGCTCGAAACTCCGCTCGCCCACCGGGCCGATCTGCACGTTCGCCGAAAAACCGGCCAGCGGCAGTCCCGGGAAAAATTCGTTGATCAGCCCCACGTCGTGGTTGGGCCGCCGGAACAGCCCGCGCCCGCGCCCGCTGCACGTGCAGAGCAGGCCGGCGTAGGGCGCCGAGGCCGGCGCCGCCGCCTGCTCGCGCAGGAGCCGCCGTAATTCGTCGCTCGCCGCCTGGGAATCGCGCAATTGGTACTGGAGCGTCTGCCCCACCCTCGGCAGCGCGTTGATCGCCACCGCCCCGCTCTTGGGATCGGCCCCGATGATGTTGCGCACCAGGAAATCGCCCCGCTTGTATTCCTCCAGGTACTCGCTCACCGCCAGCCCGGCAAAAAGATGCCCGCGCGCCTGTTCCCGCTCCGCGTCGCTCAAGTCCTTGTAGACGTCGCTCAAGACCTCGTAGGCCGGGCGCGAGCCGAGTGTCAGGAGCACGTTGCGCTCCGCCTGCGTGACGGTCAGCGGCTCGCCGATCGGCTTGCACCCCTGCGACACCACCGCGCGCACCGCGATTTCCCCCTCCAGGGCGAGCGCCACACCCCCCCGCGCCACCCGATCGTCGCAGAAAACCCATGCTTCCGGGTCGCCCGGCACGCCGCCCGCCCGCCCGCCGAAAATCGGCACGCGCGGGTAAGCCTGGTTCCACTGCTTCAGCCAGGTCTCCGTGTTGAAAACATACGGATTGAGAAAAGCCAGCCACGCCTTGACTTCCGACGGCTTGATCCCCGTCTTCGCATGCCAGAAATCGGGGCCGGTCGAACCTTCGACATCGTCCTGGCTGAAGGAAACCGCCGTGGCCTTGCCGCCCGGCATCGAAACGAGGAGCAACGAAAAACCGGAACCCTCTTCCAGTTCCTGCGACTGACCGGCCAGTCCGGTCCCGCTGCAACCGAGCAACACCGGCACATGGCCGTAGACCCGCACCAGTTCCAGCACCTCGGTCGCCTTGTCGGCGTAATCGGACGAAACGAAAACCAGCCCGAACGTTGGCTTGCCGCTGAGCTGTTCGCGCAATTGCACCGCCGTCTCGTGGATCACGCCCTCATCGAAAGAACCGGTGACCAGTCGTGAGGCGGCGAAAGCAGGCATGACTCATCATCGAACCCCCTGAGCAAAAGTCAATCCGGCTCCCGCGAACGGCAGGTCCTAGCGGACGGCAGGTGCTGCGCACGGCAGTAACGCTTCGCCCTCAAAGAGAACGTGTCCGGATAACGCCGTCTTAGTGTCGCCCGCGTAACCGGTCGAGCGACCACGCCCCGCCACCGGCCACAGCCATGTAGAGAAAGACAAAGCAGTAGAGGACAGCCAGTTCGCCTTTGTTGAGCATTGGGAAAAAGCCGCCATACACATGAACCGTAAAATAGGCCACCGCCATTTCACCGGAGAGAATGAAGGCCGTGAAGCGGGTGAAAAGACCGATTACGATCAGGATTCCGCCGACAAATTCGAGGATGCCTGAAAATCCGTACATGGACATGAGGACAAAGGGATGGGCCATCTGGGGAGGCGGAAATCCAAGCAGCTTGGATGTTCCATGTTCGAGAAAGAGCAGGCCCGCCATGATGCGCAGCACGCTCAATAAACGGGATGACCAATGGGAAGCAAAGTTCATGGATTAGACTCGGTTAGTTGGACGCGGTTATCTTGCCGAACTGATTAGTCTTAACAAAAACGTCTTTTATTCGTAATTATGATAAGTCATCTTTGGGAGAGAACAAACGAAAAAAAGGAGACAGACTTATGTTGCATATCATCTGGTATATAATCGTTGGTTTCATTGCCGGTTTTGTGGCTCAGTGGATCATGGGAGGGGGTCAGTATGGTTTCATCGGCACCGTGATTGTAGGAATAGTCGGCTCAATCATTGGTGGTTACATTGCCAGGCTCTTTTCCAAGCCCGCGGCTGGTTCTCCGTTTCATCCCGCAGGCCTTTTGATGTCGATTCTCGGGGCGATTCTTCTTTTGTTTATTCTTTCCAGAATCTAGCCAACGCGATTTCAACCGCCGCGCACGATCGGGGAACGTTCCTTCTCCGGTTCCGGGACATGGGTGAAGGCGATCCGTGCGGGCGAGGAGTCCAAGGCCTCCTGGGCGCCGCCAAAATAGATCGTGTTTTTGCCGTAATCGTTGTTGAGCCGATCCATGGCCCGGTCAAGCGCGAGACGCGAGGGCTCCAACTGCGGCAGCCGCTCCGTGACATTGTGCGCGGCGCTGAGATGGAACAAAGTGACCCCCACGCGCAACGGGGGCGGCGCGCCGGGCGGATAGCGCTGCCAGAGGAGTGCGAAGATGCGGATGAAATCGAGCGTGTCCTGCGTTTCGAGAAAGCCCATCTCGTCGCTCCAATATTCGCCGTCGACGAACTTGATCTCGACCGAGAGGCTGGCGGCAAGATAGCCGAGCTTACGCAGCCGGGCGGCGGCCTTTTGCAGGAGACCGTGGAGAACGGCCTCGGCCAGCGGACGGGTCCGGCTTTTCGGCTCGAGGACATGGGAATGGCCGACGGTGCAGCGTTGCGTGGGCGGGCGATCGATCTCCTGCCCGCGCAGCAGGGCGTACATCCGGTCGCCCTCGATCCCGTTCCAGGCCCGGCGCAGCGTCTCCTTCGGGGCGAGGCAGAGTTGCTCGACGGTGAAGATATCGCAGCCATGCAGCCGTTCCCCCATCGAGGAGCCAATCCCGCAAAGATCGCGCAATTTCAACGGAAAGAGGCGTCCCGGCAGATCGTGCGCGTCGAGCAGGACAAGGCCGTCCGGCTTTTCCATGTCGGAAGCGGTCTTGGCCAGAAACGGGTTGGGAGCGATACCGATGGAACTGCGCAGGAACGGCCCCACGGTGCGGGCAATGCGGACCTTGATCTCGCGGGCGGTGGCAAGCGCCCTGCCGGGTTCCCGCCATGGTCCGCGCAACGCGCAGAGCATTTCATCGATCGATAGTATCTGGGTTACCGGCAGGCACGAATCGATTGCGGCGATGAGTTTGCGATGGTACTCGGCGTAGAGACCGTGCCGGGCCTCAATCAGGACGAGTCCGGGGCACGCCTTGCGGGCCTCGCCGACCCGGGTGCCCGTTTTGACGCCGAAGTGCTTGGCCTCGTAGCTGGCGGCGATACAGCAGGTGCTGTCGGTCATCACCGGCACGACGGCGACGGGCCGTCCGCGCAGGGCCGGCTGCTCCTGCTGCTCGACGGAGGCGAAGTAGGAGTTGAAATCAACGATAAGGGAACGCAACGCCATAAGTCCAAGTTCGCGCGGGGAAAAAGGAGGGGCAAGTAAATTATACGTATGTATTGCTCCATCGCCTCCCCTTTGAATATTTTCATCGCCAAAATCAACCGGACAACTATTACGGCTTGATGGCATCGCTGTGTTCCGGCGGCAACCGCCGCCCCTGATCGTCCGTAAAATCTATTGCACGTTACTTATGGCCATGATTGATCACGAGTTGTTGATGGCGCTGATGGACACCATTCCCGACCGGATCTATTTCAAGGACCGCGACGGGCGCTTCCTTTCGGTCAACAAAGCCATGCGGGACTTCCTGAACGTAGCCGACGAGGGGGCCTTCAAGGGCAAGACCGATTTTGATTTCTTTCTGCCCGAACACGCCAAGGAGGCGTACGCCGACGAACAGCGCGTGCTGGCAACGGGCGAGCCGATGGTGGGAAAGGTGGAACGGGAAAACCTGCCCGATGGCCGCATCGACTGGGTTTCCACGACCAAGGTGCCGATGCGGGACGCCAGCGGAAAGATCATCGGCACCTGCGGCATCTCCCGCGACGTCACTGAGGAACATCGCAAGTCCGAACAGCTCAAGGAATACACCCAGGCGTTGGCCGACAAGCAGGCCCAGACCGAGGCGGAACTGGCGATGGCCACGCAAGTGCAGCAGGCCTTGCTGCCGCAAACCTATCCCTCCTTTCCCCGGGGGGCGGCGCCGGAAACGAGCGCCCTTCGTTTTGCCCATCGCTACCTGCCCGAGGCCATGGTGGGCGGCGATTTTTTCATGGTGTCCCAGGTGGCGGACAGCCAGGCGGGTGTGCTCATCTGCGATGTCATGTGCCACGGCGCACCGGCCGCGCTGATCACGGCGGTGCAGCGGGTGCTGGTGGAGGAGCTTCAGTACCTTGCAGGCACCCCGGGGGCTTTTCTCGGCGAGTTGAACCGCCGGCTTCATCATTTCCTGGAACCACTGCAAAGCTCCATGTTCGTCACCGCCCTCTATCTGGTCATCGACACGATCACCGGACGCGTCCAGTTTGCCAACGCGAGCCATCCCCACCCGCTCCATATCAACCGGGCAAAAAATCAAGTGCGCGTCATGGGCACCGACAGCCTGCGGCATCCCTTCGCGCTCGGCGTGGCCAACGATTCCTCCTACACCACCGAGGAGGACCTGGTACAGCCGGGTGATCTCCTTTTTCTCTATACCGACGGCCTGTGCGATCTCGGCGACGGCAAGGAACTGGAGCCGGATGACCCTCGGTTCCTGACCTTGATCCGGAATTGCGCCCGGCACAAGGGAGAGGACTTCCTCGACGGAGTGCTGGGGCAGGCGCGGCAGCTTTCGGAACAGGAAAGGTTCCTCGACGACGTGTGCCTCGTCGCCATCGAGGTCGAGCGGTTGTTGGGGTAGAACCTGTCTCGGACGTATTACCCGCCGCTTACCACGAATAAGCCTTGGGCGCTTCGCCCGGTCCGGGCCATATCTTGTCGAGCGCGGCGAGGGTTTCCGCATCGAGTTTGATCTCCATGGCGCGCAACGAACCGGTCATCTGTTCCATGGTGCGCGGACCAATGATCGGCGCGGTGACGCCCGGTTGGTGGAGCAACCAGGCGAGTCCAACATGGGCCGGTTCCTCGCCCAGCTTGGCACACAGCGCCTCGTAGGGTTCGAGCTTTTCGCGTTTGGATTCGACCCGCTTTTCAAAGTCGGGACCGGACCGCCGGCCTTCCTTAAGTTTCTTCAGGGCGCCGCCGAGAAGTCCACCCGCCAGCGGGCTCCAGGGGATCAAGCCCAATCCGTAGTGACGGCTCGCGGGGACGACTTCCAACTCAATCATGCGGTTGTCGAGACTGTAGACGCTTTGCTCGCTGACCAGCCCGACAAAATGGCGCTGGGCTGCGGACTGCTGCGCGGTGGCGATATCCCAACCGGCAAAGTTGCTCGACCCGACATAGATAATTTTGCCCTGCGCGATCAGGGTTTCCATGGCCTGCCAGATTTCGTCAAACGGGCAACTCCGGTCGATGTGATGCATCTGGTAGAGGTCGATAAAATCGGTCTGCAGGCGGCGCAGGCTGGCCTCGCAGGAGCGGACAATCTTGCGGGCGGAAAGGCCCCGGGCAAGATTGCGGTCATACCCGTCGTTCTTCTCCATGTCACCGAAGATCTTGGTGGCGAGCACCACGCGCTCGCGCCGCGACCCGCCCTGGGCAAACCAGCGTCCCAGTATCTGTTCCGTGACGCCTTCGCCACGCTTCCAACCGTAGACATCGGCGGTGTCGAAGAAATTGATGCCAAGTTCGAGCGCGCGATCCATCATGGCAAAGCTCTCCTTTTCGGGGGTATGCGGACCGAAGTTCATGGTCCCCAGACAAAGCGGGGAAACTTGGAGGCCGGAACGGCCGAGGTGAACGTAATTCATGATGTTATGTCAGTAGGTATTGAACAGGCGGTGGAAGAAAAACCGGATTGGGTATTCAATTAAGATTAAAGCGTGCCTTCAGAACAGGACAAGCCTGCGTTGTGATCCGGAGAAGTGCCTCGCGCGACCTTTGATTGCTTGAGACTTCTGGATTCAAAATCTAAAGAGTCGGCGCCGGCACTAATTGCTTGATATCATCCAGCACCTTTTTCGGCCCAAGCTCTTTCGTTCCGTCGTAAGTGCTGGACAATACCTCTCCGTTTTCGTCGACCAACACCAGGTTGGGAATACCTTTGGCGGCATATTTAAGAACCATCAGCTTGGGATCCCAATGATCCTTATAGCGCACAGCCGGCCAGGTCATCCCGTCCGTTTTCAGATAATTGAGCATGGCCTCTTCGGTCTTGTCGTGGCACACCAGAATCAATTCGAAATTAGGGTGATCAGGTTTGAATTCCTTGTAAAATCTGACCAAATCTGGCGTAAAGGCCCGGCAGTCAGGACACCATGAGGCGGAGAAGTAAATGGCCCAGTACTTCACACCCTGCAAGGTGGAGGCGTCAAAATCCTTGACTTGTCCATCTTCCTGAACCACCAGATGCCCCTGTAAGTTCGCGGCGAAACCCGCCGCCTGCTGTCCGGGGTTGCTGGAATTGAGCGCGGCCCGCGGGGTATTGTTGGCTGGGGTCGTAGTCGCGGCAGGGGTGGCCGCAAGCTGCGGTGTCGGTGGATTTGTCGGGGCGGCTGGCATGGACGCGACAGGGTTAACGGGGGCCGCGTTCGTATTTACAGGCGTTGTGACGATGGGAGGAGGAGGTGTGACACTCGGCGCTATGATCTCAACAGCGGCTGCGTCGATCTGGTAGATGCCGCTGGAACCGTCCGGCAACTGAGCCATGATAACGACCGTGCCCCCTGAATTTTTCAAAATCCGCACAATCTGGTCGGTCTTAAGTTGGATGTTGTGGGATGCACCAACCATGACGTCGTGTGTTAACCGCCCATTCTCCTCGTCGGCCCACGCGCCAACCGAATAAAAGAGAATTGCGCCAACCGCAAAAACCGTGATGGTTTCGAGTCGCGCCCAGAAAATAAGAGAATGGCATTTTTTCATGGCACCGGTTCCATTTCCCCTACGCGTCTTCCCAAAACAGGGTAATAAAAGTTCGAACTGGGACAAATGAAATACCAGACAGGGCTACAGATAGAAGCATTCCTGCTTAAGGAAAAGAACACCTTATGTGGGGTTGACATTGCAAAGCTGAGTCAGGAAGTACCAACGGAAAATAGGACAGGTACAATTGGCTATTTAAAATAGTCGCGCTCAACAGGCCTGCCCACTTTTTTGAGGGGACAACTACCGAAGATAGCCCAGGTATTTGTTCACAAACTCCTTGTCCTCATCGGTAAGCTTGTCCCGGTTTTCTTTCAACCAAGCCCTGGCTTCGGCCCGGCGGTCCTGTCGTTCCAAGGGTCCCGGCGCCTCATCGATAAGGCGGACGAGAATATCAAGCTTGTGCGACCTCAGCGCCGTCTCATCCAGCAAGGTCAGGATCAGGTTATTCCACGGCTCGGGCGGGTTCATCAGCGCGTCCAACGCGCCTTCGTGGGCCTCGAAGTGGAGGTGTTCGACCCCGTACTCGCGAAACTTCATGACAATGGGCAGGTTGAAGCTGGCGAAAACACCAAGAACCAGGAGCGGGGCAGAGTGCTCGTTAATAAGAACGAGGTTCATCAATAAAAAGACCGGGCCGAAGACCAGGAGCTGGATGGCCAAGCCCAAGACAGCCGTGTTTGCCACCATGAGCAGCATCCACCCAGCCAAGCAGCAGCGCTCAAATGCGCCACGCAACCACTTGCAAAACGACACGTAAAACACAACAAACCTTTGATAACGCTAGCGCAGCTTGTGAAAGAATCCAGTGGATGACTGCAAAATAAAGTAAAGTCGCGTGCGGCTCCGCAGCACCCTCGGGTATCAATCCCCTGTGGACTTTGAAACCAAACTCAACTAACTACAAATGATCGCTTCCCAATCCTCTTTCCACTTTTTCGGAGAATAGTTCGATTATGAAACGCGCTCTTATAACCGGCATTACGGGACAGGATGGCTCCTATCTGGCCGACTATTTGCTGAAAAATGATTATGAAGTTCATGGCGTTGTCCGCCGGACGAGCAGCCTTGAGCGTTCGCGGCTCGCGCACCTTTTTAAAAATCCCGATATTTATAATAAACGCCTTTTTCTCCATTATGCCGATCTGGAAGATATCACCGCCCTGCGCCGCATTTTCCTCAGCGTACAAGCAGACGAGCTCTATCACCTGGCGGGACAGAGTCACGTCGGCCTGAGCTTTCCGATGGCGGAAATGACCTGTGACCTTACGGCGATCGGAACCCTGCGGCTTCTCGAGATCATGCGAGACATGCCAGGCAAGCCGCGATTATTCCATCCGTCTTCGAGTGAGCTATTTGGGCAACCCAAATCGTCCCCTCAAAATGAAGACACACCCTATCTCCCCACGTCGCCTTATGGGTGCGCCAAGGCTTTTGCCACCCAAATCGTCAAGGTCTATCGTGATTGTTACGGTCTTTTTGCCTGCAACGGCATCATGTACAATCATGAGTCGCCTCGACGCGGTGAGAATTTTGTCAGTCGCAAAATCTGCCGGGCTGCGGCCGCTATCAAATTGGGACTTCAGGCAAAGCTTGTTTTGGGAAACCTCGATGCGGAACGTGATTGGGGTTACGCCCCCGATTATGTGCGGGGAATGTGGCTTAGTTTACAACAACAGAAAGCGGATGATTATCTTTTTGCGACCGGCGAGACCCACTCGGTACGTGAATTGGTGGAACTGGCCTTTAAGGCGGTGGATCTCGAATGGGAATCGCATGTCGAAGTGGATACGGCTTTGTTTCGCCCGAGCGAGCCGCTGCGCCTGGTTGGAGATGCAAGCAAGGCCAAACGTGAATTGGGTTGGACGCCCAGTTGTTCTTTTCAGGAACTCATCAATCTGATTACGCGAGCAGAGTTCGACGAATTACAGCAACTTGGAAGCGAGGGCGACAATTCAAGGCGGAATCGCACTTAGTCGGAGCAACTTTGGCGATAAAATGCCGCCAGCTTCTCGGCCTGCGTTTCGATGTGATAGGCTTGGGCGGTTTGCCAGGCGGCGCGGCGCAGAGCGAGGCGAAGCGGGGCGTCCCGGAGAAGAAGCCGAAGTGCGGTGCGCATTGGCTCGACACCGGGAAGCACGACCAAGCCCTCTTGGCCGTGACGGACGAAATCGAGCGCTCCGGTCGGGCACTTGGGATCGTTGACGATAAGAGCGCCGCACCCCCCAGCCATGGCCTCGATGGTAGCCAAGGAGAGACCCTCCCGGGGCGAGCTGAGTATGAAAATCTCACTGCCAGCGAGAATGGCGCGTTTGGTTTCGTCAGGGACTTGGCCGTGGAAGGTGATCCACTTTTCCGCGTCGGCTTCCCGGACCATGCGTTCGAGCCGTGATCGCTCGGCACCGTCACCGACGATGTCGAAATGGAAGGCGCGCGGTTCGTCGCACAGAGGGAAGAGGGCAGCCAGAGACTGGTCGACGCTCTTGATCGGGGTAAGGCGTCCACAGAAAACGAACCGGACCGGTTCCGTTTCGGGCAATGGTTCGGGCGGCTGCGTGTTGTACGTCTCCTGGTCGATGCCGGTCTCGACGATGCCGGAGGCGGGATAGCCCTCTTTCGCCAGTGCCTCAAAGGTCCCGCGTGAATTGGCCAGGCGCCGGCAAAAGAGTCCCATACCGAGGCGGTAGAGGAGTATGAAAATCCGGGTAAAGAGCCACGCGATGACCGGGTTTCGATTGCCCCGCTCGCGGGTGTAGGCCGGGATGCTGATGAGAAGCGCTTCGTGGCAGGTGATGACGACCGGGACACGCCGAAACCAACTCACGACCGCCACGAACGGGAGATGGATGAAGGGAGTGGCGCAAACGTCGAGAACATCAAGATCACGGATGCCGGGCTGCCACAGGAGCTTGAGGATATCGAAGGCGAAGAGGATGTCGGCCCAACCATTGCGGACGCCACGCGCATTGAAGTAGGGCCGGGGGGGAGCGAGCCGGACAAAGCGAATGCCCTCGACCGTCTCATCGCATGGGCAGGAGGTATAAACACAAACGTCGTGCCCCTGCCGGACGAGTGCCCGCCCGAAGCTCAAGGCGCGCTGCTCATAACCGCCCCGGTAGTAGGGTTCCGAGGTGTTGAGGAGGAAACCAATGGTCATGCGTCCGATTATGGACGATTACCGGTTGCAAAGCACGAGCCGCGTGCCGCTTTTGCTCACAAAGCGCGCGCCGGGCGGAAGCCGGTCCTGCCAGTAGCCAAGGCGGTCCTGCTCAATGATGAAATAGACCGGACGCGGGGAATTCCACTCGGCGAGGAGGCTGGCGTCGTCCCAATAGTAATCTCGGCCTTCACCGAGGACCCGCTGCGCGTACTGGTTGTCGAAGGGCGCGTTGACCCAGTGGACCCGGGCGTCGAGGTAGTAAAGAAGGCTGGACGCGGTGTGGGGCAGCGCCTCGCAGGCGACGATGGCGTCCGGTCGGGTCAAGAGTTCGCGATTAATGACCCGGGCGCTGCCGGCAAGGGAGAAATAAGGGGCTATGATGGTGAAGCCGACCGCGGCCAGAATGACGGGGATGGCCATGGAGCCGGAAAGCGTGGCGAGCGCGGCGAAGGAGCGGCGGCGCCAGGCAAGCAGGGCGGCGGCGGCGCCGGAGAGAAGCAGGGTGGCGCCGAAGACGGTGAGGAGGGTGATGAACTGGCCCCAAAGAGCGGGGGAAATTCCGGCAATGGCGTCGAGGAAGGTATCCCTGTCGCGAATGGGAGAAGCGGTAGCTTCGCCGAGAGCGCCGAGTTGCGGCCAGATCCAGACGGCAAAACCGAGCGCGGCGGCGCCCGTGAGGGCGAGAAGAAGCGGCGGAACGACAAGGAAGGCCCGCGGCATGCGCAAAAAGGCGTAGGCGCCGGTCATCCACGGAAGCGCAAAAAAAGCGGCCACGACGCCCCAACAGCTCATGCTGTAGTAGTCCTGGCGGGTGGAGAAGGCAACGGAGGCCATGGTGATGGCGACCCAGATGCCGAGAAATCCAATGAGATCCAGGGTCTGCGGGGGAAAAACGTGCTGACGCTGACGAGCGGCCTGGATCGCCTTGACCAAAGCGTAAACGGAGCCGGGAAGAAGAAGCGTCCAAGGCATCCAGAAGAGGAGATGCTGGGCGTAGAATTGAAAGAGGGAGAGCTGGCGGGCGTCGGCGGGGTAACGGGTGTTGAAACAGGCGCCGAGTTGCTCGTTGACGAAGTGGGCGGCGAGGAAACCGGGATACCGGGCGGTCATGTAGGCGTACCAAGGGACGAGAAGCAGGAGAAAAATGAGGATGCCGCGGAGCGTGAGAACGGGACGGAGCCAAGGGCGCCAGTTAGGAATGAAGAGGGCGGTGACGAGAACGATCGAGAGCGGCCAAAGCGCGCCGTGGAGCCCTTTGCTCAGAGCGCCGAAAGCGAGAAAGGTCCAGAAGAGGAGATACCAGTGATCGCCATGGAAGCGACCGCGAATGGAGCTGGGATCGGTCCAAAGAGGCTGGGGCTCGGCGTAGAGCCGAGCCTCGATAAGACACCACAAACCCAGAGAAATAAAACAGGCAAGAAAGGGCTCAGGCTGAATGAGATGGGTGAAGACCCAGACGCCGAGCATGGAGGCAAGAACAAGGGCGGAGGCAAGCCCGAAGGTTTCACCGCCCAGACGGCGCATAATGAGGTAAGTGACGATGATCCAGCCCGCGGTGGCGAGGGCGTTGGGAAGACGCAGGGCGAACTCGTTCTCGCCTAAAAGCGAGGTGGAGACAAGCATGGTCCAGTAAACGAAGGGCGGTTTCTGGATGCGGGGAAAACCGTTGCTGGTGGGGACGAGCCAGTCGCCACTCTGGTGCATTTCACGAACAGTGCCCGCGTAGAGACCTTCATTGTCGTCGAAAATGACGGGCGTAAAACTGACAGCAACGTAGAGGAGGGTGATCAGGCCAAGAATGAGCCCTGAGAGATGGGGCTGTATGCCGACGGGACGCTCCACCCCGGCCGTGGTCGCGCGCAAGGTTGCGGCGATGGGCGATTCCCCGGTCAAAGCTGGATGACTGCGGCTATGATCCAATGGTCCCCTCCTTTGTGGGCAAACCGGAACGAATCAGCCCACGCCTCTTACTTAGCGCGTGAATCGAAATTGTCCAGTGAGGGGGGAGAGGATTCCAACCTAGGCAAACGACCTAGATGTGATGTTTCGGCAACGAACCCTTACCTGTACCGGCAAGAGACGACTACACTAAAACGAACACGCGCATGCGTCTTTGGAACTGCAAATCGGACTGGTGCTCTCAGACCCCGGCGGCTTTGACCGGCTCGTGCCCGTTGCGGTGGGTGTGGCCAGAATGGCTCCCGGAGCGGCCGTTGCGTTCCACGGCGTGGTGGAGGGGAAAGGAGCGGTCGAGATAGTCAAGGAGTTTGCCAAGTTCGGCACGCATCTGAGGTCGTGGAATGATGCGATCGATCAGGCCCCGTTCGAGGAGGAACTCGGCGGTCTGGAAGCCCTTGGGCAAATCCTGGCGGGTGGTCTCCTTGAGAACACGCGCACCGGCAAAGCCGATCATGGCCTTAGGCTCGGCGATGATGAGGTCGCCGAGGGTGGCAAAGCTGGCGGTGACACCGCCCATGGTCGGGTGAGTCAGGATGGAGATAAAGGGCAGTCGGGCGGCGGCATGGCGTTGAAGTGCGCCGCTGGTTTTGGCCATTTGCATGAGGCTGAACATGCCTTCGTGCATGCGGGCGCCACCGGAGGCTGAAAAGATGAGGACCGGCATCCGGCGTTCGGTGGCGCGCTCAATGGCGCGGGTGATTTTTTCGCCAACCACGGAGCCCATGGACCCGCCAATGAAGCTGAACTCCATGACGGCGACGGAGACGGGGTGGTCCTCGAGGCGCCCGAGGCCACAGACGACGCCTTCCTTGAGACCGGTTTTTTTCTGGTACTTCTTGAGTTGCTCGGCGTAGCTGCTTGCGCCGGTAAACTTGAGGACGTCGATGGGAGCGATATCAGCATCGTATTCTTCCCAAGAACCTTCATCGAGAAGGTGGCCAAGGCGCTGGAAGGCGGTAATGGAAAAGTGGTTGCCGCATTCCTTGCAGACCATCTGGAGGCTTTCAAGTTCCTTGTTGAAAATATAAGCGCTGCACTCAGGGCATTTGGTCCACAATCCTTCCGGCATTTCCTTTTTGCGCGTGGGTGTTTTCCCGTAGTCTGGTTTGGGAAAGACGCTGGAGGGAGTGGTTGGATGGGTCATAAGGGGAGAGGATGGGCCAGGCTCAACTCCGCGCGATGGTCAATACCGCCAACCGGCCCGCCCCGGCGTGGGCCAAGGCTTGGGCGCAGGCGTTGGTGGTAGCGCCCGTCGTAAAAACATCGTCAATTAATAGCAGATTTTTGCCACGGACGTCAAATCCCCGTTTGAGGCCAAAGGCGTTCTGCATGTTTTTCCAACGAACATCGCGCTCGAGTCCAGTCTGTGATGGCGTCTCACGATAACGATAAAGGCAATTCAAAACGGGCATTTTACGCCTTGAACCAAGGCCCCGGGCCAGCTCTACAGCTTGGTTGAAGCCGCGCTCACGGAGTCGACGATGATAGAGCGGAACGGGAACGAGGCCCTGCCAGTCCCCTTCTCGAGCGTAACGGTCAAAGGTCTCGGTGAGCCAAGCAACAAGATGGGCGTGATGGTAGGACTCATCGCGATATTTGTACCCAATAATGGCGTCAAGGACCTGGCCCTTGGTGCGATAACTGGCGCGGGCCCAGCAAAAATGCCAATCGTGCCCGGCACAAGCGGTGCAGACAAAACTCCTGGAGAGGGTTTCCCCGGCCGAAAAGGGATCTCCGCATTGCTCGCAGTAGGGCCGACAAACGGGCTCAGGTTCTGCCGCAGTTGTTTCAGGCCAGGGAAAGGCGAGATTCAGGGCGCATTCTCCCCAATCCCGGGCCCGCCGGAGTGCGGTTGATAAAAGCGCCACAACCATAAGGAGAGCAAAATCAATACCACGGAAGTAAGCAGGCTGGAAGGAAGATCACTGGCCAGCCAGGCGAAGGCGGGCGGTTCGGCAGGCTTGGTGAGGCCGGTGAAAACGAGCAGGGCGAAGATCCAACCGCCGTGCAGCCCGGCGTTGAACCAAAGAGTGCCACAGCGAAGAAAAGTGCCGCCGAGGATGAGGCCAATGAGGAAAAGGTTAAGGCCTTGGACGCAGAGGAATGAACCGTAGAAAACAGTCCCGAAGGCGGAGCCGACGGCGGTTATGCCGCTCCAGAGATGAACGGGCTGATGGTCAAGCTCGGACGGAATTTTGAGGAAATGGGCCACGGCATAAATGGCGGCGGCCAGAAGCCAGCCCCAGCGTCGGCCTAGCCGACCGATGAGTTCGGTCTGGAGAAAACCGCGAAAGAGGGTTTCCTCAAGCAGCGGAACTATAAGCGCGGCGGCGAGGGCTTTGAGAAAGAGTTTCATGATGTCCCCGACTGGCAAATGAGAACTCGTGAAGCCGGAAATGGCGAGGTCAAGACCGATCAGGGCCTGCGCGGAGACGAGGGCGGCAGCCCAGCCAAAGAGAAGTTGTTTCCATGCCGCGGATTCGACAGGCCAGAGTTCGCGCAGAGAGATGCGGGACCAAAAAAGAGCCAGCGCCGCAACGGCGGAGATGAGGAGCGCCCGGTCCATGGCACGGTGAAATGGGATGAATCCGGCAAGGGCGAAATAGAGGAGCGGACCGAGAACCATCGCGCCAAGAAAGATGACGAGAAAGAAGAGGCTGAGGGGCTTGTTTCCTGGCACGGACATAATGGGATGCTGCATCGGGCTGAACCAAATGCGGTTGATCTTTGGGTCGCAGTGTCACAGTATCTTTTTTCCCACCACACCCAAGCATGAAGATGAAATTGATCCCGCTTGAGTTTGAAAAACCGATTGTCGAACTCGAAAAAAGCATCGAGGCCATGAAGATACGGGCGAAGGAGCATGCCTCCGAGGCAATGCCCGAAATCGAGGCTCTTGAGATGAAACTGAAGGAGGAGCGGCAGCGGATTTACACCAACCTCTCGCCATGGCAGCGAGTCCAGATCGTTCGGCACCCGGCCCGGCCTTACACCTTGGATTATCTAAAACTGATCGCGACCGATTTTATGGAAATGAGTGGGGACCGGTGCTTCGGCGACGATCAGGCGCTTATTGGCGGGTTCGCACAGATCGGCCAGGAGCGGGTGATGGTCATCGGCCATCAGAAGGGGCACGATACCAAGCAGAATATCCGGCACAATTTCGGGTTGGCACATCCGGAAGGTTACCGTAAGGCGCTGCGGCTGATGCGGCTGGCCGACAAGTTCGGGTTGCCCATCGTGAGTCTTATCGACACGCCGGGGGCCTACCCTGGAATCGCATCGGAGGAACGGCACATCGCGGAGGCCATCGCGGTGAACCTGCGCGAGATGTTCAGCCTGAGCGTGCCGATCATCGCGGTCGTGCTGGGCGAAGGGGGAAGCGGCGGCGCGCTCGGCATCGGCGTGGCGGACCGCGTCCTCATCCTCGAAAATTCGTATTACTCGGTGATTTCACCGGAAGGTTGCGCGGCGATTTTGTGGAAAGACCAGTCCCACGCCCCAAAAGCGGCGGCGGCATTGAAAATGAGCGCGCCCGACCTGCTGGCCCTCAAGCTGGTCGATGAAGTTATTCCGGAGCCGACGGGTGGGGCGCACCACTCCTGGGAAACGGCGGCGGAGTCGGTGAAAGCCGCCGTACTGCGGCAGATCGCGGAGTTGAAGAAGCTGGACGCGCCTGAATTGAAGGAGAAGCGGTACGCGAAGTTCCGCGCCTTCGGGGCCTTTGCCGAGGCAAAGGCTTAGGGTGTGTGACTGACGAAACTTTCATGCGGAGGGCGCTGGAACTGGCCCGTCAGGCTCGCGCACGCGAAGAAGTCCCGGTTGGCGCTGTGCTGGTGCGTGACGGCGCGATCCTGACGGAGGCCGCTAACGAAGTGGAGTGGCGGCAGGATGCGACCGCCCACGCGGAGATGCTGGCCATCGGGGAAGCGCAGGCGCTCCTGAAATCGTGGCGGCTGAACGGGACGACACTCTACGTTACGAAGGAGCCGTGCCCGATGTGCGCGGGGGCGTTGGCCCATGTGCGGGTGGACCGGATTGTCTTCGGCGTGGACGATCCGAAGGCGGGCGCGTGCGGCGGGGCCTTCAATCTCTTTGACCTGCCGGGGTTGAATCATCGCTGCGAGATCACGCCCGGGGTGCTGCGGGAAGAGTCGTTGGAACTGCTCCAGGATTTTTTTCGAGAGCGGCGAACGGAATGAATTTGTTGCAGACCGTCGCCCGGCGGTCGACGGCTACCCTGTCTTTTCTTCTTCCGATTTCTCCCCGGTTTCCCCAGTTACATATTCAGACTGCGCGGGAGCAAGCTTGACGAGTTCGATGGGGGCGAAGGGGCTGTCCTGGACAACGCCGATTTGCTTGAGGCGGATGAGTTCGAGCACCGCGAGGAACGTGACAACGATTTCAGTGCGGCTGGCGCCTTCGACGAAAAGCGCCTCAAAGACGACACGGGTGCGGCTGGTCATTTTGCCGATGATGTACTGGATTTTGTCGCTGACGGTGAAGCGGTCCTCAAAGATGTCGCGGAGGTCTTCGTCCTGGCTGGCGCGGGCGAGGACTTTCTGAAAAACGGCGAGGAGATCGAAGAGGCCGACCTTGTCGAAGGGGAGGCTCCCGTCGGCGGCGAGATCGGGCTTGAAGCTACCCCCGCGACCGTGGACGCCTTCCTGCCGGGCGAGGCATTGCTGGAGTTCGTAGGCAGCGTCCTTGTATTTCTTGTACTCGACAAGCTGGCGGACAAGTTCCCAGCGGGGATCGTCCTCCTCCGCCTCATCCTCGGGCGGGCGCTGGTCGTGCGGGAGGAGAACGCGGCTTTTGATGTAGAGCAGCGTGGCGGCGACAACGAGAAATTCACCGGCCACCTCGAGATCGAGCATCTTGATGAGGCGCAGGTAGTCGAGATATTGCGTGGTGATTTTTTCGATGGGAATGTCGTAAATGTCGATTTCCTCCTTCTTGATGAGATAGAGCAGGAGGTCGAGAGGTCCCTCGAACACGGGAAGCTTGACGTGGGTGAGGCTTTGGGAGTCGGCCTCGGCGGATACAATTTCTCCGGCGCTCATGATGACGATAGTCCTGTCGCCCGGCGTGCTTTTTCGAGAATGGGTGCGGCCAAGGCACGGGCGCGGTTGGCGCCGTCGTGGAGAACACCCTCGACCTCGCCAGGGTGGGTCTGGTAATGGCGGTACTTCTCCTGGAAGGGCTGGAAACGTTTCTGAATGGCCGCAAGTAAATCCTTTTTCAAATCACCGTAGCCAATACCAGGCGCAGAGCCGTAGACCTTAAAGTTTTCGTATTTCTCGGGATCAACCGCCTGCATGAGCTGGCCAAGAACCGAGCCCTCGATCTGCTTGGGTTGGTCGATGGGCGTTGAATCGGTCTTGATGCCCATGACCGCCTTTTTGATTTCCTTCTCATTACCAAAAAGGGAGATGGTGTTGCCGTACGACTTCGACATCTTGCGTCCGTCGATGCCGGGAACGATGGCGGTGGCCTCGCGAATAACCGGCTCGGGAAGCTTGAAAACGGGGCCGAAGCGGTCGTTGAATTTCTGCGCGATGTCGCGCGCAATTTCAAGGTGCTGCTTCTGGTCCCTGCCGACGGGGACAAGGTCGGAGTTGTAGAGGAGAATATCGGCAGCCATGAGGACTGGATAGGCGAAGAGTCCGTGATTGGTTTCCGCACCCTGGGCGATCTTGTCTTTGTAACTATGGGCCCGTTCGAGCAGCCCCATGGGCGTGACGATGGAAAGGAGCCACGCCAGCTCGTGCACCTGGGGCACGTCGCTCTGGCGGAAGAGAATAGTGCGGGATGGGTCGAGACCGCAGGCGAGAAGACCTGCGGCGACATCGAACGTGTAGCTCCGAAGATCGTCCGCCTTGGTGACCGAGGTAAGCGCATGATAGTCGGCGATAAAATAGACCGCTTGACCATGGCTTTGCAATTCAATGGCCGGCTGCATAGCGCCGAAGTAATTGCCGAGGTGCAACGCGCCGGAAGGCTGGATGCCGGTGAGAATGATCTTCATGGCGTGAGGGACGAGTCTAGCAGAGATGTTCGCGGAAAAGAAAGCGCGGGCAAGAGCGGACGGTCTCGGACCGCCACCGCCGAGATTGCTCGTGTCTGCAAAAATCAGCGGCGACCGGTGGGAGGAGGAGCATCAATGCGTCTAGTGACGGCGAGACGCCCGGTGGAACGGTAAAGACTACTGACTTCATCCGTTTCCCTGACCTGCTTTTCATCGAAGGAATGACAGAGTTTCATCAGATAATTGGGGGTGGCTTCGTGGATGGTGCGTGCGGGAAAGTTAGTTTCATGGTGGAAATAGAAGAAAAGGCTTTGTTGGTGATACTGACGGGTGAGGAGCTCGGCGAGGTCGGCGCCGTCGGCAACATGAATGATTTCACCATCAACAAAATACATGCGCGGGCCGGGTTTCTGGCCGAGTTCGAGGAGGAGGAGGCCGGATTGCTTTTCCTGCGAGAGAAACTGGACGAGAGTGAGCAGAGAAAATTCATTGAGACCACCGAAAAACTTGAGGCGGCGATCCAAGGTGCGGGCCATTTTGGGCGTGGGGATGGACAGGCCTTCGCTACCTTCAACGTCAGGCAATTCACGGCTGAGGGTAAGTTCGTGGCTGACGATCCGAATTTTGTCGCCAAAATTGACAATGCGGCGATCAACGCGTTCATCGTTAACGTAGGTCCCATGCGTACTGGCAAGATCGACGATTAAAAACTCTGTGCCGGAAAACTTGAGGATGGCGTGCTCGCGGCTGACTTTGTAGTCATCCAGAACAACGTCGTTGGAATCGAGACGGCCTATGTTCAGAACCGAGTTTGGCGCAACCTCATAAACCACCTCCCCATCAACAATAAGGTATGTGGCTAAAACCTCTTGATCAGCAGTGTTTTCCACCATGAGCACCTCGATTACTTAATACTAGAAACGAAAGACAGTCAAGATAGGAGCGGGGGGATGAGCGATGCCATCCCCCTTCTCGAACCTGGAAATTCAGGCCTTCCTCGAATCTCCAATGATCAAGCTCTGTCACGTCGATCAACTCGTGGCGACTTCGGAGTCAGGCGCACGGAGTTTCGGCAGAAGATCGAGTGAATCGTCCTTTTCGGGTGAAATCAGGGGCTCGCCCACTTGTTCACCCAACTCGACCAGTTTCAGCGAGCGGTGTGCATTGAAACCGGTGCCTGCGGGGATCAGGTGCCCCATGATGACGTTCTCTTTGAAACCGCGGAGCTTGTCGATCTTGCCGAGAGTGGCAGCGTCGGTGAGAACGCGCGTCGTATCCTGGAAGCTGGCCGCCGAGATGAAGCTTTCCGTCTCAAGCGACGCCTTGGTGATGCCCAGTAGTACGGGCGTAGCCTCGGCTGGTTTGCCGCCCTTGGCTTCAACCTGACGATTTTCCTCCTCGAAGCTGAGCCGATCAATTTGTTCGCCCCAGAGAAAACTGGTATCGCCCGGCTCGGTGATCTTCACCTTGCGAAGCATCTGGCGAACAATGATCTCGATGTGCTTGTCGTTGATTTCGACGCCCTGGAGGCGGTAGACCTCCTGAACTTCGTTGACCAGGTATTCCTGCAGGTCCTGAGGACCGCAGACTTCCAGCACTTCGTGCGGGACAACGGGACCTTCAGTGAGCTGCTGGCCTTTCTTGACCATATCGCCCTTGTAAACAATGAGGTGCTTGGACATCGGGATGAGGTGCTCCTCTTCCGTACCCGTGGAGGGATCGCGGATGATGAGACGTTTCTTGCCACGAACGTTGCCACCCACTTCGATGATACCATCGATCTTGGCGATTTCCGCGGCGTCCTTGGGACGGCGGGCCTCAAAGAGTTCAGCGACACGCGGCAGGCCGCCGGTGATGTCTTTGGTCTTGGCGACCTTGCGCGGGGTCTTGGCCAGACGTTGCCCCGCCTGGACTTTCTGGTCTGGTTTCACTTCGATATGCGCACCGGCGGGGATGCTATAGGAGGCACTAACCGCCTTGCGTTCATCAAGAATGACAATCTGCGGATGGAGGTCTTCCTTGTGCTCAATGATGACGGTGCCGACCTGCTTGGTAGCTTCGTCCATCTCGCGTTTCATGGTGACGCCTTCGATGATGTCGCGGAACTCGACCTTGCCGGCCTTTTCCGTGAGGATCGAGACGTTGTAGGGATCCCATTGCACGAAGGTTTCGCCCTTCTTGACCCTGCCGCCGTCGGGAACGGAGATGACCGAGCCGATGACAACAGTATAGCGCTCGAGTTCACGGTTGTCCTCAGCATGAACGCTGATGGAACCGTTTTTGTTGAGCACAATGTGATTGTTGTCGAGCGACTTCACGGTGCGCAAATCGGTGTACTGGACCGTACCATCATTCTTGGCCTTGATCTGGGGCTGTTTGAAGACCTGGGACGCTGTGCCTCCGACGTGGAAGGTACGCATGGTGAGCTGCGTGCCGGGTTCGCCGATAGACTGGGCTGCAATGACGCCGACCGCCTCGCCTAGCTTGGCGAGCTGGTTGGAGGCAAGCGCAATGCCGTAGCACTTCGAACAGACACCGCGGCGCGTTTCGCATGTCAGCACGGAGCGTATCTTGACCCGCTCGGTACCAATGTCGTTGATCTTAGTCGCCCGGATTTCGTCGATAACTTCGCCAGCGCGGACGATGGGTTTGCGGCCCACGGGATCTTTAATGTCTTCGCAGGAAACACGACCCACGATGCGCTCAGTTAACTTCACGATTTCGTCCTCTCCCTCGAGGATCGACTTGACCCAGATGCCGTTGACCGTGCCGCAATCCTCCTCATTGATAATGACGTCCTGCGCCACATCGTGGAGTTTGCGGGTCATGTAACCTGAATCGGCGGTTTTGAGCGCGGTGTCGGCCAGACCCTTGCGGGCACCGTGCGTGGAAATGAAGTATTCCTGTACGGTGAGTCCTTCGCGGAAGTTGGAGACAATGGGGCGCTCGATGATTTCACCGGAAGGCTTGGCCATGAGGCCGCGCATGCCGGCAAGCTGTCGGACCTGGTTCTTGTTTCCGCGCGCGCCGGAATCAGCCATGATGAACACAGGGTTGAACTCGGCCCGACCGTGGTTGTGCTCGAGGGTGCGCATCATGAGGTTGGAGATTTCGTCGTTGGCCTGGGTCCAGACGTCAACAATCTTGTTGTAGCGCTCGCCATCGGTGATGGCGCCGGAGCGGTACTGCTTCTCGACGACGGCGATGGAATTATAGGAATTGCCGATCACCTTCGCCTTATCGCTCGGGATGATCATGTCGTCGATGCCAATGGAGACACCGGAGCGGGTGGCTTCGGCAAAGCTGAGCTCCTTCATGCGATCGAGCGCTTCAACGGTCGGCTCATGACCGGCCACCTGGTAGCAGCGCAGGATGATGTCGCCGAGGTTTTTCTTGGTCGCGGTACGGTTGTAAAAACCGATTTCCTTCGGCCAGATCGTGTTGAAAAGGACACGGCCTGCCGTGGTCTCGATCAGCTTCTTCTCGGAATCACCAAAAACGGTCTGCTGGCCGAGATTGGGATTGCGCAGAAAAATCGCCTGATGCGTGGTGACAATCTTTTCCTGGTGGGCAAAGAGGACTTCGTCCGTGTTGGCAAAGATGATGAGGCGCTTCTTTTCGTCGGGCTTTTCTGCCTTCTCGAGCTTCTCTTTGCGGGAGGGCTGGGTCAGATAGTAACAGCCGAGGGTGATGTCCTGATTAAGGGTCGTGATCGGTTTGCCGCTGGAAGGCGAGAAGATGTTCTGGGGCGCCATCATGAGAAGGCGCGCTTCGAGCTGGGCTTCAGCCGAAAGCGGGACATGGACGGCCATCTGGTCGCCGTCGAAATCGGCGTTGTAAGCCGTGCAAACGAGCGGATGGTCGCGGATGGCTTCGCCCTCAATGAGTACCGGCTCGAACGCCTGGATGGAAAGACGGTGGAGCGTGGGGGCGCGGTTGAGGAGGACGGGGTGGCCCTTGGTGACTTCCTCGAGGATGTCCCAGACAACCGATTCCTGGCGCTCGATCATTTTTTTAGCCGAGCGCACGGTGTGGACGTGGCCGAGTTCCTTCAGACGGCGGATGATGAAGGGCTCAAAGAGGACGAGGGCCATCTTCTTGGGCAAACCGCACTGGTTGAGCTTGAGTTCGGGCCCGATGACGATGACAGAGCGGCCCGAGTAATCGACGCGCTTGCCGAGCAGGTTCATGCGGAAGCGTCCGCTCTTGCCCTTGAGCATATCGGAAAGGGACTTGAGGGGGCGGTTGCCGGCGCCGGTGACGGCGCGTCCGTGGCGGCCATTGTCAAAAAGGGCGTCAACGGCTTCCTGCAACATGCGCTTTTCGTTGCGAATGATGACGTCGGGCGTCTTCAACTGAAGCAGGTTGCGCAAGCGGTTGTTGCGATTGATGACGCGGCGGTAGAGATCGTTGAGATCAGAGGTAGCAAAACGCCCACCCTCAAGCGGAACGAGCGGCCGCAGATCGGGAGGGATCACCGGTAGAACCTCAAGAACCATCCACTCGGGACGGGTCTTTGAGGAGATGAAGCCTTGGACGAGCTTAAGGCGCTTGGCGACCTTCTTGCGGGTCTGCTTGCTTTTGGTGTTGCCGAGGACCTCGGTGAGATCCTTGGCGGTCTGAACGAGATCGATACCGGAGAGGACCAGGCGGACAGCTTCTGCGCCCATCTTGGCGGTGAAGGTGTCGCCGTACTGTTCCTGGGCTTCACGATATTCGGTTTCGCTTAGGAGTTGGCGGGGCTGGAGCGGGGCCTTGCCCGGATCGACGACGAGGTAGTCCTCGTAGTAGATGACGCGCTCAAGCTGGCGGGCGGTCATGTCCATAATGAGGCCGAGACGACTGGGCATGCACTTAAAGAACCAGATGTGGGAGACGGGTACGGCGAGTTCGATGTGGCCCATGCGCTCGCGACGAACGCGGGCGAGGGTGACCTCGACGCCGCAGCGGTCGCAGATGACGCCCTTGTATTTGATCCGTTTGTATTTGCCGCAAGCGCACTCCCAATCCTTCGTTGGACCGAAGATGCGCTCGCAGAAGAGTCCGCCTTTTTCGGGCTTGAAGGTGCGGTAGTTGATGGTCTCGGGATTTTTGACTTCTCCCTTGCTCCAGGAACGGATGGTATCGGGGGCGGCAACGGTGATGCCGACCTGGTCGAAACCGACCGTGCTGCCGAGGCCGAGCATTTCGCGGGCTGACTCTTTTTGTGTACTCATAGATGCGGGATGGGATGTGCGGTGACTTCTTCTGTTTTTTTAAAGGATCAAGCGGCTTCCAAAACGCCTTTGCCGCGGGCATTTTCAGGTTCGACTTCGGGGTGCTGGGCCGTGCGGGCGCCGACTTTGACGTCGAGGCCGAGGCTTTGCATTTCCTTGATGAGAACGTTGAACGATTCCGGCGTGCCGGCTTCGAGCGAATTGTCTCCTTTGACGATCGACTCGTAGATGCGGGTGCGCCCGGGGACATCGTCCGACTTGACGGTAAGGAGTTCCTGCAGGGTGTAGGCGGCGCCGTAGGCTTCCATCGCCCAGACCTCCATTTCGCCGAAGCGCTGGCCGCCGTACTGCGCCTTGCCGCCCAGCGGCTGCTGGGTGACGAGGGAGTAGGGTCCGACGGCGCGAGCGTGAATCTTGTCCGCGACAAGGTGGCCGAGTTTGAGCATGTAGATCTGTCCGACAACGACGCGCTGGTCGAAGCGTTCACCCGTGCGTCCGTCAAAAAGGTAGCTCTTGCCGTCCTCGTCGAGGTGAGCCTCTTTGAGGTACTGGCGAATCTGCTTTTCCTTGATGCCGTCGAAGACGGGCGTGGCGACCTTGAAGCCGAGCGCCTTGGCGGCGATGCCGAGGTGGGTTTCAAGCACCTGACCGACGTTCATACGCGAAGGCACTCCGAGCGGGTTGAGAACGATCTCAACCGGGGTACCGTCAGGCAGGAAGGGCATGTCCTCTTCCGGCACAATCTTGGCAACAACGCCTTTGTTGCCATGGCGTCCGGCCATCTTGTCACCAACGGAGAGCTTGCGCTTGCTGGCGACGAAGACCTTGACCTGCTTGACAATGCCGGGATCGATGTCATCGCCGCTCTCGACGCGGTCCATCTCGACCTCGCGCTCGTTCTTGAGCTGTTCGAATTTGCTCTCGAATGAACTGATGATTTCGCGAATCTTGATGCGGATCGGGCTCGGGTCGATCTCGATGTGATCGTAGACGGAGGCGAGCTTGCGCAGGAGCGTCTTGGTGATCTTGCGGTTGGCCGGAATGATGATTTCGCCGGTCTCGGCGTTGACGACATCAAGCGGGATTTTCTCGTTGAGAAGGATGTTTGAAAGCGCCTGGGTGAGTTCTTCGGTAAGCGCGGCTTCGCGCTCGGAGAACTTGTCCTGAATGGCTTTCGACTGGCGCTTGGCCTCGGTCGGAGTGAGCTTCTGGCGCGCAGCCTTGGCATTGCCCGAGGTGACCTTGACGTCCATGACGATGCCGTAGGTGCCGGAGGGGACGGTGAGGGACGAATCCTTCACGTCGGCAGCCTTTTCGCCGAAAATCGCGCGCAGAAGACGCTCCTCAGGAGCAAGCTCGGTTTCGCTTTTGGGCGTGATCTTGCCGACGAGGATGTCGCCGGGTTTGACTTCCGCGCCGATGCGAACGACGCCGTCGGGGCCGAGAGTGCGGAGGGCCTCGTCGCCGACATTCGGAATGTCGCGCGTGATTTCCTCAGGCCCGAGCTTGGTGTCGCGGGCGCTGATCTCGAATTCCTCGATGTGAATGGAAGTGTAGATGTCTTCCTTGACGATCTTCTCCGAGATGA
>JAJSLI010000053.1 GCA_021272315.1 Methylacidiphilales bacterium | reverse complement strand
AACTGGGCGGATTTCGTCATCGTGGGCTCGGCAGGGGACCTGACGTTGCAATTGGACGTGGTGCCGGAGCCGGGCACATGGGCCCTGTTCGCCCTGGGCCTGGGCTTCCTCATCCTGATGGTCCGACGCCGCCGCAGAACAAGCTGAGGCAAGGGCAGACTTGGAAGTACCGGGATCAGTTCCCGTTCAGATCGCGGCCTGTGAAAATAAGAGGAGCAAACTATTCGAGGATAGGGAAGGCAGCCTAAAACTCCCGTCTTGATGGTTGCAAACAACGTCTTCTGGCGTTGTCTCCAGCGCGTTTCGCGCTGCCCGAATAACGAGTTGTCCAAGCCACCGAATTATACCATTTTTACTGCTACAGCGTTTGCAAAAATATAATCGCCGGCTTTCTACTTTTGGCCCGGAGAGCCCACGGAAATTAGCCGGTGGCGGCAGCCACTGGTGGGAAGTAACAAAAGGACCCGCCTTCCGTAGGGGCGATGGAATCTATGAGAGGTAAATTCATGCGTCACACCATCCGGGGCGGTTGACCTTGTGGGCTAACCGATGGCCGGCGTAATCGGCTAATGTCTTTCCGGCCATCCGGGCCTCAAACGACGATGGACTCGTAGCGGCTACAGTATTAATAAAAGCGCCCTAGCACCCATGGCGCTAGGGAAGGGATCAGTTCCAATGATTTTGCCCATACGCTGTGTTAGGTAAATCCCGAAGCCCATTACGCTTGGGTTACGGATCCATCGCCTCCCATCCGGCGATAAAATCAGTGTTTGTCCAATTCACCATGGGTCAATGTCTCCCATGCGCAGTTCCCCAACGCCGGATATAAAATTTGCGAAGCACGGAGCCCCGTGGGGGCCGAATGGACATAGGTCCACCAGGCGGTTGTGACGGGTGTTTCCGTAATACAGGGGCGAATCGCCTTGTCGAGGAGCTCACGAGTCCAGGGCAGATCGAGCCCCTTCCGGTTGTGATAATGATTGTAGGCGACTTCCCACGTCCCATTCATCGGGCCCGGCGAGACTCCGTAAAAAGCCAGGGGAATGGTATCGTCCATCCGAAGTCGGAGGTGGGAATACAATTCCATGAAAGACGTGATTCTTTTTGTGTTGGGGGTGTAGAGATCGACCCCCTGATGCCAGGCGATTTCCAGGGCATGACTCAGTGAGACAAATGCTCCATCACACTGCGTCATGCCTCCTTTGGTGCTGAACATCACGGCGCAAAGACCGTCAATATACGCCTGCGGCATCGCGTTGGACCATAACCTGTCCAAATCCGCCGATTCCAGCAGGTTGGTATCCTCGACGTCAGTTTGCTTCACCGAAAACCAGGCATCCGCCGGATTTGGGAAAAGGGAGGCATCCATTTTGGCCAGTTCCGCGTCGCTTGGAGTGGAGAGCCAGTAATTCGAGATTTTTGGCGTCGGGCCGTCCTCTTTCAGATAAATAAAGCACGGAAGATAGCTGACGAAATGCGAAAGCGCCTCGTCAAAAGCCCCCCGGTCATCGTTGAAAACTCCAATCGCCATCATCGCGTAAATCGTGTCGAACTCCTTGCCTCCATAAACCATCCGATTATGAAGAATCGGCAAATAGACTCTGTTCAACATTGCGGAAAACTTGGCGATATCCTCCGGCTGCCATTTCGGATAGGTGGCTCTCAATAATTCCGCTGCTTCGGCAAATACCGCGGGCGTTGCCAGCAGGCACCAGCTATTAGGCTCGGTATTTTTTTGAATGCTCCAACCATTGAGGATAACCATTGCACTTTGCGCATATTGCTCATTGTCCGTGAAAATCCACATCAGCGTCTGCGTGTAGGCGACAAGGGCGTCACAATTTTTATCTCCAGCCGTGTTGGCGTCACCAACCATCGTTTCCAGCGGCTTGGACCTGTGCTTCAGGTCGGCCCATTTCGAGTTCTTCATCGCCTCGAAAGCCGTCTTCCACGGCTCCTCACCCGCGGCGATTTTCTTCTTGATGGATTGTAACTCCTCCATGTTGTTTAGAAGTCCCGGATGGACGAATTTTTCCGGAATCGGAGGGAGGTTCAGAGGTTCGGGCTGCGGAACTTGCGAGGCTGGAGGGGTTGTTGCGCCAGACGTGGCCGGGGCGTTTTCAGTTGTCTCGGTGGGAGCATTGGTCGTGGTCACCGCTTCCTGTGCGGCGGCAGGATAACTCCAGCCACAAAAGACCAACATCAGCAGCACCAGAAGACGGGTTATCCTCTTGCCAAGGTAGGGGAGGCAAGGAATGAGAGCCGCGATCCGTTGTTTCCATGTCATGGCCGGCAGGATCAGGTTCGATTGTTTCATAGAATTTGATTGCTTCATATTGTCGAATACTTGAAGTGGCGGAGGTTGCTATTTCGCGTCCAAGTCCCCATGGGTCAACGTCTCCCATCCGGGAAAACCGGCGACTTGATTGGCACGAACCCCAAGTAAATCTATTTTAATAAAGGGCCACCACCCGGCCAAGGAATATGGCTTTTTGCTGCAGGGGCGAACCACCTTGTCGAGCACCATCCTAGTATACGGCAGATCGATCCCCTTGCGGTTGTGATAATGATTGTAGCCGACTTCCCACGTCGAACCTATACCCGTTGGCACAACTCGATAAAAACAGGGTGGAACGGGAACGCCCACCCGGAGGAAGGCATTCAATTCCAAGAAGGCCGTGATTTTTTTCGAATTCGGCGTGTAGAGATCGATCCCCTGATGCCGGGCGAGTTCACAGACGTGACCGATTGAGGAAAGAGACATTTCGGAGTGTCCCAAGTCCCGGAACGTCTCGCAGCAAAGCCCGTCAACAAACGCCTCGGGCGGCGCCGAGTTCCATAAGCGGTCGATGGTGGGCTTTTCCAGCCCGCCTTGATCATTACCCAGTTTATGCTTAATCTCCCTCGTAAACGTTGTTTGATCGGTGTAAATCCACGACTGTTTGACGTCGGGAAAAAGGCCCGCATCCATTTTGGCCAATTCATCGTCGCTCGGAGAGGAGAGCCAGTAGTTGGCGATCTTGGGCGTCGGCCCGTCCTCTTTCAGATAAATATAGCAGGGAAGATAGCTGACGAAATGGGATAGTCCCTCGTAAAAAGCCCCCCGGTCATCATTGAAAACCCCGATGGCCATCATGGCATAGATCGTGGAGAACTCTCGATTCCCATAAGCCATCTGATTATGCAAAAGAGGCAAAAAGGCCTTGTTCAACATGTCGGAAAACTTGGCGATATCCTCAGGCTTCCATTTTGGATAGGTCGATTTTACCAATTCCGCCGCCTCGGCAAAACCCGCGCCGGACCACGATGCCTGCAAATACCAGTTGGCCCCTCCCTGATTTCTCAGAATGCTCCAGGCATTGAGAATATTCACCGCGTTTTGCGCATACTGCTCATTGTCCGTGAAAATCCACATCAGCGCCTGGGTATAAGCGGCCTCGCCATCTGCAGTCATATCAGGAACACCGGATCCACCCTTTCCGAGGATGCCGGAAGACACTGTATCGTGCGGCTTGGGCTTGTAGTTCAATTCGGCCCATTTCGAGTTCTTCATCTGCTCGAAGGCGCTTTTCCAAGGCTCCTCACCCGCGGCGATTTTCTTCTTGATGAATTGCAGCTCCTCCATGCTGTTGAAAAGTCCCGGGTGGACAAATTTTTCCGGGATTGGAGGGAGGTTGAGTGGTCCGGGCTTCGGGACTTCCAGGAAAGCCGGAGCGGTTTGCGCGGCGGACGTATTGGTCGTCGTCGCGGCTGCTTGCTGCGCGGAGGCAGGAGCACTCCAACCGCAAAGGGGCAAAATCAACAGTGCCAGCAGACAGGTTGCTCTCTTGCCGAGGGGTGGAAGGCAAGGAACGGCCGGCGCGGCCCATTGCTTCCACGGCAGGGTCGGTATTATTGGATAGGGTTGCATTAAAATCGGTGTCGAGTGTTTGATTTCAGGGATGTCCCACTCCGGTTGAAGTTGTGCCTGCAACAGCCCCGTTCCCTGCCGGCAGATTTCCTTTGGCATTCAACTCCGCGTGAGTCAGGCTTTCCCAGGCGATATCGAGCACGGCGGGACCGGGGATGTCCTTCGTCCGGAGCCCCGGCTCCGCCTTTAATACGCACCAGCCTGCGCTGACGCTGGGCACTTGCTGAAGCAAGGGGCGGTAAAGCTGAATCAGGGCCTGGGTTTTCGGCAGGTCCATGCCCATGCGGTTGTGGTAATGGTTGTAGGCGATCTCGAAGGTCCCACTCACCCCGGGGTTGACTTTGGCAAATGCATCCGGAAGCGGATCGTCCGTGTTGTGGAGGGAGGATTCCAACTCCATGAAAGCCGTGATCCGTTTGGCCTGCATGCCATAGAGATCGATTCCCTGATGCCAGGCGATTTCCGCCGTATTGATCATCTGGCAGAAACCGAGGTCGCAATGCCCCAAATCCCGGAAAGTCTCCGAACAAAGCCCGTCCACATAGGCCGCCTGCGGCGCGTGGTACCAGAGGCCAGGCAGGTCTCCTTTCTGCACCATGCCGTGATCGTTCCCCAGCTTGTTCGCCTTCATATACGCGTCAAGGTCGGTGTAAATCCACGACTGCTTGACGTCGGGAAAAAGACCGGCATCCATCTGCGCCAGGTCGTCATTGCTGGGAGAGGTCAGCCAATAGTCGGGCTTTTTAGGCGTCGGGCCATCATCGGTCAGATAGATCCAGCAGGGGACATAGCTGACCCAATGATTGATGCCTTCGGCGAAGGCCGCCCGATCGTTGTTGAAGACGCCAATGGTAACCATCGCGTTGCAGACCGCCAGTTCCCGGTTGCCGTAGGAGAGCTGATTGTGTAGGAGCGGAAGGAAGGCCCGATCCAACATGGCGGAGAATTTTGCGATGTCGTCGGGATTCCATTTCGGATAAGTCGCCCTGATTAGCTCGGCCCCCTCGGCCCACATCGAGCCTTCCCAGGCAGTTTCCAGATACCAATTGGGCCCCCCATGGGTCTGGAGAATTGACCAGGCATTAAGAATATCCACCGCGTTTTGCGCGTACTGTTCGTTATCGGTGAAAATCCACATCAGCGCCTGGGTGTAGGCGGCGATGGCATCATTGTTTTCGTCCCATGCGCCGCCCGGCCCGCCACCTTTTCCGAGAAACCCGGAACTGGCGGTTTCGTGGGGGTGGGGTTTGTAGGTCAAAGAGGCATACTTGATCGCCTTCATCTGTTCGAAGGCGCTCTTCCAAGGTTCCTCGCCGGCCTGGATTTTTTGCTTGATGAACTGGAGTTCCTCCATGCTGTTGAGCAGGCCCGGATGCTTGAAGGTGGCGGGAACATCCGGGACTTTCGTCGTCGGCTGAACGGAAGCATTTAAATCTGCCGTTGGCTGGTCGAGGGTGTTGGTTGTCGTCGCCGCTTGCTGTGCGGCAGCGGGAGAACTCCAGACACAAAAGGGTAAAACCAACAGCACCAGCAGACAGGTTGCTCTCTTCCCAAGAGAATGGACGCAAGGAATGAATGGCGCGGTCCGTTGTTTCCACGGCATGGTCGTTATTGTTGGATAGGGATTCATCTTATGGGGTGTGGTTTTATTAAGATCAGAGCCATGTGCACGGATTTTAATGAGGTCCTGCTCCGGGCGCGGTTGTGCCTGCAACAGCCCCGGTTTCCGCCGGCAGGTTCCCTTTGGCGTTCAACTCCGCATGGGTCAGCGCTTCCCAGGCGGTATCGAGATTGGCGGGTCCGCCCATTCCGCCCGCTCGGACCCCCGGAACCATTTTCAGGTAATCCCAACCGAAAGGGGTGATGGGCACTTGCTTGAGACAGGGGCGGAGAAGCTGAATCAGCGCCTCGGTCTTCGGCAGATCCACGCCCATGCGGTTATGATAGTGGTTATAAGCGATCTCAAAAGTCGACGGGCCGATGCCTGACGGGTTGACGCTATAATATTGCGCCGGGATCGGGACGCCGATGCGGAGAAAGTTTTCGAATTCCATAAAGGCGGTGATCCGTTTGGCTTCCAGCCCATAGAGATCAATCCCCTGATGCCAGGCGATTTCCGCCACGTTGATCATTTGGGAGAAACCAAGATCGCAGTGCCCCAAGTCCCGATAAGTCTCCGCGCAAAGCCCGTCGACATAGGCCTCGGGCGGCGCCTCGTTCCATAAGTCGAGGGTGGGCTTTCGAGCCATGCCATTATCGTTGCCCAGTTTTCTCTTAATATCATACGTAAACGTTGTTTGATCGGAGTAAATCCACGATTGCTTCACGTCGGGGAAAAGACCCGCATCGATCTTCGCCAAGTCGTCATCGCTGGGAGAGGTCAACCAATAGTCAGCCTTTCGGGGCGTCGGACCGTCACTGGTGAGATAGATCCAGCAGGGGACATAGCTGACCCAATGAGTAATGCCTTCGGTGAAGGCCGCCCGATCGTTGTTAAAGACGCCAATGGCGACGAGAGCATTGCAAACCGACAGTTCCCGGTTTCCATAGGCCATCTGATTGTGCAGCACGGGAAGAATGGCCCGATCCAACATGGCGGAGAATTTCGCAATGTCATCGGCACTCCATTTCGGATAAGTCGCCCGGATCAACTCGGCCGCTTCAGGCCACAGGGAGCCGGCCCAGGAAGGCTGCAGATACCAACCGGCTCCTCCCGAGCCTTGGAGAATGGTCCAGGCATTGAAAATTTCGACGGCATTTTTGGCATATTGTTCGTTGTCCGTAAAAATCCACATGAGCGCTTGGGTATAGGCGGCGATAACGTCATCGTCTTCGTCGTACACCCCCCCTGGGCCGCCGCCCTTGCCTAAGATGCCCATGCTCACGTTCTCATGCGGATGGGGTTTATAATTTAGAGAGGCGTACTTGGTCTCCTTCATCTGATCGAAGGCGCTCTTCCAAGGCTCTTCGCCAGCCTGGATCTTTTGCTTGATGAACTGGAGTTCCTCCATGTTGTTGAGCAGGCCCGGATGCTTGAAGGTGGCGGGAATATCCGGGACTTTCATTGCCGGTTGAGTGGGGGCATTGGTTGTCGTCGTCCCTTGCTGTGCAGCAGCAGGAGAACTCCAGCCGGGAAAGAGTAAAACCAACAGCGCCAGACAAACCGTGAGTTGCCTCTGGGTAAAATCCTTGCGGCTGGTTGCCATTCTGTAATCGCTTATGCGCTCGTGTTCCAGCTTCATCATTAGTTGCTCCATACCCGCCAATTGGTTCTTTTTTTGTCGCGCATTCTTCATTTAACCTACGAATTTTGAAAAAGTTTCAATATAGAAAGAAATCTCATAACACATTCAGTTTGGTTTGTGATTTCAACGATCATATGCCGATAAATTGAATCAGTGTTTGTCCAGATCGCCATGGGTTAATGTTTCCCAACTGGAGATCCAACCGCTGGATCCGCCAATTCCCGATGCGAAAAGGGATGGAAAAGGAGGAGGGAATGTCCACAGACGCGGATTAGCTGGATCGTGGGGAGCGTCCTTAGGCAGGCGAATTCCACCCTCTCCGGCCTGTCGTAGAATTTCGATGATTTTGAGGGTATTGGGGAGCGGCATTCCCATCCGATTGGCGTAATGGTTGTAAGCGATTTCCCACGTTCCCACCAAGCTATATGGAACCAACTTGGCCGTCATCGAATCCGGAGGTGGCTCACCCAGACGAAGTTTGGCCTGGGTTTCCATGAAGGTCGTAAGCCTTTTGGCTTGTGGCGTGTAAACATCAATACCCTGATGCCAAGCCATCTCGGCCGCGTTTATTTCCGTCGCAAAACTTACCTCCACGTGACCAAAGTCTCTCGCCGTTTCTCCGCAATAACCGGGCAGATAGGTAACAGGTCCGCCCGTCCATGACGATAGTCGCGCAGCGACATCCTTTCTCATGCCCGTACTGTCATCTCCAAATTTTCCGTGGATTTTCTCGTCGCTCCAATTTTGGTTATGCAACTCAATCCACGGCGTCCAATCCTTCGGAAAAGACGGATCATTGAGTTTAAGCAAAAAATCATCCGAAGGCGTGATCTCGGGCGTCCAGTAATCCGCCAGATAGGGCGCAGGCCCGTCCTCGGATAGATAGTGATAGGCCGGGATGTAATTCATCCAGTGATTCATGGCCAAATAAAAAGCCGCCCGGTCTTCGTTATAGATTCCAATGGCCGCCATGGCATTGATAACGGCAAATTCCCGGTTTCCAAAGGCAAGACGGTCATGCAAAGGCGGAAGAAAAACATCATTGAACCACTTGCCGATAACACGGGAATTCTTCCAATCCGGGTACGTCGATCTGAGCAATTCCGCTGAAAGTGGAAAAACGTCTCCGGCCCAAGCGACTTCGAGGTACCAGTTCCTCCCTTCATGTGAGGTGACTGTTTGTGCATAGGTTTCCAGGATGCCTGCGGCGTTCTTGGCGTACGTGCTGTCACCCGTGAAATACCACATCAGGGCCTGGGTATAGGCGGCGTTCGCGTCCTTCATTTCCTGTATGGAGCCATGATCGTTTCTTCCCGAGAAATCACAGGAGATAACCACAGGTGGAACCTTCATTTTTTTCAGATAATCCACATCCGCGTAACGTGATTTTTTCATTGCTTCAAAAGCGGTCGCCCAAGGCTCTGCTCCGGCGGCAATCTTTTGTTTGATAAAGTCCAACTCCTTCAAGTCGTTCAAAAGACCGGGGTGCTTGAAGTTAAAATCGACGAGGATCTGTACCGTCGCGCCATCCGTATCCGAAGGCTTCAGCTTCAGCAAGTGGGCAAAATCGTATTCCTTGTCTCCCACCTTGACCCGGTAAGGCTGCAGTTCTTTCTGATCATCACCAAGCCGCATCACGGCAAGTCCGAGTATGCTTTCCGGTTGTGCCTCGGGACTCTGACCCTCGGGCATCGGAGGAGGAGTTGGCTGTGCGATTGTATTGCTGCCGGTTTGTCCGTGAGCGAAAAGATTGAAAAGGGCAATCACGCCTACGGAGGGAATAAGGAGATGCTTCTTCATTTTTTACTCGATTTCCAAGACCCAGCCCTTATCGGAGGACGATCGTTGAGCGCAAAATTATCTCAGGTCGAACGATCATAAATCTCCAGGGATACCAACCCATCAAGTTTATCGCCTTGGAAGTATCGCTGTAGATTTTTTAGGGCAAATTCACACATGATCGTCAGTCCATCCTCGGTTGGACCGGCGATATGAGGAGAGAGAAGGACGTTCTTTTTCCTCAAGAGAGGATACTGCGATGAAACCGGTTCCTGCTCGTACACATCCAGCCCAATTCTCAGCCGGCCTTCCAGGCCGATTTTAATCAGCGCCGCTTCCTCCACCACTGCTCCACGGCCTACATTGACGAACACGGCATTCTCCGGCAAAAGCCGTAAAAGGCGTTCATTCACCGTTCCCCTAGTTAGTGCGGTGAGAGCTTCGCACTCAATGATAATGTCGCTCGTGGCGAACAGCTCTTCCAAGCTGCTTGCAGGCTTGACGTCGTATTCTTCAAAGAGACTCTTCGGCACACCCTTGGAATAGGCGGTCAACTCCACCCGAAATGGACGCAGCATCCGGGTAATTTCACGCGCGATGGCGCCAAATCCGTGCAAGCCCACCCGCTTTCCCCGCAACGAACGCGTGGAAAGATTCATCAGGGGGAAGTCCTGTTCGCGGTCTTGCCAATGCGTGATGTAACCGCTCCACTCCGGCAGATTTCGCAACAATCCCAGCACCAGCAGTACCGCGTGTTCCGCAATCGTGTGGCTGATCGACTCCCCCCAGTTTGACACCAGTACGCCGCGCTCGATCAATCGACGCGGCAACTGTGACTTGACACCGCCGGCCAGATGACAGACATAGCGCAACGCCAAGTCCTTCGAGTCGACATAGCTATCCGGCAACAGTGGAGTACCCCAGCCTGTCACTAGAACGGAGGGCTTTAGTTCAGTTAATGCATCTTTCCATTGCCGTGGATCAATCGTGAAAACATCCAGCCACTGGCATGACACTGAAGAAAAAAGTCTCGGGTCAAAGAATTGGGAAAAATAATGTTTGATTGGCGGGGCAAGGGCAAAAACCACCACGTTTGAGACGAGGGCGTTCGTCTTGGCGGCTTGGACGAGAGGTTGCATGGACCAATTGGTTCGGACAGTTACAACGTCGCCGTTTTACTGAAACATGCCGACGTTTCCGGGGTGCCGACTTCCCCCCAATAGCATTCGATCAGAAGGGAAAATGAATTAGTCATTATTTAAGAGTAAGGCTCGAAAACAATTATGACCAGCGGCATGCAATTCTAATTGTAGCTTCTTCAAGCCCTGCCCATTCAGCGGCTGCTGACACGTCGCCATCGTGAACAAGGTCGCTGGTCCCGGACGAGAAAAAACAAAAAGTACAGGTAGTCTGTCACAGCGGACTTCAGTTACTGTCATGGTCAAAGGCAGGAAAATACTACAATTAGCGCATTTTTCGGCTATAACCCGCTTGGAGTTGTCCGATCTCCGATTTATAATTGTAGAACGCTCATGTTTCAGCTTCCCGCTTCACCTATGTTAAGAACCATGCTGGAAACCAAAGGCCTTCTTCGTCATTAATGAAAACACGTGTCACCATCCGCGATATTGCCAAGGCCACCGGCCTGCACTTCACCACGGTGGCCCTCTGCTTGCGCGACAGCTCGCGCCTGCGTCTTGAAACACGCAAAAAAGTGCAGGAAGTCGCCAAAAAAATGGGCTATAAACCCGATCCCATGGTGGCGGCGTTGATGGTTTACCGCCAGACCAAGCGAACCCCACATTTCCAATCCGTTCTCGCTTGGGTTAATAACTGGCCGGATCGTTCCGCCTTGCGGGAGAATCCCACCTTTGACCGTTATTATGAGGCCGCCGGCGCGCGCGCGCGGGAACTTGGATACATGGTCGAGGAATTCTGGCTGCGAGAGCCCGGTATGTCGCCGGAGAAATTGGCGAATATTCTCAAGACCCGCAATATCCAGGGATTGCTCATTGCGCCGCAACCGCGCCCGTACGCCCATCTCGAGTTCGATTTTACCGGCTTCTCCGCCATCGCTTTCGGCTACTCAATGCAACCGTCCGTCTTGCACGTGGTGGCCAACAACCATTTTCGCACTATGAACACCATCATTTCACGTCTGGTCGAGCTGGGCTATCACCGGATAGGTCTTGCTGTTGTTGCCGAGTGGAATGAGAAAGTGGAAAGCGGCCTTATGGCGGGCTTTACCCTGGCGCACCACTGGAAATATACGCACTTGGAGTATATTCTCCCCTTTGGCCGCCAACAACCAAAGGTACCTATGAAGAACTGGCTAGATACCTACCAGCCCGATGTGGTCATTGGTTGGGACGAAATGGAAGGTGAACTGCGAGCCATGGGCTACCAGATTCCCCAACAAATCGGATTCGTCAGCATGGATGTCGATCCGCGCAACAACCACATTTCCGGCCTGTACCAAAATGATCTTATGATTGGCCAAAAGGCAGTCGATCAGCTCGTCGGCATGATCCAACGCGGAGAAACCGGTGTGCCGCCTCTGCCCATTTGCACTTTGATTGAAAGCGAATGGCGTGACGGGAAAACCTTGCGGAAACAGGAGCCCCAGACCAAATTGCCTTCCTCAACGCCTCTGAGATCCGTTCGGACCATCTGACGAACGCTCCTTTTTATGCCACCATCTGCAGCCGGAACGATATCGGCCGCGCTGGTTTCTACAATTAGAATGGGACCGAAATTGCGATCGTAAAAGATGCCCATAGCCTCAAATTAATGAAATTAGCAAAAACTGAAGAGTCGAAAGTTCAATCCGCGTGAGTGTGGAATTAAATCGAGAACTTCGTTTCGGGAGCCAGCTCTTCATCAATCCAGAAGATACTGCGGATCTCTTGCGGCAGCGCGTTGTGATTCTGCATCGTGCGGGCTTTACCTTAATCCGGCTTTTTTTGGCTTGGAATCAAATCGAGCCCAAGTGCGGATTATTTCAATGGTCGCCATACGACGATATCTTCGACGAGGCTCAAAAGCACGGTATGAAGATCATCGGGACGCTTATGAGCGGAAGTCCCCCCGGTTGGATGAGGTTGACCCATGGGCATTCCGATGTTGCCGATCTGGATGATCCGGAATTCTTCGCGCTGTCCCTCAGCCATGTTCGAAAGGTTGTGGAACACTACAGAGATTCTCCCGCGCTTGATTCATGGATTCTCTGGAATGAACCAGGACGATCACTTTCGCCGGAACATCAACATACTCAGCACGCCTTTCAGCGCTACCTGGAGGAGCTCTACAAAGGAGACATTGCAGCCTATAACGCCAAACATTATCGTACCGTTCGTTCATTTGCAGAAATCGAAACAAGGGCCTCGGATCTTGGGCAAACAGGATTCATCTCTCACCACAGCAAGGTGGAATGGCTTTCGTTTACCATAGCGAACCTTCAGGAAAAATTGGCGGCCATTGCGGTCGAGGTAAAAAAACTGGATTCCAACCACCCCATCCATGTAAATCCACATCGAGTCAGCCAATGTCTGGCCGATGGCGGCCAATCGATCTGGCAGGAAGCGAGCCTTGTCGATTTTATGGGTTGTTCCGCGCATCCTTCGTGGCATTCGGTCCGATTTCCACGGGAGCGGTTCTCCACTTCTCTGGGAATGTTTGGCGATCTCACGCGAAGCGCAACGAAAGCAGAGAATGAATATTTCTGGATTACGGAGCTTCAGGGTGGAGTAACGCTGCGCTCCAGTTTTTTCCCGCTGACGACGACCCCTGCAGAGGCCAGGCTATGGCTCTGGGAGTGTATCGCCACCGGAACCAAAGCGGTTGTTTATTGGTGCGCGAATGCGCGAAGTGACGGGTATGAAGCCGGTGAATGGGACTTGCTCGACGTCAATGGGAATCCCTCTCCTCAGCTTGAAATGATTTCCGAAACAATTCACTCGTTACGCGCGCATTGTGAAATACTCAAGGAAGCTCGACCGCCTGTTCCCGATGTTGGCATTTTAGTTTCAGAAGAAGGCCAAATCCTCGATCTTGTCGAAGGAGAAGGAAACGCCCCCAAGAACCCTCGGAACGTTCAATGCAGTTCCGATGCGGTTTCAGGGGCTTACCTGATGGCCGCCGATCTTTCCCTTGAGGTCAAATTTTATGATTTGAAACGGTTTGTTGAAACGCCGGTTGAAAAATTACCTCAGGTCCTGCTTGCACCGAGTCTCACGGTCGTCACGCCTAAAGCAATAGATCAGATGCGGGCCGCCGTTCAGTCTGGAAAAATGCTTATGGCTGATGGATTCTTTTCGTGGAAAGACTCATATGGCCGCCTCGCTCGATCAACTTGGCACCAAGCGGATTCACTTTTTGGTGTAGAGTGGCTCGGATACGAAGCAGTCGCAGAAGATAACTTCACGACGAAAAATGGCGCCAAGTTACCCGGTTTTTTCGTTCGGGCGCGCCTTAAGCCCACGATTGCCAGCGAGGTTGCCCGTTGGAGGGATGGAACTCCTGCTGTTTCTATAAATCAAATTGGGAAAGGAACGGCTTGTCGAATGGGGACTCAACTCTTTCAACATTATTTCCTTTTTGCCGAGCCAAATGTTCGAAATTGGATTTGGGACATGATGGTTCCTCATGTGACCTCGGAATTACGTCTCGTGAATCAAGTACAAGGACTGCGCTTGCGTCGTCTTCAATACAAAGATCAAGAAGTCGCCATACTAATTAATTCAACTGATAGGCAACAAAGCGTCAAAATGCATATCAAGACAGATGTTCGGGATTGCGTTGTGCCGGCACAAGATGCGATTTTAATCGCCAACACAATCTAAGGCGTGGTGAAACTGGAACCGGCCCGGGAACCCACAGGAAGAGTGTAGCTTACGGCCACTCCATTGCGCGTGACGGTGATCTCCGTCAGCTTTTGGGTGGGGTCCGCAATCGTAAGGCTGTTTTTACTTTCATCAAGAAGCAGGATGCAGGGCTTGTCCACGGCGAGGGTCTTTCCGTCGGCATAGGTCAGAGTGCCGGATTGGTAAAAGATGGCTTGAGTCATTTTGAGCTTTTGATGACGGACGGCTTGCAAGTCAGGGGTGTTATCGAGGATTTGGACGTCAGGGTCGGACACCTGTGCCTGAACCGTTTGGGGAGACGCGCCCGGAAGGATCAGGTAACTGTAGCGCGCATTCTGCGGCTTGGCCCCGTGGTTGATCCAGATGGAAAAGACGTTTTTGGTCACCGGATCGGGTTTGTCTCTGCTGGTGATTTCATTCCATCCTCCGGTCTGGTCCTGGCTGCCGAGGGTGATGTTTTTCGGATCGGGGAAAATGTAGCCGACTTGATCGTGACAGGCCCACTTGAGTTGGGAGTATTCCTGAAGGCCCTTCAGCGGCGTGGTGGCGCCCTGGCCGGCATCGACAATCAAGTCGCCATGGGCCAGGCATTGGTTGATGCTGGTGGTGATGGGGAGCGAGTCGTTGGTGGAGGAGATCCCCGCTCCCAGGCACACGATTTGGTCATCAAAATAGAACCACCCCTTTTTGGCCGTTAGCCCGTCGCGATTGAGGTCGAGAACGGCGGCCCCGTAGCGTCCATCGGTGACCCCGCCGACAAAGTTGCTCCGATTCGTGATCGTCATATTTCTGGGCTCGAGCAGGCGTTTGTCGGTGATTTTCGGAGAGGTTACCCCGGGCAACCGCGACCAATCCCAGACGGGAAAGATGTCTTCATACTCATGGCCGGTTTGATAGAGATAGGTGGCTCCGTCGCCCAGATAGGTCCCTTGAAGGTTTTCCCCGTTGACGAGTTCGGCGGCGAGGACCCGCGAGGAACTCATCCGGGTGGAAATATAGTAACCCGGGCGCCAGTGAACCAGGTAGTCCGCGCGCCAGAAGTAGGTATTCCGGGCGGGAACGATGTTGGCGGTGGCATTGGGGCTGATCTGGTCGATGGCGGCTTGATAAGCGTCGGCGTGGGATGCATCGGCTATTTTCATCTGATTAAGAAGGCGCAGGATTTCGGTCCCTTTTGCCAGTGGGGAGTGGGGGCCTATCTGGCGACCGCAGGAGCTGATATCCACGGCGCCTTTCCAGACCACGGTGCTCTCGCCTTTCAGGAGATAGTCCCGAATGATGCCGACTTTGTCCTGATCCAGGGCCATGTCGGTGCCCCGCAAAATCGTCATCCACTCCACAATGTCACCGGCAAAGGCCATCCCGTAGTTGCCGAGTTGCAACAGGGAGCCGTGTTGAAAAAAGGAATAATCGGGCTGAATTCCTTCTTGAATGGGGACCAGAAGGCCGGTGGCTCTTACGAAATCGACGCCCCCCGGCTGGGTGGCGATGGAGACTTCCTCGAAGATCACATTGCGTGCCTTTTGAACGAGGGAGAAGTCGGAGGCGAGCAGTCCCTGGGTCAGGGTGTTCTCGGCTACCCAAACCCGATTTTCGCCGGTGAGAACTCCGCGTCCGCCATGGGGTGGGCTGTCGATGACGGAACGGGAGATGATCTGGAGTCCCGCCGCACGTTCCTGCGGCGAAATTTCGGAGTCCAGCAGCAAAAGGATGGTGGAGATTTCGCGGGGAACACCGATTTCGTTATACCACCAATTCGGATTGCGATAGTCCTTTTGCAGCCAATAGCCAAGGGCGCTGTGAATGGCTTTGGAGAGGGCTGGATCGCCGTGGAGGGGGTATTGCGGAGAAACGTAAACCCGGCATATCGCGTTGAGGCGGCTGAGGTGATTCATGGTCAGCCAACCCCCTCTCTCCTGGTTCCCGTAGTCAATATCCTTCCACGAGCCCTCGGGGGTGAGCGAGTTCATCCACGCGGTGACCTGTGGAAGGAGCCGAGCATCCTTTTCGGCGGGCATGAGTTGATAGTCGCAAAACTGCTTCTTGATGAGAGTGATCTCCGCTTCATGCTCCGCTAAAGCGGTTGAAGCCGTGGAAAAGATCAGACACAACAAGGTGGTGAAAATAAGAATGCCGCGAATCATGGGAGGAACGGAGGGTTGCTTTTTATTCCGGAAGACGACGCCTTTTGAACCGGTTCCCGTTACGGAGTGCCCACGGATCGAGTAACAAGGTGACTTTCAGCCCAAGTTGATGGGCCATGTCCTGCTGGAGCTGGAACAGCCGGTAATGGTCCCCATAAGCTGGTCGATGGAGGAGATTCAAGATCATAAAACCAATGGGAAATTCGACTATGATAATCGGACCGGGCGTTGTCGAACATAGGCCGCTTCTTCGTTGGTATAATTGTAGAATTATTTTAGGAAACTTTCGCGCCACGTTCCAGGCATCTCCTCGGTCCATGCCCGTAGGTCTGGGTGAAGACCTTGTAAAATTGAGCGTAGCTGCCGAAACCCGCAGCATAGACGGCTTCAGTCAAGGTCTTCTGTTCCGGTTGCCGGTACTCTTCCCAAAAACGGGAGATTCGCAGCGAATTCCGATACCGACTCAGGGGAACGCCGATTTGCCGACGAAATTTCCGGCTCAAGTAAGCTCCGCTTACCCCGCAGGCTTTTGCCAATTGACCAAGGTCCTCTTCCTGGGTGCCTTCGCTCAGAAGCTTGACCGCGTGACGTACCGCCGGATGCAAGGTCACGGCATCGCCCAACGCTTTTCCCGTGCGCTGGGTGCGCCAACACAGCAGCATCAGGTGATGCAGCCCGGCGTTCAATCCTTCGGGATCACCATGCTCGAAGCAAAAATCCGAACCGACGCCGAAGCCCGCTTCGCGATTGAGCACGTCCGGATCAAGAGCTCCTTGCATCAATGAGTCCATGGTCTTGCGAATCAGGTCGAAAGACTCCGGCTCCAGCACGGTGTGGAGCACGCCGTCGCAGTTGACGCGTTTGCGCCGCAAATCCGCATAGACCTTGCTCCGGCACGAGCGCGCGATTAACTCCGGCTTGAAAACCGCCACGTAACATTGCGCGTCGTCCGAGCGGTCCACCAACTGGTGTTCCTGGGTGGGAAACATCCACAAGAGCGTACGCCGGGCAAAGGTAAAGCGGCGCCCACCAGCCACGTAAGTGATGGAGCCGCGCACCACAACATTCAATTCAAGTTCAACATGATGATGGCTGTTAAGTTTCGGCGGATTTCTGACCGATTCGATTAGGTAAAGAAACCCATCGTATTTCGACCTGATCTTCAAATCTTCGAGCACGGGAACAAAATATGATAACTTTTTGTCCTCTGGCGAGATGAAACCGGAGGAGTTCTCTGATAAATTGAAAAAGTATTTACTTTACGTTTGTCTCCCATGACATCCAAAGAACGCATTCATGCTGCCATTGCACACCGTCAACCAGACTGCCTGCCGATGGATTTCGGTGCGTCATTCATCACCGGTATCCATTGCAGTATCGTCGAAAATCTGCGTTGCCACTATAAGCTCGAGCCGCGCCCGGTGAAGGTCTGCGAGCCCTTCCAAATGCTCGGTCTGGTGGAGGACGATCTCAAGAACGCGATGGGGATTGATACGACCCCGATCTTTCCGAACCGCACCATTTTCGGGTTCGTGAACGAAAATTGGAAAGCGTGGCGGGCTCCTTGGGGGCAGGAACTTCTCGTTTCGGAGCATTTCGAAGTGGATGAAAAGGAGAACGGGACATACATCCACCCGATGGGCGACCGCTCGGCTCCCCACAGCGGGCACATGCCGAAAACAGGCTTTTTCTTCGATTCGATAATCCGACAGGGGGAAATTGACGAGGACAATCTCAATATTGAGGAGAATCTTGAGGAATTCGGTCCCATGCAGCCGGCGGAAGAAGCTTATTGGCGGGAGCAAGCGCAACTATTCCGTGGCGCGGATCGTGCGGTGGTCACTCATCTTAATGGTACTGCACTCGGCGACATTGCTCTCGTGCCAGCGCCTTTTCTCGCCGCTCCCAAAGGTGTCCGCGATGTTGCCCAGTGGTATATGACGGTGGCGACCGATCCGGATTTCGTGATGGATCTCTTCGATCGCCAAGTAGAAATTGCCCTGGAAAATCTCGCCAGTTTGCATGCGATTGCCGGCGAGGTCATAGACGTGGTCGTTGTCTGTGGCACTGACTTTGGCACACAGACATCCACATTCTGTTCCTGTGCTACCTTCGACGAGATATGGAAACCGCGTTACCGCCAGATCAACGATTGGATTCACGCTCATACTTCGTGGAAAACCTTCAAACATTCCTGCGGTGCCATCGAGGGTTTACTACCGAGTATGATCGAGGCGGGATTCGACATCATTAACCCGGTCCAATGCTCGGCGAAGGGTATGGAGGCAAAACTCCTCAAGGAGCGTTACGGCGACCGGATCACGTTCTGGGGTGGCGGTGTCAACACGCAGAAGACTCTCCCGTTTGGTAAGCCTGACGAGGTGCGCCGTGAAGTCATCGAGCGTTGTGAGATATTTGCTCCGGGAGGAGGATTTGTCTTCAATTCCATCCATAACGTCCAGGCTTTGACTCCTACTGAAAACATTGTCGCGATGATTGATGCGGTTCACGAATTCAACGGTGCGATGACCTGAGCTTGGTGCACATCCAACGACTCTACAAACTGACGGACGTTCTTTACCCGATGCAACGCCATCCCTTCGGAAGTCTCCCAACCGGTGAATTGGTTCAAGCGTTCACCTTGAAAAATGATGCCGGCGCATCGTTGCAGGTCATAACGCTGGGAGGCATCGTTACGTCTCTTTGTGTTCCGGATCGCCATGGACAGGTTGCCGATGTCGTGCTCGGCTTTGACAATCTAGAGAGATATCTTGCTCCGCATCCCTATATCGGTGCCATTGCCGGGCGGGTGGCCGGACGCATTAACCGCTCCCGCTTTGTTCTCGACGGGCGTGCCTACGAGCTTGCTCCCAACGATCCGCCCAACCATTTGCATGGCGGTTGGAGTGGATTCGACCGCCGGCTTTGGTCGGCAATCCCTTTGTCTCGCGTCGACGGGGCAGACTCGCTGCGACTTGCTTATCGCAGCCCCGATGGGGAGGAGGGATATCCGGGCACAGTGAATGTAACCGTGATCTACACTCTCACTGCCGATAATGCGTTCGTGATTGAGACGGAGGCGACGACAGATCGAGCCACCCCTTTCAGTCTGACGCAGCACTCCTACTTCAATCTCGCCGGGGAGGGGATGGGAACCATTGAAGGTCATGAGTTGCAAATCCATGCCGAGGCCTACGCGCCGACTGACGAACGCATGGCTCTGCTGGGTCGGCGCGTACCGCTCGCCGGCCAGGGCAATGACTTCAACCACCCGCGGCGCATTGGCGACGCCTTGCCGCACCTTTTCCAGGCGCACGGCGACCTCTATTTTCTGTCACGCTCCGGCGCCGACAAGTCTTCAGAAAAAGCGTTAAGGTTGGCCGCACGAGTTTTTGAACCGGCCAGTGGCCGGGTTCTCACGGTGAGCACGACCGAGGATTGCCTTCAACTCTATACTGGAGTCTTGCTGGACGGATCCCTGATCGGGAAGTCCGGGCAGCCTTATGGCCCGCACGCGGGTTTGTGCCTGGAATGCGAGAGCTATCCCGACGGCGCCAACACGCCTGCGCTCGGCAACATTATCCTGCGGCCCGGTCAGCTTCTCCGCCACACTACCGTTTACGCGTTTTCGACCCATTAAACCCCGCCCAAGCCCGATGCCACAATGAGCCATGATACCGCCACCCTGACCAAGTCACCGGCCAAACTTGATTATAGCCTGACCGGAGTAAATTCCCATCTCGCCGTCGAACGGGGCCTGGCCGAGGCGGACTGGTATCAATGCCCGATTTCGCGCGAGACCATGCGCAAGCTGCTGGAGCGCCGCGACGGCCCGGCCATCCGCGATACGATTCTCTGGTTTGCCCTGATCCTGGGCAGCGGCTACGCCACCTATCTTCTCTGGGGTTCCTGGTGGGTGATTCTGCCCTACGCGCTTTACAGCGTGCTCTATGCTTCGACCTCCGACTCCCGCTGGCACGAGGCTGGTCACGGGACTGCCTTCAAGACCGACTGGATGAACAACGCCCTCTACGAGATCGCTTCGTTCATGGTCATGCGTGAGTCCACTGTCTGGCGTTGGAGCCACAACCGTCACCACAGTGATACCATCATTGTTGGCCGGGACCCCGAAATCGCCGTTCCCCGTCCGCCCGATGTCAAAGGAATCATTCTCTCTTTCTTTAACATCCCGGTTTATCCGAAATATTTCAAGCAGCTCATTCTCCATTCGTTCGGTCGCATGAGCGCAGCCGAGAAGACTTTCATCCCCGAGAGCGAATTCCCGAAAATCTACTTTAAAGCCCGCATTTCTCTTCTTATTTACCTTGGTGTCATCGCTCTCGCCCTCGCCACCCGCAGCATTCTGCCGCTGCTTTTTGTGGGACTGGCTAATCTCGCCGGCTCCTGGCTCATGGTCGTCTATGGCCTCACCCAGCACGCCGGGCTCGCTGAAAACGTCCTCGACCATCGCCTTAACTGCCGGACGGTCTATATGAATCCGATCCACCGGTATCTCTATTGGAACATGAACTACCACGTGGAACACCACATGTTCCCGCTGGTGCCCTACCACGTGCTGCCGAAGCTTCACGCCGCCGTGAAGGACGACATGCCCACGCCGTATCCGAGCCTCCTCGCCTCTTGGCGCGAAATCATTTCCGCAATTTTCCGGCAAGTGAAGGATCCCGCTTATCATGTGAAGCGACGGCTTCCAGAGGCCAAGGCCCGCCTCGACGAAAGTCTTCGCCCTTCCGACGTCAAGCCCGATGTCCAAGGCTGGATCGAAATCTGTGCCGCTGCTGATCTCGGCCCCGCCGATGTACTCCGCTTCGACCACAGTAAGAAAACCTACGCGCTCATCCGCGATGCCGCCGGAAAGCTCTACGCCACGGACGGTATTTGCACGCACGGCAACACCCACCTGTCCGGCGGTTTGGTTAAGGACGACATTATCGAGTGCCCCAAACACAACGGACGTTTCCACCTCTCCGACGGGTCGCCCGCCCGCGCCCCAATCTGCCGGGGACTGGCCACCTATCCGCTCGAAGAACGCAACGGGCGGCTCCATCTCAATATTCTCCATGCCGGCGGAGTTGGCGCGCGCTCCCAGAAAACGTATGAGTTGCGTGTCGTCAGCAACCGCAACGTCGCCACCTTTATCAAGGAACTCGTCCTCGAACCGGTCGATTCCACCGAGATCGTCGCATTCACCCCGGGCGACTACCTGCAACTCGACATCCCTCCCTACGAAGAGATTCGGTTCCGCGATTACGACATCCCAGAGCCTTACGCCAAGGTATGGGAGCAACAGCATGTCTTCGACTTGGTGGCGAAGAATTCCGGCGCCTCGCCACGCCGAAACAACTATTCGCTCGCCGGCAACCAAAAGACCGAGAGCACGCTGCGCTTCAATGTCCGCATCGCCACCCCGCCACCCGGCCAGGATTGTCCTCCCGGTGTCGGCTCCAGCTACGTCTTCAATCTCAAGAATGGCGACATCGTCACCGCCATAGGTCCCTTTGGCGATTTTCACATCAAGCCGACGCAAAAAGAGATGGTCTACATTGGCGGCGGTGCAGGCATGGCTCCTCTGCGAGCCCATCTATCTCACCTTTTTGAGACAGAGAAGACCGATCGCAAGGTCAGCTTCTGGTATGGCGCGCGCTCGAAGCAGGAAATCTTCTACGAAGACTATTTCGAAAACCTCGCGAAGAATCACCACAACTTCGACTTCCATCTCGCCCTCTCCTCACCGCTGCCGGAGGACAACTGGCAGAGCCACGTCGGTTTCATCCATGAAGTCGTCTTTGAAAAGTACTTGCGCGAGCATGCCAATCCCAAGGCCGTCGAATACTACCTTTGCGGTCCGCCCTTGATGATCAAAGCATGCCTTAAAATGCTCACAGACCTCGGTGTTTTGCCGCACCAAATCGCCTATGATGAATTTTAATCAGGTAGCGGGCATGTAGATGATCGTTGTCGCCCGCGGTGTTGAGTCCTGAACAATAAAAGGTAAAGCCCGGAGGAAGCTGACCTCGCCGGCATCGTTCGGTTTTACCCTTGTCACTTGGAATGGCTTTTATGAAGGGAATAAAGTTGATTCCGTTCCGTTTGCAGTGGATTGCTACAATTAGAACGTAATTGCGATATAATAGACTTTAAGGGGCGCAAAACAGTGATAACCACGTGTAGACGTGGCAGTGGCATTCATTTTCGAGACAAGAAAATATTCATAGCCGCAATTACGACTGTCCAAATAAAGCTCTTTGAATCCTCAGCTAATTATAAAATGTATAATATTAAATTTTGGATTGGGATGGCTTTCGCTTCTTGGCTTATCGGGTTCGCCTTGCTGCACGGTCAGACGACCGGAACAACCACGATGGCGACAAATGCCACCTCCCAACCAGTAGCGGACACGGGCCAAGTCCCTCCGGGTGCCGTGATGCGGCTTGGTGGCGATCAAAAGGAACTTCAACCGTACCGGGTCAAGGTCAACAACAAGGAATACAATTTTGCGGATTTGCTGAAGCTCAAACCGGCCGACACCGCCGGGGCGCAGGTGGAGATAACCGTCCCGTTCAGCTTCAAGCATCCGGGAACGCTCAACGACCTCGACGAACTGAACTTCATCAAGCAGAAGATCGCCGCCGGAGCGTAGCCGTGGGCGAGTGCCTTCCTCAGGCTCAAGAATTCGAAATTCGCGAATCCGAACTACCCCGACAAAATGAAACAGCCGCCCGCCGTCATCTCGTCGGGCATTTCGGGGCGCGGCGCGGTCGGGGCCTTCGAGGAGATGGATGCTGCCAATGCGGCCTACGCCCAGGCCTTGATGTTTTTTTTCACCGGAGACAAGACGTTCGCCAGGAACGGGGAGAAAATCCTGGAAACTTACGCTGCGACCGTCACCTCGCACGAGGGCCAGGCCTGGTATCTGTTGGTTTCATGGACCGGCGCCATCTTTCCCATGGCCGCCGACCTGCTCCACGCGACCGATCCCGACTGGAAGAATGACCGGGTCATCGCCAAGTGGTTCAACGATGTCTTCCTTCCCCCGCTGCATAACCGCATCGCGTTCGGAAACCGGGAACTGGCGGTGATCAACGCGATGGGGGCCATCGGGGTCTACAACGAGGACCCGGCCGCCTTCTACGAGGCGCTCAACCATTGGGTCAACTGTGTGCCCGCGTACTACTATCTCACCGACGACGGCCCCGCCCCGAAAGTCCCCGATTACTGGACGCCGGAAGTCACCCCCAGCGACGAGTTCCTCACGACGCTCGACGCTCCCACGTTCCCCAAGGACTGGACCTCGTGGATCGCGCAGAGCCGGGAGAACTTCAGCGTCGACAAACGACGGGGGAAACTGGGCGACGACATCACCTATATGACCAAGTCCGTGAATGCGAAGGACCCGGGCATCGTCTGGACCGGCGCGCCGGGAACCTACGTGAACGGCTATTGTGCGGAGAACAGCCGGGATTTGGGCCACGTCGAAGTGGCGTTTGACTCGGCGATGAACCTGGCCGAGATCGCCTGGAACCAGGGCATCGACGTCTATACCCCGGCGGCGAAGCGCCTCACGACCTTCATGGAAGTCTTTGCTTCGCTCCGCCTGGGCGAGCCGCCGCCCGCGTCGGTGACGACTCCGCTGCATCCGATGGCCATGGGGGATATCTATGAGATACCCTACAATCATTACCATAACCTCATGGGAATCGACCTGCCGAACACGCAAAAGATCCTTGAGACGGTGTTCATACCCGCCGCAGGCGCGCGTATCGATCCCGTGGCGCCGGGCGATGCGGGGCACGATCCTGCCAACCCCCGCCTGTACAAATTTCCGGCACCTTATCCGTCGCTGTTCGCGTTTCACATCGCCGGAGACGACGTCTGGCTTGCGGCCTTTCAACCCTTGACCCACCGCGATCTGAACGCGCATTGAAGTGAAGGGCGTTGCCGATTACGTTTGGGGCTTGGAGGAAATGGTAGGTTTGTTGCCTTGATTTGCTGGTGCGGCGGGTTCAGGCTCTTGAGCGTGACTAGGCACGAATGGATATGGGTTGCGATTAGAATTTTTGGAATTTTCTTACTCGTTCAGGCGATCACAGCCATTCCGAGCTTGATTAGTTCAGCCTTTAGTTTTCACACGTTTCCGGGCGTTATTCATTCTGGGTCGGATTCTATGGATGCTTATTGCCAAGCGATACATGTGGCTGCTTTAGATGCTTTTCATAATGCGTTGGCAAAATTGGTGGTATGCGGCTCAATCGGGATTTATTTCATTAAAGGCGGAGGTTTTCTATTCAAGGTGATTTGCCCACCATCTCCCGAAAAAGTTGATAAGCCAGACGCTTAAATTTCCGCTGGATTCAAACTGCTCCACACTCCAATAACCCCCGGGGATGACAGAAGCTGAAATTGCCGGTAGAGTGGTAGCGGCATGAGTCTCGATCTTCTCGCGGAAAAGTTGCAAAGCGTGTTCAAGACGCTGCGCGGTTACGGCAAGCTGAGTGAAAGCAACGTGGCCGACGCGGTGCGCGAGGTGCGCCTCGCGCTGCTGGCCGCCGACGTGAATTACCAGGTGGCGAAGGACTTTTGCGACGAGGTGAAGAAGAAATGCCTCGGGCAGGAAGTGCTCCGTAGCATCCGCCCGGGCGAGCAATTCGTCAAAATCGTCCACGACGAGCTGATCGCCTGTTTTTCGAGCGCCGACCAGGGGGTGACGCCGAACCGCCCGTTGCGGCTCCTGCTCTGCGGCTTGAACGGCGCGGGCAAAACGACCACGGCGGGCAAGCTGGCGCTCTGGTTCAAGAACCGGAAGCAGCACGTGGTCCTCGTCGCGGGAGATCTGGCTCGTCCGGCGGCAATCGACCAGTTGCAAATTCTGGGCCAACAAATCGGGGTGACAGTGCTGACATTCCCGGGCGAGAAAAGCCCGGAGAACGTCGCGCGGCTGGCGCGGGAGGAGGTCGCGCGCCTGCGGGCCGAGGTGGCGATCTTCGACGCGGCCGGGCGGCTCGACGTGGACGAATCGCTCTTGGCCGAACTCGAAGCGGCGGCCAGGGCGTGGGAACCGCAGGAGACGCTGCTGGTGGCCGACGCGGCCACGGGCCAGACGGCCGTGAAGGTGGCGCAGGCCTTCCAGAGCCGGGTGAAGCTGACCGGTATCGTCCTTTCAAAATTTGACGCCGACACCCGGGGCGGCGCGGCGCTGTCCTTCCAGCGGATCACGCAGGTGCCGATCCGCTTCCTCGGTACGGGGGAGGGGACGGACGCGCTGGAGCTTTTTCAGCCGGAAAGGCTGGTGGGGCGGTTGCTCGGGATGGGCGATGTGGTTGGGCTGGTGGAAAAGGCCCAGACCGAGTTCGACGCGGCCTCAGCGGAAAAACTGGGCGAAAAGCTGGCCAAGAACTCGTTCACCCTGCAGGACTTCCTCGACCAGATCAAAATGGTGCGCAAGCTCGGGCCGCTGCAAAATGTGCTTGGCATGATACCCGGAATGCCTAAGATGCCGGATTCGGTCGATGGTGAGAAATCGCTTCGCCGGGTCGAAGCGATGATTCGCTCCATGACCCCCGAGGAACGCTCCCGTCCGGGAATCCTGAACGCCCGCCGGCGCCAGCGGATCGCCCGCGGCAGCGGCGCCAGCGTCACGGAACTCAACGAACTCTTGCATCGGTTCGAAGAGATGAAAAAGATGATGCAGCGGCTCACCCGCGGCGGAAGCCCGGACAAGATGCTGCGCCAGCTCATGGGCCGGCGTTAGACAGAAAGAAAGAACCAAAACTTATGGCAGTCATCATCCGACTTCGTCGTGACGGCACGAAAAACAGTCCCTACTACCGCATTGTGGTGGCGGACAAGCACAGCCCCCGCGACGGCAAATTCCTCGAACTCCTCGGCACCTACGACCCGAAGAAGAAAGGCGACAATTCCACCGTTAAAATCGCGCGCGTGGAGCACTGGATCTCGAAAGGCGCGTTGCCTTCCGACACCGTCCGCAGCCTGCTTAAAAAGGAACGGGCCAAGGCCGCCAAGGCCGAAAAAGAAGCCCAGCAGGAAGCCCCCAAAGTTCAGGAAGTCCAGGCAACCGCTTAATCCGGCAACCCGTGCGCACGCATGAAACACTTTCTCGATTTTGTGGTGCGCAGTCTTGTCGATAACCCCGACGACGTCCAGATCACCGAAATCGCGCGGGAAGGCGAAATCATCTACCGCGTGGAGTTGAATCCGTCCGATGTCGGGCTGGTCATCGGCAAGGGCGGACGCACCATCGGTTCGATCCGTTCGCTGATCAACGCGGCCACCAAGGGCAGCGATCATCTCGCGGTGGAAGTGGTCGAAAACTCGTGAGAAACCGCCTGTGCGCATCGATGTCATTACCCTTTTTCCCGAAATTCTGCGCGGACCGCTCGACGCCTCGATTCTCGGGCGCGCCCAGCGCGGCGGACAGGCCGAAATTTATCTTCATCAATTACGCGATTATGCCCGGGACAAGCACCACACCGTGGACGACAAGCCGTACGGCGGAGGTCCCGGCATGCTCCTCAAGTGCGAGCCGATTTTCGACGCGTTGCAGGACATCCAACCCCGGGCGGCCAAGCCGGGCCGGGTCATTTTGCTCAGTCCCGGCGGCGCGAGGTTCGACCAGGCCAAAGCGCGGGAACTCGCCGGGCTGGAGCGGATTGTTTTTCTCTGCGGCCACTATGAAGGCGTCGACGAGCGGGTGCGCGAACACCTCGTCGACGAGGAACTTTGCATCGGCGACTTCGTTCTCACCAATGGCGCGCTCGCCGCGCTCGTGGTTGTCGACGCCGTGGTGCGCCTCCTGCCCAACGTTGTCGGCAACGAAGCCAGCACGCAATTCGAGTCCTTCAGCGCGGAACGGCCCTGGCTTGAGGGCCCGCAGTACACCCGGCCCGAGGAGTTCCGCGGCTGGCGCGTGCCGGAGATTCTCCTTTCCGGGAATCACGGCAAGATCGAGGAATGGAGCCGCGAACAGAGCCGCCGCCTCACGGAGCGCGTCCGCCCCGACCTTTTGAACGAAGCTTAGACTCTTAATCCCAACACCAGGACCCCCTATGAAACTGATCGAAAAAATCGAAGGCGAACAAGTGAAGAAACATGTGCCATTCCGCGTGGGCGACTCCGTCAAGGTCCACACGCGCGTGCGTGAAGGCGAGAAGGAGCGCACGCAGGTTTTCGCCGGCGTGGTCATCGCCCACAGGGGCCGCGGCCTGAACGAGATGTTCACCGTGCGCCGCATCAGCTACGGCGAAGGCGTCGAGCGTGTGTTTCCGTTGAACTCACCCCGGATCGAAAAAATCGAAATCGAGCGCGAGGGCCAGGTGCGCCGGGCCAAGCTTTTCTACCTGCGCGGACGCAAGGGCAAGGAAGCCCTCTTCGTGAAGGAGCGCATCAAGATTACCGCGGCCAAGAAGGCCAAGGCCTCCTCGGCGAAGAAAGCCAAAGCCGCCAAGGAAGCCGAAGCGGCGGCCTGATCTTCAGGCCGTGAAAGGCCATGATCGCCGAGCCTTTCTCCATGTGGTATTAACGGTAGTCGCAGACCCTTGGTGCCTTCATTATCCATGGCCCGACCACGATTATCTCTGGATTGGGAGTTTGAGCGCCGATTACGCCAGTCGGATTGGACGGTCGTGGCGGGAGTCGATGAAGTTGGCCGCGGATGCTGGGCCGGGCCGGTTTACGCGGCGGCGGCGATCCTGCCCGATGGCCTGACCCACCGGTACCTCAACGACTCGAAGCAACTGACCGCCGGGAGCCGGGAGTAATTGAGCGCGTTTTTATGCAGTCACGCCGGGGTGCGCTGGTCAATCGGCGTCGCTTCGGTTGAGGAGATCGATGCGCACAATATTCTACAGGCCAGTCTGCTGGCGATGCGCCGGGCGGTGGCGGGACTGGCGCTGCCGCCACAGTTTTGTCTCATCGACGGCAACCGCAAGGCCGGCCTGTCCTGCGAGGAACGGACCATCGTGGATGGCGACGCGCTATGTCCCTCCATTGCCGCGGCATCGGTGATCGCGAAAGTCGCCCGGGACCGGGCCATGACGGAATTCGCCGCGCTTTACCCGGAATACGGTTTGGAGAAACATAAGGGCTACGGAACCCCGGACCACGCGCGTGCCCTTACCCTTTACGGACCTTGCCCGATACATCGCCGATCTTTTCGACCGGTGCGCGAGTGCGCCCGTTCCGTCGCTGACGACGACGGCGCAGGTCGGAAGATATGGTGAACGGGTGGCGGCGGCTTTCCTGCGGCGCCGGGGGTACCGGGTGCTCTACCGCAATTACTTGACTGCGCGGGGCGAGATCGACCTGATTTGCCGCTGCGGGGAACTCCTGGTCTTTGTCGAGGTCCGGACCCGATCGAGCGAGGAATTTGGCCGCCCGGCGGAATCGATCAACACTGCCAAGCAGGAAAGCGTGCGTTTTGCCGCCCGCCGTTATCTCGAATTGCTGCAAGGGGAAGACCTACATTACCGCTTTGACGTCGTGGAAGTCGTGCTCCAGACGGGACAAATCCCGGCTTGCACCCTGCACCCCGATTTTTTTGATTGAGGGGATGTTAAGAGATGATTTGGCGGTTAGGTTTGACGATTGCCCCTTAAGTCGAAAGACTACCCGGCTGTTATGTCGAAGCCGATTGTGATCATGGGGGCTGGCCCTGCGGGACTGACCGCCGCGTGGGAATTGACCAAGGCGGGCAAGGAGGTCGTGGTTTGGGAGGCCGATCCGTCCTACGTCGGTGGAATCGCGCGCACGGTGCAGGCGGAGGGCTTCCGGTTCGATATCGGCGGGCACCGTTTCTTCAGCAAATCGCAGGAGGTCAACGAGGTCTGGCGGCAGATCATGCCGGACGATTTTATCGATTGCCCGAGGCTGTCACGAATTTATTACCGGAATAAATACTTCAATTACCCGCTGGAGGCGATGAACGCCTTCCGGAACCTCGGCCCGATTGAAGTGGTGCGTATTCTCCTCAGCTATCTCGAGGCGAAGGTGAGGCCGATCAAGCCTGAGACGACGTTTGCTCAGTGGGTGACGAACCGTTTTGGCGAACGCCTTTTCCTGTTGTTTTTCAAGACCTACACCGAGAAGGTGTGGGGTCTTTCCTGTGACGAGATCAGCGCTGATTGGGCCGCACAACGGATCAAGGGACTCTCCCTGCGCGAGGCGGTGCTTAGCGCTTTCAAGGGCAAAAAGGCGGGGCCGACGGCCAAAACGCTGATCCGTAATTTTTTCTATCCGCGACTCGGGCCCGGCCAGATGTGGGAGACGGCAGCGGAGAAGATCATGGCTGCGGGCGGCAAGGTGCTGCTGGACCGCAAGGTCCAGACGATCCACTGGGACGAGACGGGCGTGACCCACATCACCGGCACCAACCAGATTGGGGAATTTTTCCAGCAGGAGGGTAGTCATTTCATTTGTTCGATTCCGTTGCAGGAGCTGATGCTTTCGCTCGATCCCCCGCCGCCGAAAGAAGTTGTGGCCGCAGCGAAGAGGCTCCGTTACCGGGACTTCATCATCGTCTGCCTGGTGGTGAACAAGGCCAACGTTTTCCCCGACACCTGGATTTATATCCACGATCCGAGCGTGAAAGTGGGCCGTGTCCAGAATTACAAGAATTGGAGCGCAGACATGGTGCCCGATCCCAAGCTGACCTCGCTGGGCATGGAATACTTTTGCTTCGAGAACGACGGGCTCTGGTCGTCGACCGACTACGATCTGGCGCAACTGGCTATTCGGGAGGCGATGCAGATCGGGCTGGTCAAGGATGGCGAGGTGCAGGATGCGTTCGTCGTGCGGATGCCCAAGGCCTACCCGATTTACGACCAGAATTACCAGGAAAACGTAAAGACGATCCGGGACTGGGTCTGTCTCTTCGCGAACCTGCAGCCGGTCGGCCGCAACGGCATGCACAAGTACAACAATCAGGACCACTCGATGATGACGGCGATGCTGGCGGCACGCAACGTGACGGGTGAACATCACTACGATTGTTGGAAGGTGAACACCGACGCGGAGTATCACGAGCAGGATACGCCCAAAAGCTAAGACAGGTTTCCGGAATGCCGTTTCGCCGCCCTCGTCCCCGCCAACTCAATGCGACCCCCCGGCGCAAAACGCGCCCGGCGCCGCAATCTCCCCGCCGTCCTCGCACACCGCGCAAAGGCCGGGGAAATTCCATCGTTTTGTACGGAATCGCTGCCGCATTGGTGGTGACGCTGGCGGGAATCATCGTGCTTTATCTGGAAACGCCCAAAATCAAGGCATGGCTGGCTGGTGAGCAACCGCCCATTCCGGCTCAAAACACCGCTTCAACTCAAGCGACGGAAAGTGCGCCGCCGGTAAACCCCGTTCCCGCGCCGAAACCGGTCCCGCCGGTGGCGCCTCAGTTGACCGAAGAACAGCGTCTTGAACACATGAAGGAAAAGGCGAACGCAGAAACGGAGAAATTAGTCCAGCCGCCGGTTCTTAAACCTCTGCCGGTGCCCCACCCGGCGGTTCCTGTCATCCCGTCGCCATCTGTCACCGCAACGGCCAAGCCGGCGCCGGTCCTGCCGCCTGTGGCGGAGCCGATAACGGCGATGGGGCCGGGCGGCGCACCCGCTCGCGCTCTCCCGTTGGATCCCAATAAACTCGATACCGAACGGATCGCGGCCTATCAGGTGGCATTGGAGCGGATCCATTTTTCGTGTGGTTTCATCGACGGAGATCAGGGGATGCGCACGCAACGGATGTTGCGCGCCTATCAGGCGAGCCGAGGACTGTCCGTGACCGGTTTTCTAGATGACGAGACGCGCGCCGCCATCGGGGAGCCCGGCGAGCCGTTCCTCAGCTACGTGGTGACGCCGGATGACATTGCCTCGATCATGCCCAAGCCAAAAACCTGGCGGGAAAAAGCCAAGGCAACGCGCCTCGGTTACAATGACATGTGGGAGATGTTGGCCGAAAAATTTCATTGCACGCGCGCCTACCTGAGGGCGCTCAACCGCGATGTGAAAACGTTCACCGCGGGTACGGAGGTGATCGGGCCGAAAGTCTTCCCCGCCGCACCGGTTCCGAAGGCGGCCTCGCTACGCATCATTCTTGGCGAAACATCGATCGAGGCGCTCGACGCCAACGGGAAAGTCATCGCATTCTTTCCCTGCTCGATCGCCAAGGACAAGAACAAGCGGCCCAACGGGGTACTGACCGTAAAATCGGTCGTGCCCAACCCCGACTACACCTTTGACCCGGCGCTCTTTGCCGCCGACGCCAAGGCGGAGGGAATCACGAAAAAAATGGTTCTGCCGCCTGGACCGCGCAATCCGGTCGGGACGGCCTGGATCGGGTTGAGCCTGCCCGGCTATGGCATCCACGGCACGCCCGCACCGGAAAGCATTTCCAGCACCCAGTCCCACGGCTGTTTCCGCTTGGCCAACTGGAACGCCGAAAAGGTGCTCAAGATGGTGAAGGTCGGCACGCCGGTCGATGTGCAGCCCTAGGGAATTGAATATCCTTCCTCTGAAAATAAAGAGCAGACAGGGTGGGAGACACTCTGTTACGCACTGGTTATTAGATGCTTATAGAATGGCTATCACCGGGAAACAAGCCTTGTCCACGCTTATCGCCGTGTAGCCAAGCTTGGCATTCTCTGGCAGTTTCAGCTGCCGAACAGCTTCGATTTCAACAAACCCAGTGCTTCCGTTTCCAATTGACCGCCGCCAGTAGTTGGTGCCGTGCCATTAGGCGTAAGGTGGCCAACCATCAGCGGAAGTAGTTTCGAAATGCCGTCCGTCACTTGTGATTCAGACATTCCAACCTTGGAAGCAATCGACGTGATTTTATCTTGACCTATGGCCTGAACAAGCTGGTCTGGGCTGATAGGTGTATTCGAGGCGCCGCCCACCCAGCCGGATACGAGTTGGCCGAGGCCCTGCTGTTCAAATTGTTGGATAAGACCGTTAACGCCACCCGACTGGGTAACCAAGCTGGCAACTTCCTCGTAAAGGGCTGCGTGTTGACCTGCTTGTGCTTCCAGCCCGCCCAATACTTCATCAAATAATCCCATAATTGTCTCCAAGTTAAGGCCCGGTTAGGCTCGTGGGCTTTAACTAAGCGGACGGCCCGCAATGGACAAGCTTTTAATCCTAGGGAAAGTCCTGGAAAGGGGACATGCATCCTTAAAAAAGCGGACAGGGTGGGAGTCGAACCCACGGTGCCTTTAGAGGGCACGCTCGATTTCGAGTCGAGTGCCTTAAACCACTCAGCCACCTGTCCTTGATTGGAAATCAGCCACTTGCGTGGAGTTGGCCGGGCCTCGACGAAATTTTATACGGTCTTTTTCTACGGTCCCCGGTTCTTCCGGTATAAAACCAAGAAATCGCCCCCAAAATCTGTCTGAACCAAAACCAACGTGCCTAATTTCCTTCGGCACCTGAACCGCTGATATTACGCGAGGCAATTCGTTGGCGGCAAGGAAATCTGGAAGAGCTTCGAGACGGCACTCAAATCGGTGGCCAAATAGAGACGATGGAACCCTTCTCGAACGCTTCACGGCAGCGATCTTCGGACATCAAAAAGTGAGCAGCGATTTATCAAGAACTGCGGAGTATCGCAAAGCGTTCATTGGTAAAAAGAATGGGGAAGAAATCCGAACGTTTGAATGTCCCGCGGCTTTTATCATCCGGTTTTTAAAAAAAGAGGCGGGCGGCGGCGTAGGTACTTCCACGATAACATCTCGGGTAAATTTATAGAAGCAATCAAGGACTTGTTCCAGGAACCGAATTCGCCCCTCTCCATTTCCACGAATTGTTGTCTCATGGGTTGGATATAATATGAATCGGTTTCCCTCTGAAAATCCTCAAGTCAGACGAACCTTGACGACAGTCCAGTGTCTGAAAACGCGACATTTTGGGTTTAAAACGAGACGAACCACGGCCCAGACCACGGTGGAGTTTGCCCTGATCTGCCTGCCTTTTTTCGCCATCCTCTTCGCCATCATCGACTACGCCCAAATC
>JAJSLI010000162.1 GCA_021272315.1 Methylacidiphilales bacterium | reverse complement strand
TGTTCTATTTGATTCTTCCGCTTTTGGTCGCGATCATGGTCGTGATCATTTTTGAGCGCGGCAAGCTCGTGGAGGATGAAGATGGCCGTCGTGCCGATACATACTGATCGGAGCCGTCCGAGTCGCTGCGCAGGGCTCGATGCTCGGCAGGCCAGGATTATTCGCCCGGCGACAAAGCAGCGGGTAACTAACCTGGGCCGCGCTGCAGCTTTTTGCCGTCATCGGTCATTGAATGCGTCTTTATTCAGGATGAGCCCAGCCGACCCCGCGCCGCCATCCCCTAATTCACTTGCCGTTTTTACGCCTAGCTTTCGGATGTTTCTGTCCAAGACCCAGTTTCAACGCCAATTCAGACCGCGCCTTCGCATAATTCGGCGCAACCATCGGATAGGTGGACGGTAGACCCCATTTCACGCGATATTCTTCGGGCGACATGGAATACGCCGTGCGCAGGTGGCGCTTAAGCGATTTGAATTTTTTGCCGTCCTCCAGACAAATGATGAAGTCGGGCGTCACCGATTTTTTGACCGGAACAGCCGGCTCTTTCTGAGGGGCAGCTTCAGCGGCAGCAACTTGGCCCGTCGCAAGCCCAACCAGCGCGCCATGAACCGAATGTATAAACGCGGGAAGTTCTAGAGCTGGCAGTGAGTTGTTTGAGACGTAGGCGGATACAATGTCGGCGGCAAGTTCGAGGTTGGCGGCATTTTCAGTCATGAGCTTTCTCTCCGGCGCAATCGATCAGGTATTCAGGCTAAGTTTCTTCATTAAAGCAATTTATTTACGAAGCAACAACGCAAATCAGTGCTCCTGATTCGTCTCCTGTCTGTTCGCCGAGTGTACAAGAATTCCCAGTGCGGCGCGGTGCAGGCCATCACGCTGTTTGTGTTCTTGTCAGAACTTCGATGGCTTGGGACACTCGGGCACGGTTGAGCCTGCCTTCCTGTTCTTCAGGTGCTCGTCGTAGTTGCTTAGGCCTGGCGGTATCGCTCTTGCTTGGGGGAACCGATACACATGCTCATCGCCGATGTAGGCGCCCGGGCCGGGCGATCATTTAATTTTTGCGGCGCAATATGTTTTTGACATCCTTTTGCAATGCACATTAAATAATCAGTGACTGCGGCGGCAGGGAACAACCCACGCGCCCAAACGTAAGAGGAGGCCTTATGTCCACCGATTTCCCGCAGATACCTGTGTCCGCAACGAACGCCTTCGAGGCGGTTACCGCGGCGACCGCCTCGTCAACCAAGGGCCTGCAGGCCATCGCGACCGAAATGACGGACTATTCCAAAAAGTCCTTCGAGAAAAGCCGTGCCCACTTCGAGAAGCTGGTCGGCGTGAAGAACGTCAACGAAGCGATCCAGCTCCAATCGGACTTCGCCAAATCCGCCTACGAGGATTTCGTCGCTGAAGCCACCAAGATCAGCGGTCTTTATTCCGATCTGGCCAAGGAAGCTTTCACGCCGACGAAAAAATAGGCTGCGGGCCCAGCTCGCGAAGACAGAGTTGGAGACAATTCAATAGCGAACGAAGGACTGGTCACCGCCCCGCCGTAGGGAAGGCAGTTCGATCCGCTTATTGCTTCAGAGGAAAACCAATGGCTGGGGACTCCATTCTCGCCCACATGAAATCGAAGTTGGACCTCGCTCGCCGCGAAATGCGAGGGGCCGTCATCAATTTAGACGTTGCTGATTATAAGCTGTTGGAGTTGAGGGCGGATGCGCGACGCCTTTTCGAGGAAGTGAAGGAGCTTGAGCGTAAGGCGGCAAAAAAAGGCCTATTCGGGTTTCTCGGATTCTAACCAGCGGCGCCCGGCCCGTCTCGCCCGAAACATTTCACGTAGCGAAAGACGCCATGGGTGGAAATGAGCGCGAACGCGAACTGGCGTTGTCCCATGAAAAGCTCGGAGACAGGCAGGTGGGGCAGGGTGAGGGAGCTGAGAGGTGATTTTCGCGGGCGTTTTCACAAAGCCGCGCTCAATCGAGCGAGTGCAGGCGCCTCATGATCCAGCATCCGGACGACCGGTCTTCGGAAACAGCGGAAACAGAGTGGCAACGCCATGGCTGGGAAGCGCAAACCCAGACACTGCTCGACTCGTTTCATCGGCTTGTCGGCCGCGACCTCCTTCCCCGCACCGGCGATCCAGCCGACGAAGCGAAGCGTTTGTTCCAAGCGCCATTTGTCGTCGTGTCCCATGGGACGGAAGTGGACCCGGTGCTCAATTACGGCAATCGCACCGCGCTACAGCTGTGGGAGATGACATCCGAACAGTTTGTTGTCACGCCATCGCGCCTTACCGCCGAGTCGACGCATCGCGAAGCTAGAGAGCGGCTTTTGGAAGCAACAATGCGACAGGGCTACGTGGATGGATATGAAGGGATTCGTGTCAGCGCAACCGGCCGCCGCTTCCTGATCCAGAACGGGATAATTTGGAATCTGACCGACTGCGAGGGCCGCCGATTGGGCCAAGCGGCAACCTTCGACCGTTGGACGTTTCTGGATTAGATCGCGGGCATCTTGGTAAACGGTGAAAAAATTTTGGACACGCCGAAAGCAAGCTTGCCGCGTCGGTAGAGTGGTTAGACAAAACCGCCGCATCCTCTTGATGCGCCATGAATGGTTAGACACTTGGAAAATTCATAAGCGACTGATTTATGGATTAAAGCACGAGCCTGAAAATCGCAGTGTCGGTGGTTCGATTCCGCCCCCGGGCACCATCCACCATGTTTTTCTAGGCGTTCCGAGCGGTGCGACCATAGGTGCGACCAAACCCTAGAACGCGAGGTCCGGGTCAAGCAAGTGCATGGCGTCGCCAGCGAGCTTTTTTTGGTTCGCGGTTTTGCTGTAGTGCGCCGCCTGCTTGCCGCTCGCCCACCCGAAGATGGCCATCAACTGTTTCTCGGTCGCGCCGTTTTCGGCGGCGATGGTCGCGCCGGCCTTGCGGAGCCCATGCGCCGAACAGTCCTTGAGGCCGGCCCGGTCACATCGGTCGCGGAACCAATTGCCGAACCCGGCCGCCGTGAACGGTTCGCCGAAGGCCGTCTCAAGGAAGGTCGTCTTGCCGGTCGGACTGGCGTCTAAGATGGCGCGGAGCTTGGGCAAGATC
>JAJSLI010000123.1 GCA_021272315.1 Methylacidiphilales bacterium | reverse complement strand
GTCCGGTGTGATGTCACCGAATTTGACCAGGTGGCCGAAGAAAATATCGCTGATCGGCGGATGGTCCTCGATGGCCGAGTCCATCAGCGGCTGGGTGAACCGCGGTTCGTCGCCCTCGTTGTGGCCGTGGCGGCGGTAGCAATACATGTCCACCACCACGTCGCGCTGGAACTGCTGCCGGAACTCGAAGGCGAGCTGGATCGTCGTCACCGCCGCCATCGGGTCGTCCCCGTTGACGTGGAAAATCGGCGAACCGAGCATTTTCGCCACCGAGGTGCAGTACTGGCTCGACGAGCCGTCCACCGGGGACGTGGTGAAGCCGATCTGGTTGTTGATGACGATGTGGATGGTCCCGCCGGTGCGGTAGCCCTCGAGCTGCGACATGTTCAACGTCTCGGCCACGATGCCCTGGCCGCTGAAGGAGGCGTCGCCGTGGATGAGCACCGGCAACACCTTGCGCCGCTCGACCGTGTCGTTGAGCCGGCGCTGCCAGGCCCGCGCTTTGCCTTCCACCACCGGGTTGACGGCCTCGAGATGGCTCGGGTTGGGGGCGAGGCTGATGCCCACCTTGGAGCCGGTGCTGGTCGTGACGATCGAGTCGTAGCCGAGGTGATATTTCACGTCGCCGTCGCCCTGTTCGAGGCCGGGCACGTAATTTTCGGCAAACTCGTTGAAAACGAACTCGTAATCCTTGCCCAGGATATTCGCCAGCACGTTGAGACGGCCACGGTGCGCCATGCCCATGACGATCTGCTCCACGCCGTGGCGGGGACATTCCTCGACGATTTTGTCGAGCATGGGGATGATGGTTTCGCCACCCTCGAGGGAGAACCGCTTCTGGCCGACGTAACGGGTGTGCAAAAACTTCTCGAAAAGCTCGCCCTCGAGCAGGTGGTTGAGCACCTGTTTCTTTTCCGCGTTGGGCAGCACGTCCTTGTGGAGGCGGCCCTCCTCGATCCGGTCGCGGAGCCAGCGGCGCATCGTGTAATTCTCGATGTGCATGTACTCGATGCCGACGTGGCCGCAGTAGGTTTCCTGCAGGAGCGAGATGATCGTGCTCAACGGCATTTTCGAGAGCCGCCCGGACCAATAAATCTCGAACTCGCTGTCGAGATCGGCCTCGCTGAGCTTGACGTAATCGAGGCTCAATTCCGGGGTGGTCCGCTTGAGCAGGTTCAGCGGATCGAGCCTCGCCTGCTGGTGCCCCAGCCGCCGGTAGGCGCTGACCAGCGCGTCCACCTGCGCCTGCTTGAGCTTGTCGCTCGAGGAAACCGGCGCGGCGACGGCCCCGTTCTTCGCCACTTCCGGACCCCGGCGCGGGGGCTGCTGGCAACCGAGTTCAAACCCGGCGAAAAAGGCGTTCCATTGGGCGTCGACGCTGGCCGGGTCGCGCTTCCACTGCGTGTAAAGGGCATCGAGCTCCCGGCCATTCTCGGCCGAGGCGGCGGCGGCGCGGGAAACGCCGTTGTTATCGGGGGTCAGGCTGACCCCATTGGGCATGACTGTCATAGAACGGGGCATGGTACTGTTTCGCTTCGGTTGTGGCAATGTTGGCTAATGTTACAATAAGCTCTGGTAAATTAATCCCACCTAAGGATTCTGCAAACCTGGGGTTGGGGCGGAATTGGCCAGGATGTTGACCGGATGCGGCGGCACGACCCGGAAAAACCGGAGCGCCTCGATCCGTCCTGTAAGATTCTTCAGCGGATAGACCCCCCACGCCGGACTGCGCGCCGGGTCGCGGATCAGGTAGTCCCAACCCTGCTTGCCCACCACCACGACAAAATGGGTCGTGCCGTCGCGCAGGGTCAGCCGCACGATCACGGGGTTGCCGCGGGCCAGGTTTTCGTCGATCAGTGCGTAGGAGGGGAGGTCTTCGTAGGCCTTTTCCACCTGCCCGCCCGGCGCCACCTCCGCCGCTTTCTCCCAGTAGACCCAGCCGTTCGGGGTGTAGCCCGCGTGCGTGGTCAGGTACTGGTTGAGCCGCTGCGGATCGGTATCGACCCCGTAAGCCGCCAGCACCATCGCCGCCGAGGCGACGGCGCAGCCCTGCTGCCCCAGCGTGTTGAAGGTCGGGCCGAGCAGTTCGAAGGTCCAGCGCGGATCGTCCTGCTCGAAGGGCGGCACCGGTATCTCCACGCGATGCACGAAATAGCGCCCGCCGCTCGACGAAATCACGTGTTTCCACGCGAAGAAGCCCGGCACGTCGAAATAGAACACCCACGCAATCAGCGCCCCGCCGAGCCAAAGCGCCAGCCGCCGCCGGGACCGGGTGATCTCCATCCGCGCGGTGTGACTGTCCCGCCGATGATAGACCGGGCTCAGGGTCGAGAGAGGAGGCCGGATCGCGGGCATAAGCTTATCTTGAGATAGGCTCTTAACCTATCCCGCTTGCCGCCGCGAAACAAGAGGCGCGGCCAAGATATAAGAGTCGATGGCCCGGCCATCCGGCCGTTATGCGTTAAAACTTACCCGACTGGAGCGGTATCTTTCCCAAGGGAGGCTTGAATCGGCGCGATTTTTGTCCTACTGTTTTCACGCCATGAGCATGACCGAAATCCTTGATGAGCTGCCCAAGCTCAAGTTCGCGGATCGCTGGGCGATTTTGCAAAGGCTTTCCGAACTGGAAACCAAGGAAGAGATCACCCCCAGCCCCGAAATGGCGGCGGCGATCGAGGCCGGGTTACGCTCCGCTGAAAACGAGCCTTGTTACACCGTTGAAGAAATCCGCGACAAGGCCAGGCAATGGGCGCGACGGTCGTCGTAACCTCGCAGGCTTGGCAGGACTTAAGCGAGATCATCGACTACGTTGCGAAAGACAATCCGTCCGCCGCCGAGCTATTGAGCGAACGCCTGCTCGATTCGGTCTTGTCCTTGGGGCGGGCTCCTTTGGTCGGTTGCCGCATCAAAGGCTTTCCAAACGTGCGCATGATGGTGTCCGGACGCTATTTGATTCTATACAAGATTGAACCGGCGCAAAAAAGGCTGTTGGTCTTGCGGTTTTGGCATTCCGCCCGCGATCTCGGAAAACTACGGTTTGATCTATAAACACTGCGCCTTTGAGTGAATCGACGCACGCTGTTTTCCCGCTGAAAGCGGACGCAAGAGGCATCATGTCAACCCGGCGTGATCAAGCCAGGCCTCGGCGATGAGCGCATGTCCTGCCGCCGTGGGGTGGACGCCGTCCGCGGCCCAGTAAGCCGCGGGAGCCTGCGCTGCTTCCTGGGCGAACAGGCCGTCGAGCGGCAATAACTCCGCGTCGAATTCAACGGCCAGCTTGCGCGTCACGTCGATCTTCGGATTCAGGTCCTCACGCCAGGCATAACGGTCGGCGGGGACATGGAGTAAAAAAGGCTCAAGCAAAATGACCCGGGCATCGAGGTTGTCGCGGATTTTTTCGAGCAGGGCGCGGTAATCCTTCTCAAAGGCGGCCGTGCTGGTGGGATCATTCGCATCGAAGCGGCGCCAGGTATCGTTGACGCCGATGAGGATGGAGACCACGGTGGGTTTGAGCGCAATCAAATCGGCATCGACGCGGCCGAGAAGGTCGCGCACCCGGTTGCCGGCAATGCCTCGGTTGTAGATTTTCAGTTCCGGTGAGGCCACGAGCGCCTGTATCCGCGCAGCGGCGAAAAAGGCGTAGCCAAAGCCGAGATGCGCAGGGTTGGCGCGATCGCGTCCGCAATCGGTGATGCTGTCGCCGGTGAAGAGAATGGTGTCGTTTGGTTCAATTAACATGATGTTTCCTTTGTTAGAGTTTTAAACGGGAACTCCCCATTTGAGGCAACTATTTTTGGTAGGGATGGGTTCCTCTCTGAAAAGGGCCAGTCCTCACTACTTCCAAGGTCTATCCGCCAGCAATTTGATGCCAACGCTACGGGCTGACCCCTGTTGAGTTTTCGGGCAGCTTTTCGACAGGGGAAACTTTCTCCCCTCGCCTGCTTCGCCAGATGGCCACGCCGGCCACGATCCAGGCGGCCAGCATGGCCGCGTCGCAAAAATTGTTCAGCCATTCCGCCGACACCGACGCGTCCCCGAGGTTGAGGCCGGTCATCTGCCGAAGGATGGCGCCGAAGTGGTAACGGGTCGCATAGCGCATGACGACCTCCGAATCGCCCTGCGGCACCCGCACCGCCCGGAGGATGTCGTCCGCCTTGAGCAGCTCCGCCGGCTTGCCGTCCACCGTCGCCTGCCAGTCGGGATCGTACTGATCGTTGACCAGCAAGAATCCCGACCGGGGCGTCCACAGGGAGACGTCGATTTCGTTCGGCGTGTAGAGTTTCACGTCGGCCCGGGCCGGCAGCGACGAGACGTAGGCCTGCGGCGGGGCCGGCTTGCCGTCCGCGATGTTCAGCAGCACGGTGGCGCGCGGGTTCCATGTCGGATCGGGCAGCCGCTTCAGGATATCGTCGTTCGACGGGAAAAATTCCGCGTCGGGAACGAAGGTCGCCTTGGCCATGTAATCGCGCAATGCGATCAGCGCATGCGACGGGAGATCGGGGGACGGCGTCGGCACCAGCATATAGCCGTCCGCATGGTCGATGTTCGGCGCAATCCGCGGGTCGTGCTGCACCTGGAGCATGAACTCCCGCGGCAGCACGACGTTTTTCACCCCGGTCAGGAACCAGAGCCGCCCCCGGTCCTGGCCAAAGGCGTCGAAAAAGGCGGTCAAATCGTCCGGTACGCGCGACGCGGCCGAAATTTCCAGGCACGAAATGCGGTCCCCCGCGAATTGGTTCAGCAGCATCACGTTCAGGACCGGGTCCTGCGTCGCCACGCTCACCCGCACCTGGTCGCCCTCGCTGCGCAACTCTTCCAGCAGCGGGTTCGTCGCCGTCAACGCGCTCAGGCGTTCCGGCTCTGGCAGGAAATCGAGGAACTTGCCCGCCACCCAACCCATTTGCGCCACGACCAGCACGCTCAGCAGCACGGCCAGCGTCAATGGCAAGTTTTCCGGTCGCAACGCAGCCGCCCGGACGCGGTCAAGGAACGGATTTGGTATCTTCCAGCCCAACAGCGGCTCCGGACGCCAGAGCGCGTGGAGGACCGCGCAATAAATCGCCATGAGCACCACCGCGAAAAAAAGCGAGGAGTGGACCGTCGCCACGATGTGGGCGATCTCCACGTCGCCGTACCCTTCCACCTGCAGCACGTTCCGCAAAATGAGCGTGAACGGATAGCTGACCAGAAAGAAAAGGCCCAGCGCCCCCAGCATGGCGGTATTGAACCAAAAAAGCCCGCGCCGCACGCGGTCCGCCCCGGGCTCCAGCGACAGGATGAGATGCCGCAGGCCGAACGCGCTCAGGGTGGCGATGGCAAAATTCGTCATCTCGAGCCACTTCAAGGGATTGCGCCATTTGTCCATCAACGGCAGGGCAAAAAGAGGCCGATAAAACGGCGTGTGCCAGCCCCAGGCCAGCACCAGCGTCACCACCCCCAGCGCCAGCAAGACCCGCCCGAAAAGCTTTTGCCGCGGCGAGATGTCGCCCGGTCCGAGTATTCCAGCCGGCGAACCGGGCAGCAGCAGGATCGCGCCGATCAGGGCCAGCACGGTCGCCACGGTGCCCGTCGTGCTGATCGCGAGGTTGGAATTCTTCTCCCCCTGGTGGGTTGTCGGCCACTCTTGCGATTCGCCGATCCAGCCCCAATAGGCCGCGTCGTTGCTGCCCGTGAACCATCCGAAAAAGCCGGGGACCAGATAGGTCAGCGTCTCGCCCGGTCCAAGACTGTATTGTGTCACCAGGTCGTAGGTTCTCTCCCGGTCGGTTTCGCCGCCGAGCTTCACGCCGACGATGTTGCCCTGGAAGAGGGCCAGCAGCGGCGCCAGCGAAATCAGGAACGCCGCCCCCGCGCAAAGGGCGAGATGCCTCAGGGGCGTCCGCCAGCCGACCTCCGGACGCAGCGCCGGCGCCAGGTACAAGGCCGCGATGAGAAGACTCGCGATGCCCCCGCGGTCCGGTTGCAACCCCACCATCAACCCGCAGCTTACGCCGCTGATCAGCGCGTAGGCCCAGTGCCGCAATCGCTGCGACCGCAACGCCCCCCACGCCGCCAGCGCGAAAAACGGCCAGGTTGTGATGTAACCGTAGTGCCCCGGGTAGACGAACGGCAGCAGGTCGCCCTGCCACGCGTAAACCACGCCGCCAAAAAGCGCCGCAGGCCGGGGCAGTTCCAGTTCGCGCAAAAATATCGCCATCGCCAGCAACGAACACGTTGCCACCATCGGCGCGTAGGCCGTGAAAAACCACCACGTCGGAAGATTCGCCGCCGCGCTGAATGGATTCAGCGGCACCGGCAGGAGAGCCTGCCCGAGCCAGTTCAGCACCAGGAACGAACCGATTGGCGGAAAATGATACGCCTGCTTCCAGAGGTTCGACGGATTCACGTCGATCGAAACCGGCACCAGGTTGCCAAACTCTCCTTGCGGGGTTGTCGAAAAAAACTGGCAAAGCCACAACTGCGCCAGGAGAGACAGCAATGCCACCACCCACAAGGACGTCCATACCCCCTGTCTGACCTGAAGTTTCTCCGGCGATTCCATCCTAAACGATTAGCGGGCCGGCGTGTTTCGGGAAAGAGAGATTCTCGCGAGGACCGCTTTGCAAAATGGATTGTGCGCGGGACGCGCCGCTCCAATTTACTCCATCCAGTCCAGCACGTTGAAATTCGCCACGACGAGGATGAGCAGCAGCGTCACCACCGCGAACACCACTGTGATGGCGCCCAGCACCTGCGCCACCACGAAGTAATAGGGTGTCAGAAAAGGCTTCACGAAACGCTCGAACGGACACGGTTTCGCGGAAGCGGCTGGGGAAATCTCGGACATGATTCTCTTTTAATCGCGAATCTTCTCGTGCGCAAGCATGCAAAAGGCCCTTCTCCTTGTCCCCTGCAATCGCCCCTTCCGTCGCAAAATGAAACTGGCATCCCCTATGCTACGTTAGGGGACGTGATCCAAGCGAACTGTCGCGCGCAATTCACCGCGGACGACTTTTCCTTCGTTGTCAGCACCCTGGCCAAATCCCCGCGCGACGCGGTCTCGCTCGTCTCCCTCCTCAGCGATGAATCCGAGCGCGACGCCATCCTCGACCACGACCTTGTCTATGATTCCCTCGTTGACCGCGACGGCTGCCTGCGCGTCTCCGCCGCGTTTTACTTTTACGTTCTCACCCGCCGCGTCCTGCGCCGCGTCTCCCTCGACGAGCGCGCGCTGACCGATTACGTCGCGGCCGTCCTGCTCGCTTTTTCGCACGTCAACCAGCTCAAGCGCCCCGGCGATTCCGAACCGACCGCCCGCAGCTTCACCTACGTCTCCGACCTCATCGCCCAGCTTAACACCTGCGCGCCCGAACAGGCATTCCTGTTGCGCGCCCACCTTGGCAACTACACCCTCTTTTTCAGCGGACTCTTCGCCGAGCGAGTCCACTCCCACGCCCAGCGTCGCGGCGCGCCCGGGCTCGGGTTTTATGAGGCGGTCGGCCAGTCCTCCTACCTGGCCGTGGCCCGCCATCCGCAGGCCAAAAGGACCGATCTGCAGGCCATCTTCGAGCAGCTCGGCAGCGAGTTTCGCCGCGTCCGGCTCGCCCTCAACGATCTCGCCGACACTCTCCTGCATTTTCACGCGCCGCCCGCCGTTATCCGCACCCCATGACCCTTCTGCGCGAAATCCAGCTCCTGCTCGAACGGACCTACTCGCCCGTTCCCATCAATCTTGAAACCTGCCTCATTGGCGAAAGCCGCTGCGCCGCGCTCAACCGCCTGGCCGGCGGGGACGCCGCCCATCTCGCCGGCGGCGGGCGCACGTTTCTGCGCCAGGCCGGCGATTCGCTTTACCTCGCCATCTTCTATTCGCGCCCCGTCATCGCCGAACTCGAAGCCAACGATCCGCGGCGCGCCCTCAACGAGCGCAATATTTCCGCCCTCATCACCTTCATCGAGGAAATTACCCACGGCGTCCAGGCCGCGCTCCTCTTCCAGGAAGGCGAACGCCTCATTGACACCGAGGCTTATGCCCGCAATCTGGAAACCCAGGCCCGCGTCGACACGTACCTCGTCCTGAGCAAATTTGCCCACATTCTGTGCGGTGGTCACATTCCACGCCGGGTCGGGGCGTGGCTGCGTCGGCAACTCTTCGACAACAGCCATCGCCGCTTTGCCACTCCGCTGCTCCGCGATCGTTACCGCACCGCACAACGTTGCGCCCTCGGCTTTCTGCGCCACCTGCGCCGTCTCCCGATTGAGGAACGCCCCTGCGCCTTGCGCCATTTCCGCGCCTTGTCCTGGCCGCAGAAGCTCGCCTTCGCCGGGTTGCCCTAGAACGGCTCTTAGTGGCCCGTCTTGGCGTGCGAATCGACCTCCAATGAAAGCGCCTCCAGGGAGGCGTTGATGTCGGTAAGAAATACCATCAGCGAAACGCTGAGAGAGAGCATGGAGCCGATGAACAGCACGACGATCAAAAGCGCGGCCTCCAGTTGCAGCAGAGAGGCCAAAAAAAGCATGCTGATGAGAAAGGCGGCCAGAAGCAGGCTCACGCAGGCAAAAAAGATGGCCCGACGAAGCGTTTTCGCCCTGGAATAGAGGATACGCAATTGGGCATGAAGATGGCCGGAGCTATCGTCACCCGATTTTCTGACCATTTCCGAAAGTCGGCGGGTCTTGTCGCAGACATTTCCGTAGCGGTTGGTCATCGAAAGCATGATCAGTGCGACGCCCGATATGACAATGACCGGACTTACGGACAACTGAAGCACCGGCACAAGTTCATGGATGAGCATAAAATAAAATGCGGATGATCCGCATGGTCTTTCCTACAATCCAGCCTAGGCCGTGTTTCCAAATAGGACAAGATTGCGTGCTCCCGCCATTGGCCAGGCACGAACGTTTCAATGAAATGCGGAGCGAAGTCCGGGCAAGGATTGGCGCTTTTTTCCGTCAAAAGTTCCGTCAACTCCGCAATTCCGTCAAAACTTCCCCTGAGCCCGAATTGACTCGCTCGACTTCCGCGCTGGCCTCGTTCCACTCTTCGTTGAGGCGCTCGAGATTTTCCGCGTTCTCGATCAATTCGCGGTTCAGCTTCACCGCGTCGCCACCCGGCTGGTAGGTTTCAGGCGCTTCGAGTTGCGCGGCCACGTCCTTCTGACGCCTCTCCAATTCGACAATTTCCCGCTCGATCCGTTCCAGTTCCGTCTGCGCCAGCCGACGCGAGGCCGACAGCGCCTGCCGCTCCTCCGCCTCACGACGCTTTTGTTCCTTGGATTTCACCGGCGACGCCGCGCCGTTCGCGCGCGGTTCGGGGGGCTTCTCCTTCGGGCGGTCGTCGGAAAGTTTCTCGCCCGCAACCAGTCCCTGCTTCGCCGAACCGGCCCCGGACTTGTCGTGGTAGTAATCGTAATCGCCCGCATAGGGCGTCAACCGGCCCGCGCTGATGTGGAGCACGGTCTGCGCGATGGCGCGGATGAAATAGACGTCATGGCTGATGAAGACCAGCGTCCCGCGGTACTGTTTCAACGCGTCGATCAGCGCATCGATGCTGGCCATGTCGAGGTGCGTTGTCGGTTCGTCCATCAAGAGCAGGTTCGGCGGATTGAGCAGCAGCTTGACCAGACCCAACCGCGATTTTTCCCCGCCGGAAAGGACGTTCACCTTCTTGTAGGCGTCGTCGCCCTGGAAGAGAAACGAGCCGAGAATTGTCCGCGCCGTCTGTTCGGGCACGGGATTGGGAATGCTCATTACTTCCTGGAGAACGGTCCGGTTCGGATTGAGCATGTCGACCCGGTTCTGCGCGAAATAGCCGACCTCGGTGTTGTGGCCCGGCTTGCGTTCGCCTTGCTGGACCGGTAGCACGCCGCCGAGAATTTTCAGCAGCGTCGATTTCCCGGCGCCATTCGGTCCGACCAGCACGATGCGCTGGTCGCGCTCGATCTCGAGGTCGATCCCCCGGTAAACGACGAGATCGCCGTAGGCGTGATGGATTTTTTCCAGCGTCAACACCCGATGCCCGCTGCGAATCGGCTGCGGAAACTTGATGTGGATCTTCTTCTCGTCCGATTCCGGCGCCTCGATCTTTTCCATCCGCTCGATTTGCTTGAGTTTGCTCTGGGCCTGCGAGGCCTTGCTCGCCTTGGCCCGGAACCGGTCGGCAAAGAGCTGCAGTTTTTCGATCTCCGCCTGCTGGTTTTTGTAGGCGGCGAGCTGCTGCTCCTGCCGGGCGGCCCGCTGCTCCACGTAGGCGTCGTAGTTACCGCGGTAGCGATGCACCCTCCGGTTCCTGATCTCCAAAATCGAATCGATCAGCGCGTTGAGGAACGCCCGGTCGTGCGAGATCATCAGGATCGCGCCGGGATAATGCTCGAGATAATTCTGGAACCAACCGAGCGATTCGAGGTCGAGATGGTTCGTCGGTTCGTCGAGCATGAGCAGGTCGGGCTCCATGACCAACAGCCGCGCCAGGTGCGCGCGCATGATCCAGCCACCGCTCATCGTTTTCGCCGGTCGGTGAAAATCGCTCTCGCGAAAGGCGAGCCCGCTCAGGATTCGCTTCGCCTTCGGTTCGAGCTGAAACGCGCCCAGTTCCGCGAAACGGCCTTGCGCGTCGTGATAGGCGTCCGTGTCGGTCCGCCCTGTGCGCTCGCCTTCGGCCAGGACGCGCTGCAGCTCGGCATGCTCCGGCGTGATCGCCGTCGTCAATTCGAGCACGGTCTCCTCGCCGGCGGCGGCAGTCTCCTGCGGGAGGTAGCCGATGGTCGTGTTGCGGTCGAGCACCACCGATCCGCCGTCGGGCTCGCCGGCGCCGAGGATGATTGAGAAGAGAGTCGACTTGCCCGCACCGTTCGGTCCGACCAGCGCGATCCGCTCGCCCAGATTGATGCTGAGCGACACGTCTTCAAAAAGCGTGCGTCCACCAAAACTTTTGCTGATCTCAGCCAGGGTAAGCATAAGCGGGCAAACCTACGCGAGAGGATGCTCCCTCGCAAGCTTCTACCTCACTTCAGCCACTTTACCCGCCGAGTTCCACACAGCGGCGGCGGTAGTGGAGGTAATTAGTATAAGACACCTCCGCCGGCACGCCGTGATCGCAACAAGGAATGTAACCGCCGCGCTTGCGCATGACCGGAAAGATGCGTTCGACCATGGCGTCGATGGCCTTGGGACCCGCGGCCAGGACGCGCTTGTCGATTCCGCCGCGCATGCACAGGTTCGGGTGTTGGCGACCGATCTCGACCACGTCGCAGCCACTGGCGACTTCGAAGGGGCTCATGGCATCCATGCCGATTTCCTCGTGGTAAAAGGGAATCAACGACCGGCAGTCGCCATCGGTGTCAATTTGCAAATAGAGATGCCGTGACGGGTCGAGTTGCCGCCCGCGCACCCGCTGAAGCAGTTCCTTGTAGTAGGGTAAAAGCATCTCGCGAATCATCTTCGGTGAAATCAGCGGCCCGTGGTTGTAACAGTTGTCCTCGGCAAAAAATATCTCATCGAAGGTGACGTAGCGCTGGTGGGCGGCGGTGACGGCGTCGGCCAGCTCCAACCAGCGTTGCATGAGCGTTTCAATCAGTTCGGGTTGGTCGACAAAGGCGTAAAGCAGTCCTTCCGGCCCGAGCATGGTCCGCAGATACATGAACGATCCGGCCATGTGCTGGACGATTATTTCCCCGCGGGCCGCGGCTGCGCGCGCCAGGACCATGCGTTGTTCCAAGTCATGATAACGGCGCGGGTCCTCCGGGTTGAGCCGCCACTCGGCCTTGGCCTTCCACGTCTCCAGGTCCTTGACGGGATGGTCGATATATTCGGGCATGAAGCCCTGCCGACGTCCCTTGAAATAGAGGACGTGGCGGCCGGTCCAGTCCTGCTCGAGTTCCGTTTCGCCACGGTCTTCCAGAATTTTGACCTCGAACTTCGGCACGTACTCCGGTTCGCACCAGCCCAGGCCCCAGAGGCCTTGCATGCCGGAATCGTCGTAGTGAAAGAGGGCTTTGGCTTCGGGCGACCCCTCGTTGATGTCGGGCATGCCCTGGCGTTTCCATTCCTCCCAGCAGTAATAGCCGAACTCGCACTTGAGAAAGGGCGCGCCGGGCGTGATGGCGTAGGTATCACGCCGCCGCCGGGCCGCTTCCGTCCATTGTTCCCGCGGCGGCAAGGCATGAACATCACCGACTTGGAGGGCGGGAACGGGCATGGAATCAACAAATCTTTCCGATGCGGTTCTTCTCGGCGTACTCCTCGGTTTCCTCGCCCACCCAGCGGGGATCGATCGGCTCGCTCGCCAGTTGATAGCGGGTGTCGGTGGAGAGGCGGTAGGAGGTCGCGGCATTGTCGAGGCTGGCGTGAACCATTTTCATCCCGAAGGTAACGAGATCGCCCATCCGATACGAGGTACTGAGCCAGCGTCCGCCCAATTTTTCCCGCAGCGTCACCGGATTGGAGGAGAGCTGTCCGTTTTTGTATTTGTAGGGACCGCGGTTGGCGCAGTAGGTGTCGACATCCGACTCAAGATAGCTGCGGAGCCGTTTTCCCTGCCGGTGCGATTTTTCGAGCATCATCAGGCCACCGAGTTCCAGCGAAACGTCGGAGTAGGGAATCCAGGCGGTCATGACCTGGTGGGTGCCGCGTCCCATGTAGACGAGATCGCAATGGGGAGCGGTGCCTTGTCCCGGTGGAATGACGCGGGTCCAGATGTGGTCGTAGTGGCGGCATTCCCCACCGAGGAGCCGCGCGTAAAACTGCATCAACTGGTCGGAGAAGACGATGTTGAGCAGGGCATCATTCTGGGTGAGCAGGCCGCCACGGGGAATGGAAAGTTTGCCGGAAGGAACCGCGTCTTCGATGGGGCGGGCCGGATCGAGGCCACCGTAGGCGTTCAAGCGGCGGAGAATTTCCGTCCGTGCGAGTTGGATGTCTTCCCGGGGGAAAAAGCCGGGAATGTAGAGATAACCGTCCTGTTTGAGCCTCTCCTTCAGGGCGCTTGTATCATTTAGGATGTTATCAGAGCGGACCATTTCTCCAAAGGACCCGGGGCGTATGTCGAGTTCATAACCCCGGGATGTAAGAGCGATGACGGTATTCATAAGGACAAACCTACGGGATTAGGCGGTCTGTTGGCATGGGCACGATGGAACAAAAACTTGTGTTTTTTGGAAATCGCTATAGAGCTTGTTTGGAAAGAAGACAGGCCCTCCACGAAACTTCCATGCGTCGTCGCAATCCAGGCAAAGTCGATGAGCTGAATTTTCAGAACGCGCTCTCGACTCCGCTGGGCCGGATCACCATCGCCGGATTCGGGATCCGGCAAACCGTAGCCTTGGAAACGCCCCGCTTACTCAGCCAGTATGCGATCGTTTATCTGGTCGATGGCCGGGGCGAGTTTGCCGACGCGAACGGACGCCAAAAGAACCTTGAGAGGGGCGACATGATGTTCCTGTTTCCCGATATTCCCCACCTTTACAACCCACTGCCGGGCACCGAGTGGGTGACAACTTACATTTGCTTTCATGGCCCGGTCTTCGATCTCTGGCGCCGGCAGGGGCTGCTCAATCCGCGCAAGCCGGTGTATCACGCGGAGCCGGTCGCTACCTGGAGCCGCCGTCTTGAGGCGGTTTTCGATGCTTCGCGGCAGGCCGGGTCCGCTCCGCCGCTGCTTGGCATCTGCCGCCTGCAACAGCTTCTGGCCGAGGTCGTGACCGGCGCGGGACGTTCGATGGTTTATCAGGACGATTTGCAGTGGCTGGCCCGGGTCAACGGCCTGATCGAGACGAACTTGGCCGGAGCGCCCGATTGGAAAAACCTGGCGCGCCAAGTGGGCCTGTCGGCGGAAAGTTTTCGCAAGAGGTTCACGCGCCTGGCCGGGCAGCCGCCGGCCCGCTATCGGATGGGGCGGTTGGTGGATCGGGCTTGTGAATTGATGCAGAATCGGTCGCTGAAGGACCGCGAGATTGCCGAATCGCTGGGCTTCTGCGACGAGTTTTATTTTTCCCGCCGCTTCAAGGCGGTCACGGGACAATCGCCACGGCAGTTTCGGCTCAATTCCCTTTTTAAGCAGCCGATGAGATAAAGGCGACTCAGGTTGATGCCCAAGGGCACATCTTTCCAAGCTGTTCCGCCGGCTTACACCCAGCATCCGTCAACGCGAATTAACCGCCTCCGCGCGACGACCATTGCCGCCCTGTAATTTAATTGTTGCACGATAAATCGAAACCGAGGCCGTCCTGCGCCGTCAGAAAATATGGACAGTGAACAATCCCCAACTTGAACGATTATGAAAACTTTCCTTAAAACATTCGGCTTGGCCGCCCTCCTTGCGGTGGCGCTTTTTCCCGCGCGGGTCTTCGCACAGGACGAGAACGCCCCTCCCATGCCGGATCAAGGGCAAATGCCGGGCAACCTGAGCATGACCCCTGCGCTTGCTCCTTATCAGCCGCAGACCTCCAATCAACCTCAGTCGCAGGCTCCGAACCAGTCGCAGACCCAGGCCACCAACAGCATCACCTTCCAGGACTTCTACAATCAGCTCAGCCGTTATGGCACCTGGTTCCAGACCGACAACTACGGCTATGTTTGGCAACCCACTGAAAATGATTCGAACTGGCGGCCCTACACTTACGGTCGTTGGGTCAATTCCAGTGCCGGCATGATGTGGGACTCCGACGAACCGTTCGGCTGGGCCACGTACCACTATGGCCGCTGGGTCAATCTTGCCAGTCACGGCTGGGTGTGGGTGCCCGGCTACACATGGGCGCCCGCGTGGGTGAGTTGGCGCACCGGCAACAATGTTGGCAACACCAGTAGCACGAGCGACGCAAGCGACCCGAACGACTATGGCGACTATACCGGCTGGGCTCCGCTGCCGCCCGACCCGTTTTTCGGCATCGACTTCGATCCCTTCGGATGGTGGGGGTTCGGAGACTGGTTCGGTCTGTGGCCAGGCTTCTGGGGTTGGGGCGGCTACATCGGGGACAACTGCGATGCCGTCTACGGCATTGGCCCGGGATGCTACAACTTCTGCCCCGCCGCCTATCTGGGTGATCCCGCTCCGTGGAGGCACTTTGCCGATCGGCGCAACAATTTCGCGCTCATCAACCATACCCGCAACGTCACCAACCTGCGCGTCTCCAACGATCCGGTCTCCGGTCAGTTCGGGCGCGTCCACTCCGACGGTCCCGGAAGCGCGGCCCTGGCGCGGTCCCGCACGCCTATTGAGAACGTACGGCTCACGTCCACGTCGAGCCTCGCGGACAACGACCGCGGCAGCGGCGGCTCCCTTGCCGTCTACGCGCCGAATGTTGGGGACAATTCGGACGCTCGTCCCTCACGCGTGGGCACGAACCTGGGCAATGCCTCGATCAATCACGGCACGGACATCAACCGGCCGCTGGCGGTGAACTCGCATCTGTCCGGCACGGCAAGCACGTCCACGGCGTCGACGTTCCATGCTGCAAACGCCTCGTCGTCCTTCAGGGGCGAATCGGCTTTCACGGGTGGTGAGCCGGTGACGCATCACACGTCCACGGCGGCGGAAGGTTCCTCCTTCCTGGGCAGCTTCTTTCATCGCTCCAGTTCGAGCGGAAGCAGTGAGTCCCGCGTGAGCGCCTATCATTCCAGCCCGTCGTACCACTCGAGCGGCGCATCTTCATTCTCCAGTATGTTCCACTCGAGTTCGTCCGCTTATCATCCGGAGTCGAGTTTTCACTTCTCGGCTCCATCGGCGCACTATGGGGGCGGCGTTCCCTCGGCCCACTTCTCAGGAGGAGGAGGCCATCCTTCCGGTGGCGGGCATCCCTCGGGCGGCGGACATAGCGGCGGCGGCAACCAGCACCACTAAACGATAATCGGGCGGCCCGGCATGACGGGCCGGCCGAAACGGCTTGTCACTGCGGGTCTCGAGAGAGCACGTCATCGACCCATACCGGAGCGAATAAATTCCAAGCCCGATTTGCGGGGAAGATTCCATTCCCCGGCGGGCCAAGGCCGGCTTTTGTGTTCAAACCTGGTAACAGACACCCTTTAGTTGTTCTGCGGCGTACTTGAAATTTACCCAACTCGCATCCGGCGGAATCAAGTGATCGAAGCCGGGGATGTACCGCCCTAGACGCACCATCTCCCGTGCCCTGGCTACTTCGCGATCCACGTCCGCCCATGTGAGAGCCAATACCCGCTTGTCCAGCCCGTGCATGATGCCCAGTTCCGGGTACTGCCGGCGATACGTGAGAATGTCGCAGCCGGACTGCACTTCGAACGGAAACAGCATGTTCACTCCGTAGCGAATCATCACCGGCACCAGTTGATGGCAATCACCATCCGTGTCCACCGATACCACCCGCACGCCGTGCCGCCGCGCAAAAGCCGCAATCCGATCGTAACACGGCATCATAAACTCTTCCACCATGCCCGGGGAAATCAGCGATCCACGTTTGTACGCCATATCCTCCCAAATGTGGATGTGGTCAATGCGTACCTGCGCCGCCACCCGTTCCCATAACTCGAGCCACAACGTCGTCAGATGATCCATCATGTCGTGCATCCACTCCGGTTCATCGTAAAAGGTGACCAGCATCATCTCCACACCGATCAAATCTCGCACCGTCCCGAAGACGCCCCACGGAAAGACGCCCACCTGCACCGCCTCCCCCGTCTCCGCCAGTCGCTTGCGGAACGCCGTCCAATCCTGCCGGACACGGCTGGGCGAATCCGGTTGCAGCCGCTCCGCCTTGAGTTGCTCCCAGTCCGACCGGCACTTGATCGGGTAATCCAGAAACTCCGGCATCGAGCCGCCGTTGCGACGGTTGCGCATCGTGATCCCCCGGCCATCCCGGCTGATGATGTATTCCGGCGTTTCTTCCAGCACGACATGCTCGAACTGGGGAAAGAAACCGTACTCCAATTCCGGCAACGCGAAGCTCGAGTCATATCCAAAATACTTCTCCACGTTTAAATCGGCGATCCCCGACTCCCGCCTCCACCGCTCCAGCGTCTCGTCCCACGGCGACCACCCCAGCCCGATACCGTAAGGGACGCGATCCACCGGCTCGCCGATGAGACAACGAATAATCCTCTCACCCGGTGGCAGAGATTCGTTATCGGCTGTTATTTTTATATTAAATATTTTCCGGAACACATCATCGACCCATGCCGGAGCGAATAAATTCCAGGCCCGATTTGCAGAGGACCAGGGGATCGTCGAAAAGATCGCGCCACACCCGAGTCGCGGCGGCGAGGTCGGGCAACGCCCGCCCGAACGCCTCGATAACCAGCCAGCGGTCGTAATTAATCTCCCGCAGCGCGGCAAAAGTCTCCTTCCAGCGGACCTGGCCGGTGCCGGGCGTGCCCCGGTCGTTTTCGCTGAGGTGAACGTGTACCAGCCGCTGCCGGACCGACTTCAGGGGCGCGACCGACTTTTCCTCGATGTGCGCATGGAACGTGTCCCACATCATGCCACACGAGGGCCGGTCAATCGCGTCGACAAAAGCGAGCATGTCAGGGGCGGTGGTGAGAAAATAGTTCTCGAAACGATTGAGGTACTCGAGGGCCAACTGCACTTTGGTTCCGGCGGCAGGACCGGCCATGTCGCGGAAGAAATCGACGCCCCTCTGCCGCTCGTCGCCGGTCGGCGGGACACCGGAAAAGACCCCGAGGGCCGAATGAAGCGGTCCGCAGAGGACTTCGGCGTTGAACTCGGCGCAGCGGTCCAACACCCAGCGTAGCCGGTCCCGCGCGGCCTGGCGGATTTTCGGATCGGCGCTGATGGGATTTGTCTCGGAACTCATCACCGTTACCGCGGTTGCGCCAAGTCCGTGATCGCGCAGCGCGGCGCCGAGCGCCTTATATTCCCCGGAGGTTCCCTCGAAGACTGGAATTTCGACGCCGTCGTAACCCATCTTCTTGAATTCAGCAAAGAGCGGATAGTGGGCCTCGCCGATCTTCGCCGTCAAGAGGAGGAGATTGATCCCGAATTTCATCCGTCGCCCTGGTTGAAGTAGATGGCCAAGCCGTCCTTGCCCGGAGCGACAATATCAAGCCTGCCATCGCCGTCGAGGTCGGCGATTGCGGCATGAATGCCAATCCCTTTCCCCGAACCGAGCGGGCCGAAGTCGATGACGTGCTTCACAAAGGCATCGCCGACCCACTTGAAGACATAAAAGCCGTACGGATCACGGTCACCGCCGTCACCTTCGGGATGGGAGCGAAAACGCTTGCCGGTGACCAGTTCGTTTTTGCCATCGCCGTCGATGTCGACCCAATGGAGATCGTGGTACTCGCTGCTGAGGGGATCAATCAGATGCTTCTTCCATTCGACCGCGCCCGCGGGCGTGACGATCCGTTCGAGCCACGTCAGGCCGTAATTGTGTCCCTGGCCCACGATCAGTTCATTTTTTCCGTCGCCATTTAAATCGACGACAAGAATCGGAACGCTCGCATCCCAGGCTAGGTCGAACTCGGGATGCCAGATCCATTCGCCCGTGTACGGGTTCTTGGGAGCCTCCAGCCAGCCGTCACGAAAAACAAAATCGCCCCGGCCATTGCCGGTGAGATCGCCGAAGCCGAGTCCATGACCCTGCTTGTCGTTCTCGCGTCCCTTGAACTTGAGCTTGTACGCGACAAACTTGCCGGTGCCTTTGCCGTTCGAGTTGCGTACCAGTTTATAGACAACGAGCGGCGCGTTCGGCGTATTGGGAACGATTTCGAGTTCCCCGTCACCGTCGACGTCCCAAGCGCGGGTTGTCTCGATATTGCCGGTCTCAGCGATGATATGCTCGGGCCAGTCCTTGCCCGATTCGCCCGTATTCTCGCGCCAACGGAGTGTTTTTCCCCACCAGCCGCCGGTGATGAAATCCATTCTCCCATCGCCGTTGATGTCGAGCGGGATGGTCGAGAAGTCATCGTAATACTCCTCATAGGCCTTCACTCCGCCGATCTTGTGCCGCTTCTTGAAATCGGGACCTTCGTACCAAAAGGCGCCGCTCACGATGTCGGGTATGCCGTCGCCGTTGACGTCGAAGATTCCGGCCGATTCATACCGTTCGTCCCCCAGGAAGACTTTGCGAAATTGAAGTGCCATGGCTTAAGTTCCTTTATTTTGAGGCGATGACCTGACGGTAAATTTCTTCGAAAATGCGCACGTCATTAAGCGTATCCTCCGCGGACGAGCGGAAGGCTTCGCCCGATCTGACGCACGCGAGAAAATGCTTGGCCTCCTCCCGGTAGGACCACGACGGCGCGGGAAATTCCTGTACGATGCTGGCGGGGTGATCCCCATTAATGGCCCGGTAAATTTCGACGGAGGCAGGGACTTCCTTTTGCATGAGCGGCGGGGCGCCGGTCTTCAGCCATCCGCGATCGAAGTAGATCTGGGTGTGCTCTTCCCAACCGTGGAACTTGGTGTAACCGCTTTCGACCACCGCGCGGGTGCCGTTGATATCGAGGACGGTCAGGCCGGTCAGGCCGTCCGGGTCAAGGAGCACCTGGACCAACCGGGTTTTGCCTCCATCGTCGCCAAGGAAAAAGCGGAGGAGGTTGACGTTATGGGTCCATTGCTGGAGAAAGCCGAGGTACGAGTTCCGACGATCCGCGGGAAGCCAGTCCGGGCATTCATCCGGCGAGGGCGGCGCCTGCGCGGACGATTTGGAAAAGGGAACATTGGGATCCGTGGCGTAAATCCAGTTTCCGCCGAAGCCGTGGTTGCGGGCCAGTACGATGCGTCCGAATTCGCCGCTGGCGCGCCATGCGTCAAGATGCTTCTTAAGAAGAAGATTGCCGCTGTCGTAGCGCTTCATGTAGCCGACCATCAGCCGTGCCGAACCGGACTGAACTGCTTTCACCATCGATTCCGCGCGTTTCAACGAAACCGCCATCGGCTTTTCCATGAAGACATGTTTGCCGGCTCGAAGAAGATCCTCGGCAATTTTTCCCTGAAGCGCGTACGGTCCCGACACGCCGACCGCCTCGATTTCCGGGTCGGCCGCAATTTCCTCATGGGAGCGATAAACCTTGGGAATGCCGTAGCGGGCGGCCACTTCGCGCCCAAGTTCGGTTCGGACCTCGGCCAAGGCGAGGAACCGGCAATCCGGGAGAGAGGCGAAATTAGGAATGTGAATGGTCTGGCCGACGAAGCCGCAGCCGACGTACGCGAAACGAACGGGATCTGTCATGGGCGCATGGTATTGCCTATTGGGCTTGGCGTGAATGGATGGGCTTGCTACATACTTGTCAAAAATTGCCTTGATCTTCTCCGAACCTCACATCTACGGCGCGGGCTCCATTCCACCTGATCCAGGCTGGCATATGGCGCCCCACTTTCATTCTTTCCATGAGATCATCGTTGTGGACAGAGGGCGATTGCTCTTGAAATCAGATGGTCCGGCCGTGACGGCAGGCCGGGGCGACATCCTTTTTTATCGTTCCGGCTTCGTCCATGAAGAAACCTCCGATCCCAAGGCTCCCGTCGGCACTCTCTTTATTGCCTTCGATACCGGCGATCCCTTACCCTGGCTTCCCTTACGGGTTTATGACGCCCAAGGCCGTGTCCGGCAACTGGTCGCGTGGCTGGTTGACGATGAGCTTGACCGGCGGACACCCGAAATGAGGAGGCCGCTTTTCGACGCCCTTTTTGGTGAATTGCACCGCCTTTGCGGTGTGCCGCGCGACCCATGGGTCGAAGCTCTGCGCGCTTTTATCCGCAAAAATCTGGCACGCCCACTCACCCTCGACGATCTGGCACGCCAGGGAAAAATGAGCAAATTTGCCTTCGTCCGGAAATTCAAGCGGCTCTGCGGACGGACGCCTATGGAAGAACTGCGTCTCAGCCGTCTCGATCAGGCGCGGACCCTTCTTCTTACCACCAACCTGCCGGTGAAAGCCATCGCCCCCGCCGTTGGCATCGGCGACGAATACCAACTCTCCAAGCTTTTCCGATCCTACTTCAACCTCTCCCCCCGCCATCTCCGCACCCGGAGTGTCCCGGTCGTTACGAAGGGCGCGCGTAACGCCGAATGAGGGGATGATCCTCAGGGGCTTGCCGCTGGGAGAGTTGCGGCAAGAACAGCGCCCTCCTTGGAAAGCGTCAGCGGCCATGTCTTGCTTGCACCGTGATAGGTAACGGTGACCTGGTATTGGCCGAGGAACCCGCGCCCGGAAACAGTTCCGGAGGCATCGGTTTGTGCGGTCAGATCGGTATGCCACTGTTTTAAAACCAGATCGTTCCAAGCCTGACCGTTGGGCTTGATCGACCAGTCTTTTCGATAAAGCGCAGCCTTCGGCCTCCAATGGGCGCCTTCCCAAAAACCCCACATCAAAAGAGCGTTCACGGCAGGATGGCTGAAGACGGCGGTCATGAAATCGCGGGTGTATTGCGCTTGGACCTGCTCATCGTCGAAATCGAGATCGAACTCGGTGATTTGGATGGCGAGACCCAGTGCGGCCCAGCGATCCAATTCCCTGACAATTTGTTCAGGACCGGTGAGTTGGCCCCCAAAGTGGGCCTGAATGCCCAAGCCGCCGAGGGGCGCTCCCTGGGCCTTGAGCGCGCGCAAGGTCTTTTCGAAAGCATCTTTGTGCGGGGTGTCTTCGCCCCGCTCGGTCAATCCGGCATAGTCATTAAGGTAGAGCACCGGTCGGGGATCGATCTGATGGACAAGTTTGAACCAGGAGGCCATGACGCCGGGCCCGAGAAGATCAAGGAAATCATGATTGGAATAGGGCTCGTTCACCACATCCCACTCTGTGAGTTGTCCCTTGGTCGCTCCGACAATGTCTTTGATGTGATTTTCAATGTGTTGCTCCAGGGCGCCCGGATCGTGCTTGAAAGCGGCAAGGCCGGCGGGAGAATTGCGCCAGGAAGGCCAGACAAGATTGTGGCCCCGAATTTGTATGCCCTGGTCGTGCAACCATTGCAGGGCGGCGAGGGTGGTTTTGTGTCCTTCTTGGGCGTGGCGATCCCAATCGCCCCACTTCAGGTCATTTTCCATGACGACTTTGCTGTAGCTGTTCTTGATGATCTCGCGATAGCGGTCATTGTCCGGGCCTGTTCCTTCGATCAACTTGGCCACAACACATGAACCAAAACCGAAAGCGGAGCGTTGTTCTTCAATCCTGACCGTGGCTCCGGGCAGAGGCTGGCCCGCCGAGTCTTGCACGATCACTTTCACGTTGGCTTTACGGTATTTTTCGATGCGCTCAGCCGCAGCTTTTCGCCACGGCGCATCCGCTTCCATCCCCGGATAGGTGATTTTGCTGTGCGGCAGGTCGGAGGGCTTGACCGAGTTGCCGTAATTGAGAATTCGCAAGCCGCCGACCTGAATGACCTGTGGCGCGTATCCGCCGCGCAGGCAGATTTGGGTTTCGCCCGAGGCATAATCGCGCTCGGCCGTGCAGGTCCAGGCAAACTGCTGCCATTTGTTTCCCACGGAGAAATCAAAAAGCCCCAATTTATCGAAGGGAGAGTGGTTTTGTTCGATACTGAGCTCGGAGAAGCCCTCGTGGGACTCGTTGGTGGTTTCGGTCGCCCGCATCCAGAGCGTGATCCATAGGACGTCTCCCTTGTGGATGGCCGTTGGAATTGTTTCGCCGAACTGAAATTCCCATGGGTTGGGAGGCCTTTGGCGAGTGCGAAGTTCAACCGCATGGGTGAAGGGAACGCCTTCGGTCGCGATCATTTTCTTTTCACCAAAATCAGGACCACCCGCGAGCCAAAAATTGGACCCGATGTCTTGGGAAAATACCTGCGTTCCGCCGGGGGGTGGAGTGAGGGCATCGCCTTCCGCAAAAAGGGCTGGCGTCAGTAGAAAAAAGAGGCCCAGCCGGAAACAACCCGAAAGGCTTTTCCTCAAGCAAACAGACGGTTTTTTCATGGGTGATTTTCAACTGTCAGCCCCACGTTTTCAATCAATAAATCCGTCTTTTCTCCAGACCGGCTGGTTCTCCCCATTTTTTTGTCATCGACTCCCGGCGCTGCGATACGGAATGATTAAAGGATTCCGATGGCCAACATCTCTTCGGTTCAAAATTGGGCGGCTTTTCGTTCCGATTTGATCAGGGCCGTGCTGCTGGCGGTTCTGTCGATACTCATCTGGTGTACGATCTACGACCGCTGGACATCCGAAAGCTGGCGGACGCCGCTGGACTATCTTACCGAACCAGATAAGAGCGACGTTTTGTTTAACCTGGCCCATATAAAAGCGGCGGAAGACGGGCATCTATGGCCGCTGTTCTATACGAACGTTCCGGAACTAGGGGCGCCTCATGTCGCCAATTGGAACGATTTTCCGACAACCGAGAAGCCATTTTTTTGCCTGACCGGCTTGCTGGCCAGAGTGACCGGTCTTTTTACCGCGGCAAACTGCTCCATTCTCGTGGGACAGGTCTTGGCGGCGCTCTCATTCTACGCCGCCACCCGCCTGCTGGGCTGTTCCTGGGTCTGGTCGTTTGCCGGAGGGTTGATCTTTGGCTTTTCCCGCTATGCCTTTAATTACGGACTTCATAATGTCACTTACTATTGGCACATCCCGTTGTGCCTGGTTGTGTGCGAATGGATTTTTCGCGGAGAGGGAATCCGACTGGGCGAACGCCGTTTTGTTTTCGCTCTGGTCATCGCGTTTGTGACCGGCGTCCAGCACGTCTATTACACCAATTTGTTCGCGCAGTTTGTCCTGTTCGGGGGCCTGCTTCAGGGATACCGGCGGGGCTGGAAGGCGGCTTTGCCGGCGCTGGCGATTGTCGGGTCCGCGGCGGTGGCTTTCCTGTTGATGAATTTTAATTCCATCCTATACGCGCTGGTCTACGGCAGAAATGAGAACGCCGTCGTGCGCAGCTATCAGTGGTTGGAAATCTATGGGCTGAAACTGGTCGATCTGGTGGTCCCTCCCCCCGATCATCGCCTGGGTGTTTTTGCGTCATGGGGCGCGGCTTATTTCAAGGAAGATATTTTGTCGCCCGGCGACTGCTACCTTGGGCTTACGGGTCTTGCCGCACTGGCGTGGCTGGCGGTTGTTTCCCTGCGACGACTGGCCGAAGGGGCGAGACTGCCGCTGGAGGCTTGCCTGATTCTCTGGATCATCATCTATGCCGAGGTCGGCGGAATCAACGGGATCATCGGAACGCTGGGCTTCCAACTGTTTCGCGCCACCGCGCGGTACAGCATCTTCATTCTCTGCATCGCGCTGATGTTTGCGGTCAGGCGATTGTCTTTGATGGAGTATCGAAACAAATTTTTGATCTACGGCGCAGCTCTCCTCGGCACGGGGCTTGCCTTATGGGACCAGACGCCGCCACTGGTCTCCGCAGGCGATCTTGAAAAAACAGCCCGGCTGGTGGCGTCAGACCGTGAGTTCACCGAAAAAATGGAGGAACGCCTGCCTCCGAACGCCATGGTCTTCCAGCTTCCAATCATGGATTTCCCGGAAAGTCCGCTGGGCAGCCTCACGCCCTACGATCACCTCCGCCCCTATCTCTACTCCCGCCATCTCCGCTTTTCTTTCGGGTCGGACAAGGGTCGTCCCCAGGACAAGTGGCAGCATGATCTGTCGCAACTGACCTTTACGGACGAGGTCAGCCGGATCGAAAGCTACGGTTTTGCCGCCATTTACCTGAACCGTAATGGCTATGAAGACAAGGGCGAAGGCCTGCTGAAGGCCCTCAAGGAGATGGGGCATGGTGATACCCTGGAAAGCCCGCAAGGCGATCTGGTTTGCATCAGTCTCAACCCTTCCCCCCAGCCGAAGATGGACGAGACGGAGACGTTGGACCAACTGCAAAGAAGCGTGGAAATCAACCCCGATCTCGCGGAAGCCCATTACAACCTTGGCATCGCTCTTTCTCAAAATGGACAAATGGACGAGGCGATGGTCCAGTTCCAAAAGACGCTGGAAATCGATCCAACCAACGCTTATGCCCACAATGACCTTGGTAATGCTCTTCTCGATAAGGGGCAGGTGGACCAAGCGATGGTCCACTATCGCAAGGCCCTGGATATCAATCCCGCCATTGACGGCGTCCACCTTAATCTTGGCAATGCGCTTATCCAAAAGGGGCGGTTGGACGAGGCAATTGAGCAATATCAGGAAGCCCTAAGGATTAATCCCGATTTAATCGAAGCTCACAACAGCCTTGGCATTGCCCTGGCCAAAAAAGGCCGGGTTAACGAGGCGATCTTCCAATTTCAGGAGGCTTTGCGCCTGAATCCTGACGACGGCGGTGCGCAGAGGAATTTGACCAAAGCACAAGCGATGACACAACAAACCACGCCTCACATGTGAGTAAGAGATCACCCGGCCATATTGGGCGATGCGCTTGCAGGCCGCATGTTCTCGGTCAAGGTCTTATTCGCCGGTTGTTTTGCGGAAAGGCCCGATGTTAATTGTCACAAAAAAGCAGGCTTCCCATCTCAACGTCCAAGCCATAGCCAGCACAAACCACCGGCGCTCTTATTGGGGCCGAGTGCAAAGATCAGGACTGACTTGGAACTTTGTCATCGAGAACGCTGCGAACCGATTCGAGTATATTTACCGTGGTGTAGGGTTTGGAGAGGTAGAATTCAGCCCCCAGATCGTCGATGCGCTCCTGAAAATCCTTCGAGGCGTAGCCGCTGCAGAGGATGACCTTGAGGCTGGGTTCGAGTTCCTTGAGTTTCCAGCAGAGGGTGATGCCGTCAACCTTGGGCAGGCCGATGTCGGAGAGGACAAGGTCGATTTCGTTTCGGTGGGTTTCAAAGAGTTCCATGGCGTGCTCATAGTCGTTGGCGACGAGCGCGTGGTAACCGTGGCTTTGGAGGATGGTTTCGAGAAAGAAGCTGACGTCGGGCTCGTCTTCAACGATGAGGATGGTTTCCGTGCCACTGAGTGAGGCATCGGTGTCGACCACGGAGGTGGCGAGAACGCTTTCAGGAGGCAGTTTTGGGACAGGAAAGAAGAGGGAGATGACGGTGCCGTGTCCAGGTTCCGATTGGACGTCAATCCAGCCGTTATGGGCCTGCATGAGACCATGGACGACGGGAAGGCCGAGCCCGGTACCGCGTCCCCGTTCCTTGGTGGTGTAGAAGGGCTCAAAGATGTGGTCGCGCACGAGGGAGTCGATGCCGACGCCGGTGTCGGCAACCTTGAGGCAGAGGTACTGGTCATCGGCGGGGCCGGGGAGAAGGTCGGGGACATCACGGGCATGGACGAGTCGGGTGGAGAGAGTGATATTTCCGCCCTTGGGCATGGAATCGACGGAGTTGGTGACAAGGTTGATGAGGATGCGCTCGAGCTGGCTGGCATCGGCCATGATATGGGGCAGATGATCGGCAGGCTGAAAAACGATGTCGATTTGGTTGGGCAGATTTCCCTTGAGATGGCCCATGATTTCCCGGACGCGGCGGTTAAGATCAGTGGGGACGTGATGGCCGTCGCTTTTGTGGGCAAAGGCGAGGAGCTGCTGCACGACATCGGAGGCGCGGAGCCCCGCTTCGGAGATGGTTGCCGCGATTTCGCGGACGCGGCCGGGGTTGTGGGCTTCGGCGTCGAGGAGGGAAGCGTGGCCAAGGATAATGGTGAGGACGTTGTTGAAATCGTGGGCGATGCCGTTGGAAAGGCTGCTGACGGCATCGAGGCGCCGGGTTTCATTGAGGCGCTGCCGGAGCTTGCGACTGAGGGTGCGTTCCTCGGTCTCGGCCAAAGCGCGACGAACCGCGGGCGCGAGACGGGCAAGGCGGTCCTTGAGCACATAATCGGTGGCCCCGTTGCGCAGCGATTCGATGGCGGTTTCATCGCCGATGGTGCCGGAAACAAAAATAAAGGGGGTCTCGGGTTTCAGTGCGTGGGCGATTTCGAGCGCCTGAAGACCGCTAAACCCGGGGAGTTTGCAGTCCGTGAGGATAAGATCGAAGGAATGATTCTGCAACTCATCGAAAACCTGGGCGCGTGTTTCCACGCGGGTGATGTCGCAAACCAAGCCGTCTTTTTGGAGAAGCCGTTTGACCAGATCACAATCCTCCTGCAAATCCTCAATGTGAAGGATGTGCAGCGGTTGCTTCATAAGCGGAAATTTAAATTAGACCTTTACAGAGCTCACCGTGATTGCCCTGCACCTAGCCAAACATCGTTACGAATCGATAGGTCCGCAAATGAAAAAGAGGATTTTTTTCAGAAAAAAACGTTAATTTGAGGGAAGAATTAGTCCAACTTAACGCGTTAAGGAGGCAACCGTTCCCATTTTTCGCCATGGTCGGAGGGACAACAATGAGTGGAAAGAATAAAGCACAATCCCCTGATGGTCCTTAGGGTTTCCCGTCCTGACTACGGGGATGACGCGGCAGAAGGAACCCGGCATCCGAACACAGGCCAGCGAGGCAATCCCTCTTCGCATCCACGCGATACGACAGAGGAAGGAATTTGCGGGAAACATTTTTTTGCGCCAGCAATCCTGCATCGTCGGAGTTGTCTTCGACGATCCGGACTTGAATTTATTGCGACATCTTACCCGTCAATTTTTTGGCGGTTGATTGAGGAGCACCCAATACATCCCCAGATCCTGGACAGCTTTGACAAAGCCTTCAAAATTGACCGGCTTGACGATATAACTATTCACTCCTAGGTCGTAGCTTTCCACCACGTCAGTTTGTTCCTTGGATGAGGTGAGAACGACCACGGGAATGGACCGGGTGCGCACATCGGCTTTGATGCGTTGCAAGACCTCCAATCCGTCGACCTTGGGAAGTTTTAAGTCCAGCAAAATGACTTTGGGGCCGCACTCCATTTTGCGGTCGGCGTAAGCGCCTTCACAGAAAATGAACTCAAGCGCCTCCACGCCATCGCGAACGACCTGAATGTGATTGCCGAGGTTCACCTTGCGCAACCCCCGCAGCGTGAGTTCCAAGTCTTCCGGGGAATCCTCGACGATCAAGATTTCGACAATGTTTGTTTCGCTCATGGTTTGGCTTCTCCTTTCAGAGTGCAATAAAAGTTCGCTCCGCGATCCGGCGCCGCTTCGGTCCGGACATGCCCATCATGCCGTTGAATAACCCGCTGCACGACGACCAAATCGACGCCGGCGCCTTCAAATACTTCCCTGCGGTGAAAACGCTGAAAGCCCCCGAACAACTTGTCCGCGTACCGCACGTCAAAGCCCATTCCGTTATCATGCACGAAATAAACGTCCTCATTTCGCTCCAGCTTGCAACCGATTTCGATAATGGCGGGTTTACGATGACACGTGTATTTAAATGCACTCGATAACGGATTACTTCAAGTTGGAAGCAACAGGACAAGTCTCCGTGTTTAAACTCGGGACTGACAGTGGCTCAGGGTTGATATTGTGCTTCACGCATCATCTCATGCAATTTCTCTCGATTGCGCTCCGCATTAAATTCCTCTTCCGCACAGCGAGCAATCTCCAATCTGTATTGATCAAAGCGCGAAAAATCCGTCAGACCTTCGTAAAGTTTGTCCGCGAATTTATTCTCATCCTCGTCTGTCAACAGAAGGCCGAGGCGATAGTTTTTGACCAGTTCGATCAGCGCGCTGCACCGATGTCCGATGCAAATCAGCGGCAACCCGGCGGCAAGCGATGGTGTGAACTTACAAGGGAAACTCATGTGATTATAGCGAGGGTCATCGTCCGCAAGTTTCATGATCGCCAAGCCCCAGGTAAATTGTTGAAAATAAGAGTGAATTTCGGCCTCGCTCTTATGACCATGTTCAAAGATGAGACTCGGGTCAAACCAGCTTCTTCCGCGATAACTATGCCAGCTAAACAGATGAATTTCCACTTTACGGTTGAGCCGTTGCCGTACTGCTTGAAGGGCGACTACAAAACGGGCAAAAGTCGACTCGGCCACGATTGTACCAGCGTATCCGATGCGTATGATTTCATCATCAGGCCTGGGCTTCGGCTCTAAAAGCCCGGCCAGAAACTCAGGCTCGACAGCGCAACGGAAAATATTTGAGCATGGCATGCCCGTACGCCGGCGCATGTCCTCCGCCATGGCCGGGGAGATCACCGCACGACTGGATGCAATACGATAGAGATCTTCGGTGAAATTCATGAAGCGGGCCGCCCGCCGCCTGCCCAATCTTTCGACATTGCTCGCCGTATCCGGCATGTCATGCAAGGCCAAATGCCAATGAGCATGAACTTTTGGCATTATATGGTGGACCACCGGAATCCCCCAGAGGTGGGCCAGAAATAAAATGAAATCGGGTTTTACCGAACGGATAAAGTTTAAGAGATCGCTTGCCGCATATGGAACAAAAATATGTTCAAGAATCCCTCCCTTCAAACCTCTCAAACGAAGATTGGGGGCCAGCCTGGAGGATACATTAACACTATGATGTCTGCCTCCGAATTGATACGTGGAGGATTTATCGTTGAATAATGACCACCAGTAAATCCGTCCCCAATCCAAGCCTCGCAAGAGTTGTTTGAGAATTATCCAACCTCCGCCTCCCGAGCCAGGAGCAAACTCTGCCACGACCAAAACGCGCTGACTATCGTTGGGAGACATAGAGTACTAATGCCATGAAAAAAATGTTACCAGCAAGCAGCGCTAAACCCTACCCTTCTCCCGAAATGAAAGAAACCACTATGTCTGATGCAGCAGCAGAAGCAATGGAGAAACTTTACATGAGAAAAGCGAAACAACGTGAATAGCGTTACGACGAGGTGACTTGAGGCGTACTTTCAAAATAGAACCAAGCCTATTCGAATCGGATTATTTACTGACGGGAGAGTCTTTCTTCATAGACCTGGACATGCTGGCGGGCGATCGAGGCTGGATGATACCGCCGGACCAGGCCTTCGGGTGCCTTATCCGGTTTGACACATTCAAACCCCCGGGTTCGGATCCAAATTCGAACAGCATCCTTAACTTCGCCCCAATCGTCGTGGTGAAATATTTCCACGCCGGGAACGTCGGAGGCGATTTCACGAATGCCTCCTACGTCGGAAGCGAAGAGGTGGAGGTTGCGAGTCAGCGCCTCTGCGGAGACAAGACCGAACGTCTCTTGCCGGGCAAAGTGGAGCATGGCCGAAGCGGTGTCGAAAAGCCGGCAGCAATCCTCGACCCCAAGCCTGCCAACATGAGAGAAACCGCCGTGAGAATTTTGCGCCGCTGCCAGTTCATCCATGAATGCAGCCGCATAGCGGCTGCCGGGATCTGACTCGCCGACGAAGAGTGTCTCAAAGTCGGCCCCCTCGTTCCGCAGGGAACAAAGCAAATCGAGAATCTGGCGTTGGCGCTTTCTCTCGCTGATAACGCCGACATTCAGGATCAATGGGACGTCGCGATGCTGAGAGGTTCGCGGAAAATCAAAGAATGTTTGCCGCAGCGCGTTGGGAATCGGCCAGACGGGTACGCCGTAGCGCTCAACCAGATTTTTCATATAATCTGAAATGCAAATGATCCCGCCGGCACGAGGCAGGGTGAAATTTTCCACCCGGGAAGCGCACCAGTAAAAACTGCCGATGGGCGAGCGATGGAGTTCCGCAATCTCTGTCATTTTGCCGTGGATGGTGACAACGTTCGGATAGCCGGAAAAAGCGGCGCTGATGGCGCAATCCCGCTCCGTCCCCTGGCCATGCACGATATCCGGCCGGATTTCCCGAAGCAACCGCCGCACCGCGCGGATGCAACCCTGATAGCCCGTGCGAAGCCACCCGATTTTCGGCACGTGCAGACTGTGGAAAAAGGTGTTTTCCGCCAGCTTGGCCGGTGATTTCATGGGCCGTTGCGTACAGGAGACGACGTGCACTTCGATGGAGGGACATTGGGCGAATCCCTGGAGCAGCGCTTCCGGGGCGGTCCCGAACCACGGCACTTCCTTATCGTACTCACGAAAGAGCTCGCGATTATCGGAGGTCAGCAGGGCGATCTTCATTTAGAAAAATGTCACAATCAAGGCAGTTAACAGGAACGGACGCTTTTACCTTCAAATCAAGCTTGCTACAGCTCTACCACATTCCTGAGCTTCTGGGTCTCGCAAAATTCCGGCAACCAAGCCCTTCTTGCCTTGTTACCGAATGAAGGTAATTGCAGCCTTGCCAAGGTTAATCCCGAACCTATGAGGGCCGGACGTTTAAGATATGTCTTTAATTCCAAGGGCATCGGACGGGCGAATCCCGCAAGTCTTAATCGAGTTCAATGACGGCGACTCCAAGAGCTGGGAGTTGAATCTGTCGTTTGATTTTTTTATGCGTGAGCAGTTCAAGTCCTGAGTTTTTTTTGAGATCGATTCGGACGGGCTTTTTATTGTGGTTCAGCAGGAAGAGAAATCGTTTTTTGCCGTTTTCCCGCAGAGTCACTTCCACCTTGGTGGGGACTGACAAGGGAGCCTTGATGTCAATGTCCCGGATCAAGGCATCAAGGAAATACGAGAGGTCCTTGGTGTTAAGCTCTGTCGCCAGGTAGAGTGCCTCACCCTTACCCAACGAGTTGCGGGTCAGGGCTGCACGTCCTTTTAAATAGCCTTCCTGGAAGGTGGCCAGAGCTTTGGCGCCCTCGAGGTGAACGACCTCACTCCATTTTCTAGCTGAAAGTTTTTTCCCCTTTCCAAATTGTACAATCCGCTTTTCGTCCAAGCCCAGTGGAAACCATTCCTCCACCCACAACCCGAGGGTCTTGGTCAGGTAGCCAGGATATCCACCGGGAAGGACGTTGTCGTCACGATCAACTATCCCACTGAAGCAGGTGACGAGGATGGCGCCTCCCTTGCGCACATAGGCATCGAGGTTTTGTGCATCCTTTTCCTGCAAGAGATAGAGAGTGGGGGCGACGACGAGCGCATAGCTGGATAAATTGGTGTCCGGAGTGACAAAATCGACCGCAATATTGTTCTCGTAGAAATAGCGGTGAAACTGCGCCACGGATGACTGATAATTGAACTCGGTTGGCTTGGAAGGCATCTCCAACGCCCACCAGGCGTGCCAATCGACTATCACGGCCACGCGGCTGCGAATAAGCGAACCCGTGACCTGCCCGAGTTTTTTCAGTTCGGCCCCCAACGCGCAAACCTCCTGAAAGACACGACTCTTTTCCGCCGGCGCGTGTTGCACCATGGCTCCGTGAAATTTCTCCGCCCCACGGATCGATTGCCGCCACTGAAAAAAGAGCACGCCATCGCCGCCCCTCGCCACGGCCTGAAGACTATAGAGCCGCATGGAGCCCGGAGGCTTGGTGGCGTTGACCGGACGCCAATTGACATGGGAGGTGCATTGTTCCATGAGGACGAAGGGGCGGCCCGGCTTGAGCGAGCGGGTCAAATCGTGACCCATAGATGCAACTAAATCTCCACGTTGGCCAGGCAAAGGATCCGGGTAACTGTCCCAACTCGTGAAATCGATTTCCTTCGCCCAGTCCCAATAATTGAGTGGCTTGAGAAAGCTCATAAAATTGGTGGTGACGGGAATATCGGGCGTAATCCGGCGCAGGATATCCCGCTCCATTTTGCAAAGCTCGAGGAGCGCATCGCTGAAGAAACGCTGGAAATCGAGCTGCTGGCACGGATTGACAAAGGTGGGCGTTTTACGTGGGGTGAAAACTTCGCTCCAATCGTAATAGTGCTGGCTCCAAAATGCCGTGCCCCATGCGTTGTTGAGGGCTTCCAGTGATCCGTAGCGTTTTTGCAACCAGGCGCGAAATGCCTCGGTTGATGCGGGGCCGTGACAGTTGTGAACGTGGCACGCGTATTCGTTATTGATGTGCCAGGCGACCAGGGCGGGATGTTTGGCGTAGCGGCTGGCTATTTTTTCGACCAGGAGGGCGGCGAATTTTCGGTAGCTCGGACTGCTCGGAGAATAGTGCTGGCGTGAACCGTGGTAATAGGTGCGCCCATCGGCGTCAATGGCGAGAACATCAGGATACCTGACGGATAACCATGGCGGAGGCGAGGCCGTCGCCGTGGCCAGATCGACCCAAATTCCATTTTTGACCAGGAGATCCATGCCGCGATCCAGCCATTCAAATGTGAACGTATTTTCATCCGACTGAAGTTTGGCCCAGCTGAAAATACCAAGACTCACCAGATTGACTCCTGCCCGGCGCATAAGACGGACATCCTCCTCCCAGACCGACTCGGGCCACTGCTCGGGATTGTAGTCACCGCCGTATAGAATTTGGCTGGTCTTGGCAAGGAGGGGTTTAGATGGCATGTGTTTTTGTTTCACGGCAAGTTCGGCTCAGTGTTCGATCATGAAATCGACTTAGGGATATTGAAAAGAAGCTACCAAAAGTAAATGCCGCACCAACGGCAAGTTTGGCGTGACGTGAACTTAATCCGGTTGCACTTCAATATTTTGTTCGTACCGATGCTATTTGTTATTGAAAGACTACTTGGCAGTAGAGGGTTTTGTTGGCGCCCGTGTCGATACGGAAGCTGCCGTTGCTAACCGGCACGGTGGCGTTGGTGAGCGCACCGTTCTGACTCAGTACGTTCACGGCGGTGATCGTCCGTCCTTTGATGGCGATGTCCACCGGAGCGCCGCCGTTATGCCATAACACTTGGTAATAACGCGCTTGCTCGGGGTTCCGCTTTTTGGCCATGATTTTCTGGTGCTCATCCCACGTGATGGCGCGGGTGATGCCGTACTTCACTTCGGGCCAAGCTGCCTCGGCCAACACGCGCCGCAGGAGCCAATCGAGCTTCAAGGCGGTGTTGTGCAGAATGCGGAGCCAAACATTGGTCGAGGTTTCCCCAGCCTTGAGCACCTTCAAGAAATCTTCGCTGACGGTTTTAACGAGCTTCTTGTTGCGGATTTTATCGAAGGGCTTGCTCTTGTAGGCCATCCTCGCCCGCCGCAACGTCGATTCCTTGACCTCGTCTTCACGCGAGAGCAGATGGTCCATGACATCCTGCCATGTCCGCTTGGTCATGGCCGGGTCATGGGCGGCTAGATGGGCCTCGGCGATTTTGTAGTTGAGGAGCCGGTTGTCCCGCGCCTCATTCTTGGCCATGGCCAGACGCTTGGCCTCCTCTTTATCGCGGGTGCCCAGGCTCTGCTGCTTTCCGGTTTCGGCATCGTGAACGTGGTAGATGCCCTTGCGCCTGTACAAACGGTAGGTGTTTTTCATCGGTTGATCTCCATGTATTTTTGTTTGGAGAGTCCGCCGTGACCGATGAGTGGCCCTGCGCTCCCGCACAGAGTACCGGCAGAGTATCAACTAGTACGGGAATCCGCATTTTGCTGGCACTTTTGCTGGCAGTGGGCCACTTTGACCCCACCCGCGAAAGCTAAGCATTTGCAAGAAAGAAACTTATAAAATGGCTCCGGAGGTAGGGCTCGAATCGAGCACCGCTAGTCCACCGTTGTCCATAAGTGTCTATTCTAGACCATCTTAGACCAACACAAAAAATGGGCCGTCGGACAAAATTGGACCATTTTGGACCGAAAATTTGTCACGTTGTCACGTGAAAATGTTCGATGATAAGCCCGCCGCTGACGCAGCCGTTAGGGGCAACGATATCTTGTCCGCCCTGTCCCCGACCGCATCTTTCGCGTGATGCGGTTTTGGGATTTGGCCGATTCGATCGGTAACGTCCACCTCCTCACCGAGCAAGTCGTAGAGGAACCCCAACACATCGGCTTCCCAGGTAATCTCTACCACGTACTTGCCAGCACCGCCTGCAATCTCGCAGACAAACAGCAACATTCGGATTATCCCAGCCGGGTGAGGGAACGCAAGTCGAGGTTACGTTTTCAGGAATGAAGATCGCTTAACTTGGGACGTGATCCTGTGGCTCTTCGGCGACCACCTCTAATCGACATAATGGGGAAACTGACTTGCTTTTGCGGCGAGCGGAGGAAAGAGCGCCGGGTGCGTTATCGCCGGTTGATCGGCCTTCGGGGAAATTTCCGTCCATACACTCGGAGGCAGGGTGACCGTGCGTGAAAAAGGCCGCGTGAAAGTCAACACGGCTTCCTTGTCA
>JAJSLI010000050.1 GCA_021272315.1 Methylacidiphilales bacterium | reverse complement strand
GATCACGTTTGGAGCTTGGAAGAAGTGATTGCGCTTTTGGACAAATAAGCAACGATTCTCCCTGTGCAATCTAACGGGGAGTATTGGAAATCAGCCATAAAAGAAAAGGTAGTCCCTGCGCTACTAACAACCCTGCTAGGAGCATTAGGCTACGTGCTACAACACCTGGCACAGCAGGCATACGGTCCATTCTTGGCGAACGTATTGCCAGCACTAGATAAGGGATTGCTGCTGTCATTAGCCCTGCTGCTATTGCTGAGTAATTTAATCCTTGGTGCATTCCTGCTCTTTCTTATCTTCGGAGACTCGAAGCGAAATTACGATTACGATCCAAAAATAGGCTGGTACACGCACAAAAAAACACAGGAGCACGTGTGCTCATCGTGCATGATAAAAGGGATTGTCTCGCCGCTGAGGCTGACAGCTCCAAATCAGTATAAATGCTCAAACAAAGATTGTATGGTTCCATTTTTTAACACTCGATAATTCAAAAGAGGCCACTACCGTTTTGCGCTTTGGCTCGCTAAACTCCTGATAGCGGCTTTAGCTCAAAGGTTTATAGCGGACTCATAATAGCGAAGCGAAATCTTGCAGATAGAGTTCTGCAATACGGTCCAAACTATAATCCTGGGCTTTTTTGTAAGCTTCCAGTCCTGCCATCCTCAGTTTTTCTGGTTGATAAAGCAGAGCGGTGAGTTTTTCCTGCAAGCCTTGAGAAGGCTGAGGCGTAAGGTGGTTAAAACGGTAACCATTGATGCCATCAGAAACTACATCGCTGAAGCATTCTAAATCCGAAACGAGGATGGGACAACCTTGCGCCATGGCTTCAACGGGCGCCAGCGGGCAGGCTTCGCCGCGATCCGCTAGGGAGGGATAAACAAAGAGAGCCGCTCTACGGTAGAAATGATCCAGTTCCGAAGCATTGAATAGAGGGCCTATCCAGACGACCCTGTCGGCAAATTCGTGCGAGCGCCTTTTTAAAGCCGCCAGATAAAGGTCGCCGCCGCCGCCATATTTGGTTTCTGCCGGGCCAATCACATAGAGTTTCCACGCCTCTAAAATCTCCGAAGGCATCTTGGCGAACGCATCAAGTAAAATATCAAGGCCCTTTTCCGGATGGACACGGCCAACGAAAAGAATAATTTTTTCACGCTGTTCCAAAGGCATGGTGAACTCTTCCGATCTTTGATTAAGCGGATTTGGTATCGTGCAAACCCGGCCTGCTAATTTTGGGTCCTGAGCCAGGATGGCTTTCTGAACGTGTCGAGAAACAGTCTGCACCCTGGCCGCATGTCGATAAAATCTCATTTGCTTCTTCGGGAAGCGCTGTACATGAACATAAATTCGGCCCCATTTTTTCGACCGCATCAAGATGGGAAGCCAAAAGGTATTGGTCACAAGAATATCTGCGGACGGCAGCTTTTTTAAGAGACGCTTGACCCGCCACGAGTAAATCAAATCATAAAGTTTCAACTTCAGGAGATTGCGGGGGGGATCAAAACCGGGGACGCGATGATGTTCGACTCCAGCCTGGACCTCTCGAGGCGGCTGGCCTTCAATATGGCGGGATATATGCGTAACCTGATGTCCTTTTCGTGCGAATTCCCTGCCGAGGGCGAACCACGCTTTTTCAACAGCGCCGCCACGAATTGGTGGGACAGGAAAAAAAGCCCCCTGAGCAATGGTGATTCTCATAACCTTGTCTATTCAGATGCCCGAAACGCGATGTGTCAAAAGAATCGATGAGGGAGTTTGGTAGTGATGAGGTATGCCCATTCGACATGGTTGAAGAGAAACGCCAGGTTCATCTTATTCTCAAAAACAAGCACGTCACCAACTCGCACCACCGGAGATCAGGTAAAATGGACAACGGCATCATGAAAGCCGCTATTCAACGATTCAATCGTCTCTTCGACAAGGCGAACCTTCGGGTTATCTTCCGCCGTGGAGTCGCTCGGCGTAAGCGCTGCGGCCGCGTATTTTTTTCTCTGGCGGAGGGGGTTGGGCAACAATCAGTCCCTCGTCATTCCGTTTCGGTTCCACGCATTTCCACCAGAGGAGCAGGGAGGCGCCGACGGACATCCACCACCAGATGGCTATCGGGGGTTGTATGCCGAGAGTGGCGACGATGCCGAGGAGGATGACGGTAGCCTGGCTGAAGGAGGCCGGCAGAGAGAGGTCTTCATGCACATCGGCCAGCAAACGCTGCGTGGTCTGGAAAATGACGTAGTAGCGAAACCCATACCAGACCAGAACGAGATAAAAACCACCTTCAAAGAGGGTCGAGGCGAAATCGGATTCAGTCCAACCGTACAGGTCTCGATCGTGGGCGGCGTAAGTGCTGAAGGAAGGGGAGCCGTTGCTCATGATGCCCAGGCCGTAGCCGAAGAACGGAGTGGAAGAGACGTCTCCCGTCCAGTCGAACAAAGCACCGAAGACCCGATGTTGAATATCGCTGCTGACGCCGATCAAATGCCCTTGTTCGCGACCAGAATAAGCGGCAAATTCGTCCGGGAGCAAATATTGCTCCGTCATGACAACAAAGAACAGGCCTAGGACGATTGCCGCCATCCGAAAGGTGCTGCGTATCTGGAATTTCATCAGCGAGAGCGCGCCGGCAATCACGACAATCATGAAGCTGCCAACCACGGCGCCCCGGGACCCGGTGATGTAATTGCCAATGACGAAGAGAGGAACCAGGCTGAGATAGATCGTTTTCCAGAAAAACTTCAGATCCCGCATCTGGTTGAGTGCGATGACCAGCATGAAAAATTCCGCGTTCAGGAAGGCGCCATATTGCGCCACAAAAGAGAAGGTCGAGGAGACGCGTAATTTTCCGGCGGCGCTGAAAGAAGCGAGGTCGGCGCCCCCGACGGAGAGGTTCAGCCAGTGAGTTGACGGTAGGTGGATTTGGATCAGGGCCACGATGGTGGTCGGAATGATCAGCAGGCTGGTCCAGCGAAAAAAATGGGCGATCTGGTTTATGCCCGTGTCGTAAAAGGCAAAAAAAACGGCAAATCCGACGAGAGGATAGAGAAGATACTCTTTCGCCCCAAAGAGGGCGAGGATCGGATCGTGAATGGCTGTAATAATAATCAAAGGCAAAAAAAGCACGATCAGGAGGAGGTAAGCGACCCAAAGAAAATCAATGGCGGGCGGGCGGCTCATTCGCAGAAGATAAAAGCCCATGATCAGGACGATGGCATCCTTGAGCAGAAAGATTGGAATATCCGTGCCGGGGATTTGCAGCTTGCGGGCCAAGCCTTCGAAAGTAAGCACGAGGACCAGTGTCAGGAGCAGTCGCCTCAGTTTCAGGGCCGTCGCTGCCTCGTGGGAGGGAAGGGCCATCTCCTTCGGCGGGGGCAGGGGCATAAAGTAGTCCTATCACCTTTCCGCTGTGGATGCAGCTGAAGTTTTGCGGTCGGACCGGACCATTCTTTTGAGCGCATCGACCAGATTTTCCCCGGCGGTTTCCCAGCCGTTGAGTTCGGTGGCACGTGCGCGGGCGGCCTCGGCCATTTGCCGGCGCAGACCGGGATCGTCTGCGAGTTGTTGCATCTTCTCCGCCAGTGCCTCGGGTGAACGAATCGGCACGAGAAAACCCTCCCGGCCATCTTGGAACAGGTCGGTACCGCCGCTGTTGAAGGTGGCAATTACGGGCAGGCCAAAGGAAAGCGCTTCCCCGATGACCAAGGCCAGCCCCTCCTCGAGGGTGGGTAGCACAAAGACGCTGGCATCAAGATAGGCGCGGGCCAGGCGTTCTCCCTTCAGCACGCCGGGGAAATGGGTTCCCTCCGGTGGCTGGATTCCCTCGATGCCGGTTTGCAGGTTGCGCGGTCCGACAATCCAAAGTTCCTTTTTTGGATGTCGCAGTCGGGCAAATGCGTCGAAGAGATAGCGCAGGCCCTTGCGTACACCCAACTGTCCGACGTAGAGAACACGGAAAATATTGTCGGGGCCGCTGATGGGTGTCTCTCGGGTCTGGAGCGAAAGACCGTAGGGAACCACGAAAATGCGGTCGATGGGAAAGCCTTCGCTTATGAACGAGTCCTTCACAAAATGCGATGGACAGAGAATGGCGTCGGCGATTTCATATTCGCCGACCCGGCGGGCCACTTCGCGCGGGTGAAAGGGTCGAAAGGGAAGACCGAGTCGGCGATGTTCTTCGCGCAAGATCCGTTCTTGGACAAGCACGTGGCAGTTTACCGCTTCGACGGAGCGGACAACACCGGTTGATTGCAGGTGTCCAGCGGTATGCAAGCCCGCGCCGTTGTAAAAGAGAAATAAATCAGAAGCCCGGGCCGGGCGCTCGGCAAGGTGGTCGATCCAGATTTTACTCTGATAGGCCAATTCGTCGCTGATGGGTGCAGGCAGGCGCAGTTTTTGGCTGGCGAGGTAAAAATTTTGGAGATGGTCGGCCCGGAGCAATCGGTTGCCGACTTCGGGCAAAGGCGCGCGCGGACTAAACCGCGAAAAGCCGCAGACAAAAGTTTTCAGGCACCCCGCCCGCGCCATGGCAGTTGCGTAGAAATAATGATGGGACCGGTTGGGCGCGGCGTAGGTGATCAGCATGAGGATTGGGCTTTATGGATCGCGCGTTCGAAAACCTGCAGGTATCGGCTCGCAACGGTGGCGGCCTTAAACTGATTGAGGTGCTGTTCGGCGTGCTCCAGGAATTTCTGCCGCATCTCGGGCTGAGTCAGCATGATGTGAAGCGCCTGGGTCAGTGCCTTGCGGTTCCCCATTTCGAACAGGAGCCCGCACGGCCCCAGCACCTCGGGCAAGCCACCCGCCTTGGCTGCGACTACGGCGCAACCACTTCCGAGGCCTTCCAGAACAACGATGCCAAACGGTTCGGGCCAGAGGGAGGGGACTACCATGACTAGGTGTGTGTTAAGCAGGCGCGCGATTTCAAAGGGCGCTTTGGACCCGGTAAATGTAATTTGGGCTTCAACACCCAAATTCGCAGCCATCAAGCGCAGACCCGATTCAGCGGGGCCGGAGCCGATGATCGTCAACCGGGGAGAAAGGCCAAGTTTTCGCAGATCAACCAGCGATTGAATAAGCAAATCAACACCCTTGTCCGAAACCAGCCGGCCGAGATAGACCAATTCATGGTCTCGGGAGATGCCCGGAATTTGCTGAAAGACACGGTCCGAATAGGGATTGCCTGCGATGGTCGAGGTGACCGAGATGTCGTCGGCAACGACCCGACTTATAGTTATGTTGGTACCGTACTTCAGAAGGGAACGTTTCAATTGGCTTCGCAGGTTCCCGTTAAGACTGAGGCGGTCGATCCATGTGCTGTGACTGATAACCCATGGTCGCGGTACAAAAAGCAGGGGCCACGCAAGATTGAGGCTGATGTTGTTTTGATAAAAAACATCGCACCAACGCATCAGTTCAATGAATTTGGCGGGGGTGGGATTACGGTGCACCTCGAAAGGCCATGATTTCCCGTCGTCCTGCTTCGTTGTCGTGACAAGGATCACGTCGTGTCCCGCCCGGACAAATTCGGGAGCCAGCAGGGCGGAAACCGTCTCGATTCCGCCCACACTTGGCGAAAAAACATAGGAGGAAAGGAGTATTTTCACGAATGGTGGCAGGACAAGGAACGACACTGGTGGCAAAGTTGCAAAGTCACTTTTCTCGCTCGTGGGATTTTTTCTCGCTTGGTATCGACCGCCGATTCGGACGGTTGCGTGACGCAGGACTCGTTAGGCGCCGTGATGTCGCAGATCTGTCTCAGCCGCACCCACACGTTGATCAGCTGGCGCGTGTCATCATCCGCATCGTCCCGTTTTGGTCGAAGGCTGCTGCGAAGGTATATAATTTTGTTCGGGCCATTTTCCAGGCCGGGATGGAGAGATGAAATCATTGCCAGATGCCCCTGCATAAACCGAGGATCGTGTTTTTTATGAGACCGATGAAATTTTTTGGCCGGTTCATCAGGATGAAGGCCCGTTTGCCCATGATCCAGGCCCGGCGAAAACGCTTTTGGTTCAAAAAAAGGAGTGCCAATTTTCCGTAACAGACGCCGAGGTCGTTTGAAATTTTTTTGCGCCATGGGGCCAGGGCCGGCGCACGGAGAAATCGGGAACGCACGTAAATGGTATCTTGAAAATTTTTTGTGCCGCGCTGGACGGTACCCGAACCGGCATGCACCCGGTAGCGGGTGAGGCGTTGGGGAACGTAATAGGCGGCCAGTCCGTCCCGGGCTGCGAGGTAGGCCAGCCAGTGATCGTAGGAACCTCCGATGCGGGACGGATAGTCGGCCTGATTCAGGATCGACTTGCGAAAAACGGCGGCCATGGCCATTGGGATTGTTTGGCGGACCACGGCCATTTCGAGAAAAGGCTGATGCCGTCCCGGCGCCAGGGTATGACGCCGGTAGGTGCGCGAGTTTCGGCTGGTCAGTTCCGGAAGAAGGCGGCCTTGTTCGTCGATCAGGTGGTGATCGCAGAAAGCCACGGTCACCGACGCGTCGGATTCCAGCGGCGGGACGAGTTCGGAAAGAAAAGAGGGTTCCCAGACGTCATCGTCGTGCAGACTGGCGAGACAGGCGCCCCGGGCCTCGATAAAAGCAGCGTAATGATTCATCGCAATGCCGAGGGGACGCGGGTTGCTGCGGTAGCGGATGCGCGGATCGGCAAATGAGGCGGTGATTTGCGCGATCTCCGGGGAGTCGCTGTCGTCCGTGACAATAAGTTCGAAATCGTGAAAGGTCTGGCGTAATGCGCTCGTGAGGGCCTCATGCAGGAAGTTCAGGCGCCGGAAAGCTGGAACGACCACAGTGACGGGGAGGGTGTTCATGGGTTCCGCCGTGCCGGTCTTTAGCATGGGACAATGGCGGCGCGGCTTTTCCCTGTTTTGAAAGATTTAGGCTTGAGCCTTGGGCTCGGCGTATTTCCCGCGGTATTGACGATAGTTGTAATTGTACGCGTACTCGGTTTCGGAGAGAGTCACGCCGTTGCAGACCAGTCCGATGACGTTGGCTTGCCGCTGGTCGAGCAGTTCGAGGGCCCGGCGGCTCGAACGGGTGGAGGAGTTGTTGAAGCGCACAACGAAAAGGGTGGCATCGATCTTTGGGGCGAGGCAGAGCGTATCGTCGAGGATGATGACCGGCGGGGTGTCGAAAATGACGTAGTCAAAATGGTCGTAGACGTCGATCAGGAACTGGTCAGTTACCTTGCCGAGCAGATGCTCGGCGGTGTGGTGCAGCGCGGGGCCGCTGGGGATGAGGAAGAGGTGATCGATCTCGGTCATGAACACGGCTTCCATCCAGGGAATCTTTTGCAGCAGGATGCTGGAAAGACCTTTGGCGTTCTCGGCGCCGAAGAGGTGGCTGGCTTTGCCGCTGCGCATGTCGCCGTCGATGAAGAGGGTCTTGGCCCCGGAGAAGGCGAGCGTGACGGCGAGATTGGAGGCCACGGTGGTTTTGCCTTCGTCGGGCAGGGCGCTCGTGATCACGATGGTTTTGGGCCGTTTGCCTTCGAAGGGCAGAAAGATGATGGAGGAGCGAAGGGTGCGGAAGGATTCGATCAGGGCCTGGCGATCGTCGCCGACCCTGAGCAGGGGGGACTGGGTTGCGAGCTTTTCCTGTGGAATCTGGCCGAGCAATTGTTCGGGGAAATACGTCTGCAGTTCCATGAGCGAACCGATGCGGTCGTCGAACTGGTCGATAAGAAAAAGGACGATGAAGCCAACCAAGAGTCCTCCCCCGACACCGGTCATGACAATTTTGGCCAGTCCCGGTTTGACGGAAACTCCCACGGACGCGTGATCGTAGATGGAGACCGCGTCCTGGTCGACGTTGCGGGTCACGTCTACGCTTTGAAAGCTGGCCAGCAAATGGTCGTATTCCGCCTTGGTCCGGTCGGAGGCGGTTTTGAGTTTGTCAAATTCCGAAAGCCTGGTGCTCAGGTCGAGGGCTTTAGCCTGCTGCTCCTTGATTACGCCTTCCAGGTTCTCGATTTGCAGGCGGAGGGTTTCCTGGTGGGTCTTCAGGGCGTCCATGCTTTGCGCGCGCAGCGTGACAATCAGGTTTTCCTGGCGCGCGATCTGGTCCTTAAGGTCGATGATGTCGGGATGTTGGGGTTTGAGGAACTGGGACTTGTCGGCCAGTTCGGACTTGAGTACGGCGATTTCCTGCCGGGCCTTCTGATAGTCGGCAATAGGCCCGTAGCTGGTCAGCGTGGTATCGGGCCTTGCATCGGATGCGCTGCCCGAGGCCGACTCGGATTGCTGCCGGTCGAGGTTTTGGTCGAGGTCGAGCAATTGCCCGAGATTGTACTCGGTCTTGAGATCGGAGAGCTGCTGGTCGAGTTGGGTCAGGTACTTGGCGGCGCTGTTGCCCTCTTCCTGCAGGAAGCCGATGTTGTTTTCCTTTTGAAACTGGAGCATGGCGGCATCGTTGCTTTCCATCTCCTTGTTCAGGCGGGCCATTTCATCGGAAATCGCCACGGTGGTGTCGTCCGAGCTTTGCCGACGTTGGTTTTTTTTCGTGTCGATATATTCCTGCATGCAGGCTTCGAGATAGGCTTGGGCAAAGCTCGCCGTCTCGGCCGTGACCTGCAGGTCGAAGAGCGAGGCCCCGGGATCCCGGGTCGCTTCAAACGTGGGAGGTGCCTCAGGTTTAAGTTCGGGATGCAAGGTTTGCACCCGGGCCAGGGCGCGCTGCTGCACCTCGGTGCTTTCCATTATCTTGATCTGGGTGCCGTAGAAGTCCTCTCGCTGTTCGTTGTAGCCGGTCGCTTCATTGAGCTGGACCTGGCCCCCGACGATCATCGTGCCATCCGATTCAAAGGCCGGCGGCATCTGTGCCACCACCCAGGCCGCAAGGCAGGTCCCGGCGCTCGTCGTCAGCGGGAGCAACCACCAGTACTTTTTCAGTACCCCAAAGTAGCGTTTGAGTTGAACGCGAACCTTGCTCCAGACGTCTGATCTCCTGCCGTAATCCATAAAGTGAGGTCTGGAACTATGCTCCAGCGAGCCGGGGCGAGGCCAAGCTCCTCTCCGGGGAATTCTTATCCTGCCGGCGGGGCGGGGTTATCATAGGTTGCAACGGAAAAAACATACAGCTAAGCAGCATACCGCCATTCGAGGGGCCGGGCCAGCGAGAAAGCTGCTGGTGTTCCGCCGGGAGCCCCCAATGGCGGCGGGCGGTTCGGCTGGTATCCAGACATGGGGGTTAAAAATTGATCAATTTTTCCGGAACGTTGATCGTGTCTCCTGGCTGCACGATCGGATCCTTCTCAGCGTGGCCGTGGTCCAGGACTTCGACCAGATCGACGATGGTAGTCTGGGTGCTTCCATCTGTTTTCTTGTGCATGAGCTTGACCTTGCGCCGGTCGGCAAAATCCGCCAGACCACCGTCCATGAGGATGGCGCGGCTGACAGTGAGGGTTCCATCGGCCGGGATATCGATGGCCCCCTGCGAGTGGACTTGGCCCATGATGTAGACTTTGCCCAGCGGGCGGGTGCTCAGAATGTCAAGGCCGACGATCACCGTGGCCTTGTAAAAATAGTCCTTTTCCAACAGGGGCTTGAGTTCGTAGGCGAGTTGCTTGCAGGTTTTGCCCGCGGCAGGATAACGGCCCAGCAGCGGAATTTCCAGTTCACCCGAATCGGTCACCATCAGCATGATCGGGTCTTTGTGCTCCTCGATCACCCGGTAGCTGACGCGGTCACTATTGCCCAGTTTGGTCGTGTCGTTGAGCGCATCCATCGAGTTGATCAGCGATGCCGTACTGGGGCTGTCGGTACCCGGGGGCGGATAGCTCGCATCGGATGCGGAGTTGGTTTGGGCCCGCACTTCAGGTGGTGCGAGCAGGATGGCAGCGCAGAAGAAGGAAGCAATCCCCTTGGAAAGCGCGTGATTCATCAATTCATCAATAATGGTAGGTGAGAAGCAGTCCAACCTTGTTTTGTTGGTAGCTTTGGTCCGATTGCGTCGCAAATTTGTCGGACAATTGGTAGAACAAGGCTCCCGAAAGGCTCCTGGTCACCGGGAAGTTCGCCTGAACCCCGGCGGAGAGGTAATTGTACGAGGAAACGTTCACCAGGCCGCCCACTTCGCTGACGTCCTGATAGGAGAGGTTCAGGGCGAGGTTGAGGTCGCGGTTGACATGCCAGCTCGATGTGTAATTCACGTAGGACGTGTCGTCTTGTTCGCCCAGAATGCCGAGGACGACATCATGGCCGATGGAGAAGCGTTGCAGATAATACTTGTTGAGTTCATGGTCGACGGTCACGTCGAAGTAGTAGCTGTCGGTGCTGCCGCCGCTCGATCCTGGTTGGATCACGTTGGAGGGTAAGATCTGGCCCGGCCCCGCAAAATTGTTCGGGGAATCGACGTTTTCAAATCCGCCTGAGGCTTCCACCTTGATGTGTTGCGTCACCTGGACCTTCATGAACGGTCCAACGCTCCAGGTATCGTAGTCGCCCGTGTAGTTGTCGTAGGTGCGTTGGGAAACGACGCCCTCGACTCCGCCGCTGAGCGTGGAACTCATATGGACATCGGCCGCAGCCGAGACTTGGTCGGCGGAATAGTCGAGCAGATCGGGGTCGGGGAGGTTGTTTCCATTGACCGTTTGCAACTGGGTCGAAATGAAATTGATGTGGTCGTAGTTGAGATTGAGCACGACCCGGTTCAGGTCCCAAAGGACACTTACGCCCGCGTCATTTTCAAATCGGCCAAAATTCACAATGTTGCTGAAGGCGGCTTCATTGACCGGGTCCTGCTGGAAGGAAAACACGTCGTGAAAGTCGAATTTGAAATTACCCGTGTAAACATCGAAGGCCAGTCGTGAGTTGGGAGATACCAAAAGATTACCCGTGTCGTATTGGGGATGGATCATGTAGGCGGTATATCCCAGTGAAGTTCCGAGAGATAAAGTATTCGTTTCCGTTATAGGCCAGGAGAAGCCCACGCCGACTTCCGGAGTGAGCTCGAAGTCCGATTGGGCCCCCGTATTGGACAAGGCAACGTTGTCAACGTAGTCGGCTTCGAGGGAACTGTTGAAGTTGAGCAACACCGGCCCCACCTTCATGTTGTAGTCCGTTGGCAGCGTGCGAGGCTCCGTTTCCTGCGCCATCGAAGGGCGCGGAAGCTCTTGTGCCCTGAGCGCGTCGGGCGAAAGCGCGACGGCGAGGCTGAGAATAAAGAGTATTTTTTTCACGGACGAAAGACTGTTAGCAACTTTTGGCCCAAGCAGGCACAAGAACCGCTTTCTCCTCACTTTTGCCTACCTGCGAAACGAACACTAACCAGCATCCTTTTAAAGGCAAACGAATTTTTATGACACTATTAGATAGTGGAAACCGGTACCTAAATTAAATTTTAAAGAAAATACGTCAGCCGTGTAAATAAATTGACTTCTTTTGTTTTGTCCAACATTCTTTTGCTGCTTTTTTGTTGAGTTGCTTCCGTGTAACGTCTATTGCTTTGTTCAGGATCACCCCTCAATCATGAATATCAAACGGTTTAAAATAAGTCGCTGGGGTACGCTGGCCTTTCTGGGGGCCTTCGTGGCGACTCAGAGCCTTCGCGCTGAGGAAACCCTCGAGACGCTGGCTACTTTTACGGGGACCAACGGGGCCTACCCCGGCTATATTCTCCAGGACGAACACGGCAATTTTTACGGGACGACCTACACTGGTGGCAAGTATGACAAGGGTACGATCTTTGAGGTGCCGCTTAACCAGCCGTTGCAGACCGTTATATCCTTCGACGGCTCCAACGGCGCGAATCCGATTTCGGGGCTGGTCGAAGGGCCTGATGGAAATTTTTATGGGACGACCCATTCGGGCGGCCCGGATGGCAAGGGAACCATTTTTTGCATGACGTCCGACGGCAAGCTGAAGACGATCGTCGCTTTCAATGGATCGAACGGGGCTTATCCGAAGTCGGGATTATTGCTGGGTAAGGACGGCAATTTTTACGGTACGACTTTTGCCGGCGGCGCTGCGGACAAGGGAGTGCTTTTCAGCGTGACTCCGCATGGAAAGGTGACGGCGCTGATCACTTTCAACGGGGCCAACGGGAGCAACCCCGGTGGATTGTGCTGCGGCACGGACGGTAATTTTTATGGGACGACGTACAAGGGGGGGGCGAAGGACCTCGGCACGGCGTTCAAGTACGATCCCGATCCGCAATTTGTGATCCTGATCTCGTTCACCGGCGATAATGGGGCAAATCCACAGTCCGAGCTGTCCCAGCTCAGCGATGGCAACTTTTACGGTACAGCCTTAAATGGCGGCAAATACCAGAAAGGCACCGTTTTCAGCCTGACTCCGCAGGGGGTTCTTACCACGGTTTATTCCTTCGAGGGCCCCGACGGTGCCAATCCCAACTCGGGGTTGATCCAGTGGAGCGACGGCTATTTTTACTTCGAACGTCTTTGGGAAAATCAATGGATCAAGGCCAGCACGGTGCAGTGGAGCGGCGTCAACTTCTGCGGCACGACTTCCACCGGTGGCGAACATGCCAACGGCACGGTGTTCCGCGTCACCGCCGACGGATCGCTCACCACGCTCGTCTCCTTCACGGGCACCAGCGGCAACCATCTCGGCACGATTCCCAATTCGCTGATCCCCGGCCACGATGGCAACCTCTACGGAACCACCTATTACGGCGGCAAATTCAATAAGGGGACGGTCTTTCGCCTGCTCTTGCATCTCTGGCTGCCCCCGGCGGCGGGCGAGAATGCGACCACCTTCTCGCCGCCGCAGTCGTTCAACTCGCCCTGAGTGGACGGGCTCCTCACGCCACCCATAGGCGCAGTAGCGCCAAAAAGCCGCTAAGGGGGCTCTTCCAGTTGGCGGTATCTTCCAATGGCACCACGGACGCCACTTTTGAATGGCTTGCCTCGCAAGTTGGCGAGGGCGTAAGATGCACCGCCGGCTGGGTATTGCGGAGTTAGCTTAGCGGTAGAGCAGGTCCTTTACACGGACAAGGTCGGGGGTTCGATCCCCTCACTCCGCACGGTTGGCGGGCAACCGTTAATTCCAGGTAGCTGGCCGGGGTTTTTTGTTTCTGGCCGACATCCTGCCGACGCGGGAGCTGCCGCTCTGCAACTCCCTCTGCCTCAAGGCCGCTTCAGGAAGGTTTTTGACCTTCCACTAGAAGGGTATGGGGACATTCGGGGGTGGATTCCCATTCCAAGGCCAAAACAGCCTCGTCAATGAAATCGCGGTGGAAAGTTTCGGTTTTCGGACGGCACTGCCGGATTTCCCGAAAGCCCGCCTGAAGCGCAATCTCCTCCAAAAAGGAATAGGTTAAGATGGTCAGGTGTTCGCCGCGACAACAGACGAAGTTTTCCAGGCGCCCCCCCAAACTTTTGCGGTTATCCGGGAATTCCGGAAACCAGCCGCTGTCTTGTTCCATGAATTTTTGTAGGGCTGCATCGCCATTCGGGCCGCCAATTCGGAAAATACCCCCCGGCTTGAGCACCCGGTAGATTTCACGAAAATGAAAAGCGGGATTTTCAAGATGCTCGATGACGTGATGCGAATAAATGGCGTCCACGGTGGAATCGGGAAAAGGGAGCGGGTTGTCAAGGTCGGCCCAAACGTCGCATTTGCCGGTGAACATGTTCGCATCAACATTGATCCAGCCTTTGAGGTAATTCCTCTTGCCGGGACCAAGCTGCACCTTGATGCAGCCGCGGCGTGGAGCACGGAAGCATCGATGGAAAAATCCGTTTGCCTTCAGCAAGGGGCTGCTGAGAAAGTAAAAGAGACGTTTGTAGCCGCGTTTCATCATAATCGGGTTGTCTCCGGATAACGCCGAATCATAGCCGGATTCAAATGAAATCCCAGCAGGGAAGCAATCGTTGCGCAGCGCTACTCGTAGCGCAGCGCTTCGATTGGATCGAGCCGCGACGCTTGCACCGCCGGCCAGTAGCCGAAACCGACGCCCACACCCACGGAAAAACCGCACGAGATCAACACCGAAAGCAGCGTCGGGTTCAACCAGATGCCCTGGAAATAGCCAATGACCAGCGAGATCATCCACCCCAGCGCAATGCCGATAAAACCGCCACTCAAGCATAGCGTTACCGATTCGATCAGGAACTGCATCTTGATGTCCCGGCCTCGCGCTCCGAGCGCCTTGCGCAAGCCGATCTCCCGTGTGCGTTCGGTCACAGAAACCAGCATGATGTTCATGATCCCGATGCCGCCCACCACGAGAGAAATCGCCGCCACGCTCGCCAGCATCAGGGAAAGGGCCTCGGTGATCGCCCCCATGGCCTGCGCGACGGCGGCAAGATTGATCACCCGGTAACTGTCGTTCGTCACGCCTGGGATGTGCGGCCATTGCCGTGTCAGTTCGAGCAGGTCCTGCTGGGCGCCCGGCACGGTGTCCGTTTCTGTCGCGCTGGTGTCGATCCAGTCGACATATTTTTTGCCCAGCACGCGGAACATCGCCGTCTGCAGCGGTACCACCACCCGGTCGTCGGTGTCGGTGTCGCCGGTGGACCCCTTGGACGGTAGCACCCCGATCACAGTGAATGGGATGTGATTGATCTGGATCGTTTGCCCGACTGGATCGCTCTTGTCGAAGAGCTCCGTCAACACCGTTGTCCCCAATACCGCTACCCGCGCCCGGACCCGGCATTCATCGAGGCTGAAAAAACGTCCGTACACCGGCGCTGAATTGTAAATCTCCTGGTAACCCGGCAGCGTCCCAAAAAGCGTCGTGCTCGCGTTATTGTGCCCGTAGACCACCTGCACGCCCCCTCTTACCTCGCCCGAAACCGCTGCAACCGTCGCGATCCGCCCGTCAATATGCAGGGTCTCGTCCAAGGTCAGCCGGCTTACGGCGCCTGGTTGCTGACGCACTCCCAACGTGTTCTGCGGGTTTGGCGCGATGACCAGCCGATTTGAGCCCAGTGCTTCGATCTGCCGGTCCACCGTCAACTGTGCCGCGCTGCCGAGTGCCAGCATGACGATGACCGCCGCCACCCCGATGATGATGCCCAGCGCCGACAGGCACGTGCGCAACTTGTTCGACCAAAGTCCACGCCCCGCCTGTTCCAGATTGATGAGCATGACGTCCCATCGTCTCCGCACGGTCAGGGCATACCCGGGCAGCGGGGCAGCCGCGGATGGCGCCGGCTTCAATTCCGAAGCCGGCTTGCGCACATCCTCGATGATCTCCCCGTCATGCACCCGAATCATCCGGTCGGCGGTAGCCGCGATGGAGGGCTCGTGCGTCACCAGGATCACCGTTAACCCCTGCGCGTGAAGCTCCCGCAGCAGCGCCATGATTTCCGCGCCGCTTTGTGAATCGAGATTTCCCGTCGGCTCGTCCGCCAGCACGATCTGGGGACGTCTGACCAAAGCCCGCGCAATCGCCACCCGCTGCTGTTGGCCGCCGGAAAGCTCATTCGGACGGTGCCCGGATCGCCGCTCCAGCCCCACCCGCTTCAGCAGGTCCTCCGGATTCGCCCCGGGCCGGTCCCCCTTCGCGTAGATCAGAGGCAACTCCACATTTTCAGACGCCGTCATCCTCTTGAGCAAGTGAAACTGTTGGAAGACAAAGCCAATTGTCTCGGATCGGAGCCTTGCCACCTCGTCATCGGGCAGTTCCGCCGTGTTCCGGCCGTTGATGGAGAGGGTGCCGCTATCGGGACGGTCCAGCAGCCCGATCACGTGCAGAAGGGTAGACTTTCCTGAGCCTGAAGCTCCGACCAGGGATACGAACTCGCCCTGCTCCACCCGCAACGACACACCGCGCAGGGCCCCGACGGTGGTTTCACCCATCAGGTAGGTTTTGGTAACGTTATCGAGAACGATCATTTCTTTGGGGGCTTTTTCCCGTTCAACATGGCCGACACGTTGGAAAAAGCAGCCGCACCCACAGTTTTCACTTCAAACGTGCGCCGGGCGATCCAATCCCCCTCGTTTACTCCGGACAGGACCTCCGTCCAGGTCCCGTCGCTGCTCCCCATCAGGATTTTTGTGGGTACAAGTGGCTGGTTCGGACCCGGCACCAGCAGCACCTCCCCCTCCGGCGTGATGGCGTCGGTAGGCACTCGAAGGACATCCTTGCGGTCGGAAATAACCAGGAACACATTTGCGTCGATGCCGCTGCGCACGTAATCGGGTGCCTTATCGTGATCGAGGAAGATATTCACGAGATAGGTGGTCACGTTGTTTACCGTCGTCGAGTCGAACGCGATTTCGTGGATCTTTCCGGTCAGGCGGGTGTCGGAAAAACTGTCGAAGGTGATGTCCACCGGCTGTCCCAGCCAGACGTGATCAAGATCGGTTTCGTCCACGCTGGCCTGCACGATCAGATGGTCCGACATGGTAAAAACCGTCTGCGCCGCCACAACCACCTGCCCCGGTACCACTGCCGTTGAGATGATGCGTCCGTCCAGCGGTGCAACCAAGGGCGCCGGCTTGTAAACGTCTTCCCAGTAAGCTATTTCCTTGCCACCCGCCGCACGGGCCGCATCCATCAACGCTGCCCGGTCCGTCGAGCTGATCCACGCCAGCACCTGGCCCTGCTTTACCCTCTCGCCGTTGGCCACGTTCACTGAATCGATCCGGCCTGGGATCGGTGGAGTAATATTGAGGCGGTGTTCTGGCTCAATCACCGCCGTTTCGCGCAACGTCACCCGCATCGGCCCGTGTTCCACCTGGAGGTATTCGTAGCTTGGGCGGTCCTCGTTCCACACCACGACGATCCAAATCGCGGCGATGAGCAGCGCAAGCACGCCTCCGAAGATCGCCAGGTGTTTCCAGGTTATTTTGATTCTTTTTTTCATGGAATGGCCCCCAAACCTCGCGCCTCTTCCCAGGCTGCCTCCGCGAGCACGGCGCTCAACTCCGCGGAAAGATAGGCCTCTTGTTGACTGACGTAATTGCCCGTGATCGTATCAAAATCCTCGAACGACATCAGGCCGTTGCGGTAATCTTGCTCGGCAATTTTGTAACGTAGAGCCGTCGCCTCCAGCAATTCATCCTGGATACGGACATTGTCCGCCGAGTCGACCAGTCCCTTGAAATCCCCCGCCAGCGTCGACACCGACTGGTCCGTTCCTGAACGGAGATTCTGGAGCGATTCGCGCAACGCGGCGTTTGCCGCCTTTACGTTGAAGTAAGTCTGGCCGCCCTGAAAAATCGGGTACGAGACCGCAAACCCGGCCGACCAGCCGTTAACCTTGAGTGGAAACTGTGTATCGCTCCGCATCGCCGCGGCGGTTGCCGTAATCGTCGGATACCAGCCGCTGTCGGCGATGGTAATGCCCGCGGCTGAGGCATCCACCTCGGCACGCTGCTGGAAATAAGTGGGTGTCTGCACGGCCAGTTGCTTGAAATCGGGCGTTGCCGTCAGGGGATTGGTCTTTAATTCACCCTCGGCCACCAGTGGTTGCGGCAGCTCCTTGCCGATCATTTCCATCAGTTGGACGCTTGACAGGTCGAGGTTCCGCTCCGCCTGGTTCAAATTGTAAACCGCCTGGTCGAGCTCGGCCTGCTCCAGCAACATATTACCTTTGTCTTCACTGCCGCCTTCGTAAAGCAGCCTGACCAGCCGCGCCGCCTTTTCTCGGATATCGACCACGTCGCGGCTGATTGTCATCAGTTTCTGCGCGTAGATCAGGTTCGCAAACGCCGTCTTGACGTTGTAGCTCGTTGACGCCTTCTCTTCGTCCAGGCTTGCCAAGGCGAGGTTCAACTGAGCCCGCGCCTGATCGATATTTCCCTTCGTGGCAAAGCCGTTGAAAATCGTTTGCGAAAGCGAAAGTTGCTCCGTGTACGAAGTCGAATAGTTGTTCTCCGAATAAAGTCCCGGTCCCGAGTAGGAACGGTTGCCGCTGAAGGAGGCGCTGATCTGTGGGTAAAGCGCCGAATAGGCACCCATCCGCACCGCGTCACTGTTCAACACCGCCTCCCGCGACGATTGCAGCGCGGGATTGTTCGCCGTTGCCAGCCGGACACAATCCTCCCACGTCAGTTCCGTACCCGGCACGTCTGGAATTGAAACCGGTCCCGTGTCCACCTGGGGTGCGGATGAAAGCGCAGGATTTGCGCGGAGTGCCAATACTCCCATCGTTGCTGTTATCAGCCAGACAGTTGCCGTGCGCCAAAAAATCATATCTTCCAAGCTGTTGATGTGGTCCGCCCGCTCCCCCGACCGGCAAACACCGATTCTGGGGGTAAAGCAGCTTGACACAAAAAAATTGCACCGGAAAACCGGAGCCGGAAGAGGCCCGAGCCCGATGAAAAAACCTCATCCTTTCAAGTTCGTCCTCATACGTCACTCTTTTTTGTTTGAAAACGTTTCATTTCATGAGCCGTTCAATGAAAGCAATGGTGTTGTGAATAGAAAAGATCGATCCCAATGGAAAACCGGGATCGAAAGATCAAATTTTTGACGGTGCACCTTGAAAGAGCCAAACCCGTAAAAGCCGATTAGTTGCGTTTTATTTTGATCCTATCAAAATTTGTGCCAGAATCCGGCCCACTCGCATTCAGGCCGATGTCCAGAAAGAAAAAAAACCGTTCCCAAGCCTTTCGCGCGGCCCCGTCCGCCTTGGCCGAAAAGAGCCCTCCTTTGGAGGGGCCTCCGCCGCCACGTAGCGCTTCCCCAGCCCGATCACCGATCCTGGTCGAAAAAGGTAGCCCCCTTTGGATTATCGGCCTCATCGTGCTCGTCATCCTTCTGGTCTACAGCAACAGCTTCACCGGGCCTTTCCTCTTCGATGACGATCAGGCCATCATGAAAAACTACTCTATCGAGCATCTCTGGCCGCCATGGGCGCCTCTTGACCCTCCCTGCTTTCTAACCGTGGGCGGACGTCCTCTGCTCAACCTCTCCTTCGCCATCAATTACGCCATCAACGGCAGAAGCGGGACCTGGAGTTATCATGCCCTCAATGTTCTGGTTCACATTCTGGCCGGGCTGACCCTTCTCGGCGTCCTGCGCCGCACCTTTTTGCAGCCGGTCCTGCGCGCGCGCTTCGGTTCCGCCGCCCTGCCGCTTGCGGTTGCCGCCACGCTGCTTTGGATGCTCGATCCCCTTCAGACTGAGTGTGTCGCTTACATCTCCCAGCGCGCCGAGGCTCTCATGGGGCTCTGCTATCTTCTCACCATTTATTGTTTTATCCGCGCCACCGAACCGCAGACGATCGACCCCCGCCGTTGGTTCTTCCTTGCCGTCCTTTCTTGCACCGCAGGCGCCGCCTTCAAGGAAATCATCATCACCGCCCCGGTCATGGTTCTCCTCTACGACCGCACTTTCGTCACCGGGACTTTTCTCCAGGCCTGGCGCCGTCGTTGGAGGTTTTATCTCGTGCTGGCTGTGAGTTGCTGGCTGGTCTTCATCTATGGCGTGCAGGACATCAAGGGTTACGACAACGCCGAGTACCGCATCGTGGAAATCTGTTTGGCCGCCCCGATCGTGGTTTTCCTCTTTGACGGTGTTTTCTTCGCCGGGACTTTTCTCCCGGCGTTGCGTCGCCGTTGGGGTCTTTATCTCGTGCTGGCTGTGAGTTGCTGGCTGTTTGTGGCCTATGGCGTACAGGATACGAAGGGCCACGAAAATCCCCAAGGTCGGATCGTCGGTTATCAATTTGGTGTCACCGGCTGGGATTATGCCCTTACGGAATGTCCCGCCATTGTCCATTACCTCGCTCTGATGGTATGGCCCCATCCACTCATTATCGACTATGGCCTGACTACGTTCCACATCAGGCATGAGGATTCGATCGATTACGCCATCCTTGTCTTCCCTGATCTCATCGCCAACCATGCCCTGCTCGATGCGATCACCGTCGTGGTCCTTCTCGCCGCCACTTTGGTCGCCTTGGTGCGCTGGCCGCTTATTGGCTTTGCGGGCGCCTGGTTTTTCCTCATCCTCGCCCCCACCTCCAGCTTCATTCCCATTGTCGTTTCGCCTCAAGGCGAACACCGGCTCTATCTCCCCCTGCTTGCCTTTCTGGTTCCCTTGGTGCTCGTCTTGCGTCACTTCCTCGGTACCCGTTTTTGGTTTCCTGTCATCGCCCTGTGCGCCGTTTATGGTGTTCTAACCTTTCTGCGCAATGAGGACTACTCAACCGATGTCAACTTCTGGAAAGTAGCCATTTCTCAGGAGCCCGGTAATGCCCGGGCCCACAACAACTACGGAGTCACGCTTCTGGGCGCAAAGCGACCGGCTGAGGCCGCCGCGCAATTTCAGGAGGCCACGACCATCCAGCACAATTATGCCGACGCCCATTACAACTGGGGCAATGCCACGGCCGAACTTGGGCACTATCAGGAGGCCGTCACCCACTATCAGGTGGCCTTGCAGCAAAAGCCGACGCTGGCCAGCGCCCAGAATAACTGGGGCAACGTCCTCAGTGCCATGGGACCGGAACACTATCAGGAAGCAACCGTGCACTATCTGATGGCCTTGCAGCTCGACCCCAATAACGTGCAGTTTCATTACAACCTCGGTCATTCCTACCTTCTCCTGAACAAACTTCCGGAAGCGCTTGAACAATTTAACGAGGCACTGCAAATCAATCCCAATCTTGCCGTCGCCCATAACACCCGTGGGATCGTCTACTTTCAAATGGGCGCGAAGCAGCAGGCCATCGAAGAATTCCAAGAAGCCCTGCGCCTGGACCCGAATCTGCAGCAAGCCCGCGACAACCTGAACAAGGTCGAGGCGCCGGCGCAACCCACGGGTACAGGTGTCAATAAATCAAATACAAAATGAGAGAAAAAACATCTTTTGACGGAGTGGCGGAAAAGATTTCGCATTCGTCTTGCACCGGTTGCTGATCGAAGGCCGAATGACGTGATTTGGCTGCTGACAACCTACAGCGAACTTCTCTTTCCTGATTTTTCTTCTGCTTGGCAGTTGTCCGCCAAACCCGCGGAACGGATGCATGTACACACGCATGGGACAACGAGGTGCTCCGTGCCGGCTTGTAGTCGCCTTGAGGGGTATGAAGAATCACCATTGGCAGAAGCACAATTTTAGCGCAATCTCAGCTTTTCATTTTCATGAGCGCCCAAGTCCTGATTCTTCAATCTGATCCTGCGCTGGCGGCGCACATGAAGGAACTCATTTTGATGGGCACACCGGATGCGGTGGTTTTCATTTCGTCTGATCCGCCATCGGGTCTTGCGGCTCTGGACAGGTTCAACGATCTTGATCTTTGCATTTGCGAGGTCTATTTCGCCGAGGGGGACGGGCTGGAGTTTCTGTCGACCGTACGGTCAAGATTCCGGCGCGCCCGCGTGATCATCGTGACCAGTTTCAATTTGCAAAATTTTGCCGATTACATCCAGGGGTTGACGCTTTTCCCTCTGCCGCTGGATGAGCCGCTTTTTGGGGCGACGTGCCAGGATGCGCTGACGACGCTGGAGGGCACGGTATTCCCGCCCTACCGGTTGGGCAAGAAACATCCGCCGGACCGGTGGGGGGATTGTTACCAAGCGTATGACACCGGGGTGAAGCGGGAAATTTTCATCACCGTGGCCCATTCATGGCTAACGCCGCAGGAGACGGAACGCTTCCGGAGTTTCGCGACCTTGATGGCGAGGGCGAGCCACCCGAACGTCCAAGCGGTGTACCAGGCAGGCAACTACCAGGGGCGCGATTTCTTTTGCCGGGAAAAATGGGACATGCCGAACTTGGCGGAAATGGCGACGACGGGGCAGGGGATCGAACCGCGACAGGTGGCGCAAATTATCCACATTGTCGGGTCGGTAATTCTTTTTTGGGACGTGAACAAGTACCCACATGCGGTGGTGGGTGCGACGGATGTTACTTTATCGCCTCAGGGGGTGATCAAGCTGGCCAATTGCGTGGATCCTAACCTCACGCCGCCGCCGCCGGGCATTTCCGATTTGTCGCTGTTGGGGCATGCGGTGCAGGCGCTGTTGCCGCCCGATATGCCAGTTCCGCCGCGTGTGAGCCAGTTGCTGGAGAAAATCCGGCAGGGGCCGGTGCAAATGGCGCCGGTGATCAGCGAGGCTCAGGCCATTGACATTGAACTGGCGCCGGAGCGCGAAATCGCGGTATCCGAGGAGCATCATATCGCGCAAAAGGCGCTCGTAGCGGAGCGCAAGAAACAGCATCGCGCCTCCTACCTGATGTTTGCTTCGTTCGCGCTGATCCTGCTGATCGCCGGATATTTTATTTACACCCGTTATCTGGCTGATCCACCTTCGCGGGAATTCAACACGATGGTCGAGATTCCGGCAGGCGACTTTTTCTTTCAGACAACCACGGCGACAATCGACCACACGTATTACATCGACCAATACGAGGTGACCTTCGGACAATACCTAAAATTTCTGCGCGCGGTGGACAAGGCGGGCACCGACGCTGCCTGGCGCAACCCGCGGCAACAAGGCGAGAAGGATCATCAGCCGAAAGACTGGGCCGACAAGGAGGATGCGAACGGGGCGATCGTGCCGGGTATTTGGCGTTGCATTAAATATCACATGCCTTACAGCAACGAAATACTGACCTTGGACCATCCGGTGTTCAACATTGACTGGTACGATGCCGAGGCCTATGCGAAGTGGGCGGGCAAACGGCTTCCGACTGAACAGGAATGGGAGAAGGCAGCACGAGGGCCCAATGGCAACCTTTTTCCTTGGGGCAATGAGTTTGCCATGAAGGCGAACACCGACGTGCTGCTGCCGGATATGGATCGGGCCAGCCACCCGCGACCAGCCCACCTGATGGTCGACCAGATGCCGGACGACAAGAGTTATTACGGGGTCTATGGCATGGCGGGCAACGTGAGCGAATGGACGGATACGGTTGTGCCGGGCACGGTGGTCAGTTCCGTGATGGACGCAGTTATTCGCGGCGGCAATATACAGACCAAAATGAAGGAGCACGAAGAATCGACTTACCGCGCTACCAATTTTCCGCTGGAAACCCGGACATTCTGGCTCGGGTTCCGCTGCGCCAGCGATACGCCTCCTCCTCCTTCCAAATGACCGTTCCGGCACGATCGCGAAAACGATTTGCCCCAAGACGCTCGAGGCCATCCAGGACATTGTGCAGGTGACTTCGGGCTACGCTTTGATGGTCTTCTCAACGCCGTCAATCGCGCGGCGGTTGTCGTCAATGGCCATGAACTCAAAGTAACTATTGCTTGGGTAGACCGTGATAGTGTTTGCGTTGAACTAAGCCTTGAAGTTGGGCTCCGGAAGCCTCTTCTTTGCATTCTCTGAAGGAAGAGATAAGATCAAGCTATGCCGCTTCGTTCCCATGATTCCAATTCGTCCCCGGACGCCCCGCCGAAGGTGAAACTGACACGCGAAACGTTCGGGCAGATGTTCAGTCTCTACGGCTATCTGCGGCCCTACCGGGGGAGGCTCGCGATGGGTATTGTGCTCCTGGTTTGTTCGAGCGTGCTAGGCGTTTTGTTTCCCTGGTTCGCGGGCAAGCTGATCGACAGTCCCAATCGCGAGTGGGCCTTTCATTTCATGTTTTTCATGCTGGCCGTTCTCTTTGTCCAGGCCGCCATGACCTATTTCCAAACGATGCGCTTCAACACGGTGGGAGAATATGGACTGGCCGACCTGCGCAAGGCGCTTTTCGCGCACCTGACGGAAATGTCGATGACGTTCTTTGGCCAGAAACAGGTGGGCGAGTTGACCAGCCGGATGTCGGCCGACCTGACACAGCTGCAGGACGCGTTTGTCTTCGCGGTTCCCCAGTTTTTGCGTCAGAGCCTGATTTTGATCGGGAGCGTCGTGTTCATCGGCTGCATGTCGCCACGGCTTACGGGCGTGATGCTGGCCTGTTTCCCTCTGACGATCATCGGGGCGATTCTGCTCGGGCGCCGCGTGGGCAAGCGGTCAAAGGTGACGCAGGACGCGCTCGCGCAAACGGCGAACGTAGTTGAGGAGGCGCTGCAGGGCATTGCGAGTGTGAAGGCCTACTGCAACGAGCTTTTCGAGCAGAAACGGTATGGGTCGCGGATCGACGTCTTTCTGGGCGCGGTGCTGCACGGCGCGAAGGCGCGGGCGGCGTTGATCGCCTTCATCATTTTAGGCATTTTCAGCGCCATTGTGGTCGTGCTTTGGTACGGCACGACCCTGCTGCTCGACGGGAGTCTCCAGAAGGGAGAACTTATCAGTTTTATGATTTACACGGTTTTTGTCGGCGGTTCTCTCGGCAGCTTTGCGGACCTCTACAGCAACCTCCAAAAATCAATCGGGGCGACGCAGCGTGTGCGCGAGCTTCTGGCCGAGCCGTCGGAGGGACTGACGCTGGCCGCTGCGCGTTCGGACGGGGCCATTGCGAAGGAGCGCTTTCGAGGCGAGGTGACGTTGGATCATGTGACCTTCGCCTATCCTTCGCGCCCGGAGGTCAGCGTCCTGAAGAACCTCACGTTCTCGGTGGAGGCGGGCAAAGTGGTCGCGTTGGTAGGGCCGAGCGGCTCGGGCAAGTCGACTATTGCGGCGCTGTTGCTCCGTTTTTACGACCCGCAGCAGGGCCGGATTCTTTTCGACGGGCGGCCCGCGACGGATTACGGCTTGCACGAGTTGCGCGGACAGATGGCGCTGGTGCCGCAGGAGGTGCTGCTCTTTGGCGGTTCGATTGCGGAGAACATCGCCTACGGCAGACCGGGCGCATCGCGGGTGGAGATCGAGGCTGCGGCCAAGCGGGCCAACGCGCATGACTTCATCACCCGGTTTCCCGAGGGGTACGAGACGCTGGTCGGTGATCGGGGCGTGAAAGTTTCCGGCGGGCAGCGGCAGCGGATCGCCATTGCACGGGCATTATTGAAGGATCCTTCCATTTTGATTCTCGACGAGGCGACGAGCGCGCTCGACGCGGAGAGCGAACTGCTCGTCCAGCAGGCGCTGGACGAGTTGATGAAAGGGCGGACCTGCTTCGTGATCGCCCATCGACTTTCGACCATCCGCAACGCCGACGTGATCGTCATGCTGCGGGAAGGGGCGGTGCTGGAAACCGGCTCGCACGACGAACTGATGAACGTGCCCGATGGCGCCTATCGCCGGATGGTTGATCTTCAGCACGGCGCCAACATTTTATCAGATGAGGCGGAAGCAGCGGCGGTCAAATAGGACAAAGGGTATGTGCCGGAGGGATATCGGCTTGACCATGGGCGCGCAAAGCACATAACGTTTACGCGGGGTGTTTGGACCTACCATCGCTTGCCGGCCTGTTTGTGGGCAAGAGAGGTAACCCGTTCTGATTCTTTTCCCTTATTCGCATGCCGCGGTTTCATTTAAAGCAAGGGGTGATCATCGTTTTGTGGGTTGTCATTGCGGCTGTTTTTGTGAGTTGGACTGTCCGGTTCATGCGGGCTGAGCACACCTTGTATTGTTGGGATTCCAACTTTTGGTGGTTGGAGGACCCGATGACGCACCCGCCGGATCACAGCGTCTTGAGTTCGATCGCGGTTCTCGGACGGTACATGCACCACGATTACAACCTCGTTTGCGCTGTTCCTTCCGCCTGCATGATGGCGCTTTTTGGAGGATCCAGGCTCTGCGACATTGTTTCCAACGTCGTCTTTCTCCTCATCCCATCCGTGACATTTTGCGTGTGGTTTCTTATCAAGGTTCCTCAAACCACCTGGCCCCATGCTGTGTGGTCGGTCCTGGCGTTTCTTGCTCTTCTCTTGGTTCCTTTGCCTTGGATCGTGACGCTGAATGGATTAACGGACGTGGGAGGACTGATAGTGGCCGCTGTAGCAACCGATCTGTTTATACGGACGGACATTCGGTCGAGAGACGTAATCCGGTGGTTAAGTATTGGAGCGGCGTTGGCCATTCTCGCCTTATGCAAGCGCTGGTATCTCTATCTTGATGTCGGTTTGCTGGTGGTTTTACTGGTGGAAATCGCGCTTGATTTTATCGCGACCAGCCGCCGGTCCCGCTCCGTCACACTGGTGTCGGTTTACCAAGCCGCCTATGGGCCGTTTTTTTGCGCCTGGGGTCTTGTCGGTGTTTATTTTCTTTCTTTCCCGCTACCCGTGGAAATCCTGACTACGAACTATTCCCGCATTTACACCTCTTACCAGACCAACGGTTCATGGTTAGCTACCTTGGGGACCAACTTTGTCGCGCTTTTCCGGTATTTCGGACTGGCCCAAGTGGCGCTGGCTCTTCTGTGCTTTGTCGTGGCCCTTTTCCTGACCCAGGCGCGGCGCGGCGCTCTCTACCTTTACCTACCTGGGTGGGTAGCTTGGCTTTTTTTCTCCCGGGTGGCGGAAATGGGCATTCACCACATTTTGCTGTTTTATATTGCCACAGCGGTGATGCCCCTTTTTTTGGCGCGGCAGCTTCTTTCTTCGCCGGGATTGCCTGATCGAAAACCGTGGGGCTGGGTGCTCCTTGTCGTTGCGGTTTTGGTGAGCGGTTTGAGTTTTTGGAGCGTGTTTTCACCTTCTCCTCCCCTCGGTTCATCCTTGGCCCAAGCGGCGTTTCCGGTTGTGCGGAGGCAGCCGGTTCAGCGCCACGATTTGGGCGAGATCGAGGCGCTCGTGCGTTTTATCGGTGACAAAGTCGGCAGTCCGCCGGGCGTGCCACCGGCCAGGGATGTTTATGTGCTTGCCTCCAGCGATCTCTTCAACTCCAGCCTTTTGAGCAGCGCGGGCTTTCAGTTGAACGAATCACTGCCGGCACAAGACCACGTTTGCATAACAAAGGATGTGGATGTCAGGGACGGGTTTCCTGATCAGTTGGTGAGCGCTAGGCTGGTTCTGGTGACCGACCCGATCCAGACAGATCTTCCAAGCAGGCAAAAAGTCATGACTGTGCCGGCGCGCCTGTTTCTTCGGGGGGAGGGTTTTGCCCATGCTTTCACCCGTGATCCGCGGATTTTCCAACTTGATCAGGGAGTCCGCGTCTACGTTTTTGAGCGGGTGCGTCCCTCCACGCCGGAGGAAATCATGCAACTTCATGAACAACTCGGTTTATAATTTCGAAAAAAGAGTTCCCTGCAACAGAAAAATGAAAGTTATGAACCGAAATCCAATGATTTTTGTAGTGATGTCTGCTTTAGCGAAGTGGAGATCGTCGGAGTAAATCTTTCCCGTAATCATGCAAATCAAGTGGCCCTGAGGATCGGCCTGACCATCGACTTGAGGAATCCTCGATGCCAACGACTTCGGCAACGTCTTTAGGTCACTATGGTAGGCGTATAATTGAAGCCGTTGTGGTGCATTGCCGTCCCGAAGAAGCCATGGTGATATGGTATATCCACAGATATTTTATTTCAATGGCGCGATGACCTCAAATTATCTTGCCCCAAGGCGATTAGAAGATAAGTATGCCGCATGATATTGGAGCGGCGGCCGGCACCACGCCTTCTCAGCTTGGTGATCCCCTGTTTCAACGAAGAGGCCGTTCTGCCCATCCTTCGCGACCGTCTAAGTTCTTTTGTTAAAAGCTTTTCGATCCCCGTTGAAATTATCTTTGTCGACGATGGGAGCCGGGACAACACGCTTCTTTTTTTAATGCGCTGGGCGTCTGAAAATTCGGCAGTCAAAATCATCGGGCTTGCCCGCAACTTTGGCCACCAAAACGCTGCAACTGCCGGCCTGGATGCGGCCAAGGGGGATGCGGTGGTGCTCATGGATGCCGACTTGCAGGATCCTTTGGAAGTCATCCAACAGATGACGGAGAAATATTGTGAAGGATATGATGTTATTTACGGCCAGCGTATTTCCAGGGAAGGCGAAAGCTGGTTTAAGCGGATAACCGCGTGGCTGTTTTACAGATTGATGAAGGTTCTCGTACACTCCGACCTTCCATTAGACGCTGGAGACTTTCGGCTTATTTCAAGGCGCAGTCTGGACGCGCTCTGCTCCATGCATGAAGTCCATCGTTTCCTCAGGGGAATGATCACCTGGGTGGGCTTCGCACAAGTGCCACTTAAGTACCGTCGCGACGTGCGCGCGGCTGGCTCTACCAAGTATACCGTTTGGAAGATGTGCCGTTTTGCCTGGAACGCCATCGTCTCGTTTTCACCCTTACCTTTAAGAATCAGTCTGGTGATCGGTATTATTGTCGCTTGCGGAGGAGCCATTTACGGAATCTATGCCGTTCTTCGATCCCTCATCTATCATGATACGGTTCTCGGCTGGACCACCCAGATTGTGCTAACCAGTGTTCTTGGAGGTACGATCCTCGTCAGTAACGGGCTCCTGGGAGAATATGTCGGTCGTATTTTTGAAGAAATAAAGGGACGTCCGCTCTATATCGTGGCGACTCGCGTTAATTTTTCGTGAATTTGTTTTCCACCTGATTGATTAATGGACTCTGATGCTAAAGACACCTTAAATCGCGAATCGCTATTTCATGACGCTTGGGCGGCGTCTACTCCATTGGATCAGATTCAAGTCGTCGCCTGTTTTGAAGCCCCGACAGCCCAGGAGAACCGATTTATTCTTCGCCATATGGGGCCATTAAAAGGAAAACGCATTCTGGAAGTTGGTACGGGGTTGGGTGAAGCCGCCGTTTACTTTGCCCTTCATGGAGCCCAGGTCACTGCGACGGACATTTCTCCGGGAATGGTCGATTGCGCCGTGCAACTGGCAAAATTTTACGGTGTTAAAATTGAAGGTAAAGTTCAGGCTGCAGAAGAACTTAATGTTCCCAGCGATTACTATGATTTTGTCTATGTAGCGAACACGTTTCACCATGTGACCAACAAACCGCATCTTTTTTCCGAAATTAAAAAGGCGTTGAAGCCTGGCGGACGGTTTTATTCTTGGGATCCGCTGGCCTACAATCCTGTCATCAACCAATACCGTCGCATGGCGGACAAAGTGCGGACGCCGGATGAAACTCCTTTGACCTTTAAGGATTTGGGCTTGGCCCGACAATATTTCAAGAATGTCGGGCATTGCGAGTTTTGGATTGCTACGCTTGCGCTTTTCTTAAAGTACTACCTCGTGGATAGAGTACATCCCAACGAGAGTCGCTACTGGAAGCGAATCCTGGAAGAAGAGCCGAAGAACTTGTGGTGGTGGTTTCCACTTCGCGCCATGGATTCCGTTCTCACAAGAATGCCGCTTTTTCGACGTCTCGCCTGGAATATGGTCATGTGGGGAACGCGCTAGCAGCTATCTCATAAATAGCTGAAAGCGTTGAAAAGCCAAGATCGGGTCATGGACTTGTCCGATGAGCAGTGGAAAGTGATGAAGCCGGTATTAGCCGATGAACTGGAGGGAGAGGTTGGGTGTTTCCGCTCGCTTCTCACGTTCCTGCCTCGTACACGGCAGGAACGTGGAGCGGTGAGGGGAATTCCGGAGAATTCCCGCGGATCAGGCGTCCGCCACCCAGTCCCCCAAGCGGAGAACCTCGCGAATCTTCCGGCGTTCGTGGCGGTTCTGCTGCATCTTGGTAATGCGCATGTCCGCCAAGCGGAAGGGGTGTTTGTGTGTTCGAACCAAGTCGACCATCATGTCGGCTGTTTTCATCAGGACGTATTTCCTTTCTGGTTTCTGTTCGAGCCTTCGCAGAGCCTAAAGGATGCCAACTCCACAACTGGAATAGCGAAGTTGGAAATCCCGCGAGGGCGGGGGCCGTGTAATTTTGTGGCCAATCCTTCCATTTTGCACGGGTTACGGCTTGAAGCATGCTTGCTCCAAGCCATACTGAACTGACACCCAAAGTATATGGCGCTTCACACACTTTTCAACTCGCTTTGTTCCACAACCACACAATCTGGTCAAAAAGTTACATACTATTCTCTGCCCGCACTGGAAGAAGCGGGAGTGGGCCCGATTTCGAAACTGCCGGTGAGCATCCGGATCGTGCTCGAAGCAGTTTTACGTAATTTCGACGGAAAACGTGTGAGTGAAAAGGACATCCGTTCCTTGGCCAATTGGAACGCCAAGGCGCCCGCCTCGGAAGAAATCCCGTTTGTTGTGGCACGGATCGTCTTGCAGGATTTTACGGGAGTCCCGCTCCTGGTCGATCTTGCCGCCATGCGGCACGCGGTGGAGAAGCTGAAAAAGAATCCGAAGCTGATCGAGCCCTTGGTGCCGGTCGACCTTGTCGTCGATCATTCGGTCCAGGTCGACGTCGCCGGCACGGCCGACGCGCTGCAGCGCAACCTCGAGTTCGAGTTTGCCCGCAACCGCGAGCGCTACGAGTTCCTGAAATGGGGCCAGCAGGCGTTCGAGACTTTCAAGGTGGTGCCTCCAGGCATTGGCATCGTTCACCAGGTGAACCTCGAGTATCTCGCCAAGGGTGTGCTCTCGACAAAAGTCGATGGCGAAACGATTTATTATCCTGACACGCTGGTGGGGACCGACTCGCACACGACCATGATCAACGGGCTCGGCATTGTCGGCTGGGGTGTGGGCGGCATCGAGGCGGAGGCGGGCATGCTCGGCCAGCCGGTCTATTTCCTCACGCCCGAAGTCGTCGGCGTCCACATGACCGGCGCCCTGCGCGAGGGGGTGACGGCGACCGATCTGGCTCTCCACGTCACCGAAATGCTGCGCAAGGCGAAGGTGGTGGGCAAGTTCATCGAGTTTTACGGGCCGGGCGCGGCCTCCCTTCCGCTGCCGGATCGCGCGACCATTGCGAACATGGCGCCGGAATATGGCGCGACGATGGGTTACTTCCCGATCGACGCCGAGTCGGTGAATTACCTGAAATCGACGGGCCGGACGAAGGAGCAGGTGGAGGCTTTCGAGAGCTACTTCAAGGCGCAGAAACTTTTTGGCATCCCGACGAAGGCCGATGGAATCGTCTACAGTTCAGAACTTGAGTTGAACCTGGCCGACGTGCAACCGAGCGTGGCCGGGCCGAAGCGTCCGCAGGACCGGATCGCGCTGCCCGAGTTGAAGACAAAATTCCTTGCCGCCCTCGACAAGCCGGTGACCGAAAACGGCTTCGGCAAGAAGGAAGCGAAGACCGCCCAGGCCACTGTGATGTTGAACGGCTTGCATCCCGCGACGGAAGTGAAGATCAACCATGGCAGCGTGCTGATCGCGGCGATTACCAGTTGCACCAATACGAGCAACCCGTCGGTCATGCTGGCGGCGGGCCTGCTGGCCAAGAAGGCGGTCGAGCGGGGCCTGACGGTGAATCGCGCGGTGAAGACTTCGCTGGCTCCCGGTTCCCGCGTGGTTCAGGATTACCTCGCCAAGACCGGGCTGCAGCCCTATCTCGACAAGCTCGGGTTCCAGATCGTGGGCTATGGGTGCACGACGTGCATCGGCAACTCGGGGCCGCTCAACCCGGTCATCGACGAGGCCATCGCCAAGAGCGATCTCGTCGCCGCGAGCGTACTTTCGGGCAACCGCAACTTCGAGGCCCGCGTCCATCCCAGCATCAAGGCGAACTTCCTGATGTCGCCGCCCTTGGTGGTGGCGTTTGCGCTGGCCGGCAGGGTCGATATCGACCTCAACACCGAGCCGCTCGGCACCGGCAAAGACGGCAAGCCGGTTTATCTCAAAGAAATCTGGCCGACGCTCCAGGAGATCAGGACGGAGATGGCGGGCGCGCTCAAGCCCGAAATTTTCCGCAAGCTCTACAGCGATTTCGCCGAGCAAAATCCGGCTTGGAACAAGATCTCGGGCTCGACGGGCGAGACTTACTCGTGGAGCGAGTCGAGCACCTACATCCAGGAGCCCCCCTTCTTCGAGAATTTTTCGCTCGAACCGGGCCATATTTCCGAAATTGTCAACGCGCGGCCGCTGGGCATCTTCGGCGATTCGGTCACCACCGACCACATTTCGCCCGCGGGCAGCTTCAAGAGGACCTCGCCCGCCGGGGCCTACCTGCTGGAAAAAGGCGTCAAGCCGGAGGAGTTCAACAGTTACGGTGCGCGCCGGGGCAACGACCGCGTGATGACGCGCGGCACCTTCGCCAATGTCCGGATCAAGAACCTGATGGTGCCGGGCGTCGAGGGCGGGGTGACCAAATTCCAGCCGGGCGGTGAACAACTGAGCATCTACGACGCCGCGATCAAGTACCAGAAGGCGGGTACGCCGCTGGTCATCATCGCCGGGCAGGAGTACGGCACGGGCAGCTCGCGCGACTGGGCGGCGAAGGGGACGAAGCTCCTCGGCGTCAAGGCCGTCGTCGCGCAGAGCTTCGAGCGCATTCACCGCAGCAACCTTGTCGGCATGGGCGTCCTGCCGCTCTGTTTCCCCGAGGGGGTGAGCGCGCAGACTTTGAAGCTCGACGGGACCGAGATTTACTCGCTCAAGGGGCTCAACGACGACATCAAGCCGCGCCAGACGGTGAACCTCGAGATCAAGCGCGCCGACGGCAAGGTCGAGACGGTGCCGCTCGTTCTGCGCATCGATACCCCGATCGAGGTCGACTATTACCAGCACGGCGGGATTCTTCCCTACGTGTTGCGGCAGATCGTGAAGGCCGCGGCGTAAGGAGTTTGGGTCGGACGTGGTGCGATCAGGTGCGGTTTGCCTTGAATTGCCTTGATTTGGTTGAATTTCGCCCAGATTTTCCGTCGGGTTGCCAATTTTTATGGCGCTTTGCCGCGTCCAACCGCGCGCGGTGGGCCCTTTGCTTGTCGTTGGCGCGTGTGGGAACAGGCCTGTCCAATCGGACGCGGCGAGGGGGTGGAGCAGGGTTGCATTCATGGGGAGGGGAGGTTGGAGACGGGTCATGGTTAGAACTCTTATCAAAAGTAGACACGGGTCGCGCCGGGGTCCTGCGGACAGCAGTAATTTTTGCCTTCTGGCGAGGCGTCGAGCGACGCGCATACCCGCCGTGGTCTGTAAGGAGCGAGCAACGAAGCCAGAAGGCAAAAGAACCCCGGCCCGAAGGGTTGCCTATTTTTTGGTCTCTGACTTTGTTTTTGTTGCTCGTCGGTCAGAGACCGCTGCGGGTATCCTCCCTCCTCGCGCCTCGTCAGAGGCCAAAAAATAAAGGCAACGCGACCCATGGCTACTTTTGATAAGAGTTCTTGGCCTTTTCGCTGGCCGAAGCATGCCTCAGACGGTCCCCGGTGTCTTGGCGTCCTGCGCGGCTATGGTGTTAGCCGCCCCGCCTCACATTCGCGGGAAAGCGTCCGGTCCCCGGTTACCTGACGTTCGCGTTGGACGCGGCATTTTCGAGCAGTTCCAAAAGGGGCTTGGTGTTTCGCTGGAAGTGATATTTCGTTTCCCATTCCGGGCTATATTTCGCTTCCTGATCGATCCGCTCTTTTGTCAGGTCGATAACCGTTTTACCGGGGTCGGCGCTTCGAGCGTTCGGATTGAGTCCCGCATCGAGCAGAAGTTTGACGATGCTCAGGTTCCATTCGGGGCTTCGGAAAGATGATTCAAAAAGAAAGGCGGTCTGTTCTTCGGTGATATTTTTTAGCGCGCCCGTCGCAATCATCAGTTTGACCGTATTTTCGCGGGTTTCCTGTGAACGAGAAGCGGAAGGCCAACCCTGCATCACACAAGCGATGTCATTAAAGTGAGCTTTGGCTCCATGTTGGAGAAGATAAACAACCACGTCGTCATGACCAGCAAGCGCCGCCAGCGAAAGGGGGGATACGGACAACCACGGGTTGGACCAATTGGTCCAGGGAAGGGCGTTGGGGTTGACGCCATTCTGCAAAAGCAGCTCAACCGTGGGAAGATCGCCCATCAGGGCGGCAACGGGCAAAGGTACCGTGGAGTCGTCGAATATCGAGAGATCGCCTATTTCGTGAAGCGGTAATTGGAATTCGAGAATGCTAAGCTTATCACCACGACTAATTAGTACCGCATTCGGATGAAATAATGTGGGTATCAAGATAGAATCCGGTAGTTCCAAGGGCAGTCCTATCTTCTCCTTCGCTTCCTCCGCCTCCTTCTCCTCTATTTCCACAATTTCGTCCTCGGACCTGTTTTCCAGCACGGCCCAGGCAAGGTCGGAAATCGGAAGCGACTTGTATTGCCGCAATAGTTGGACCAGTTTTTGATTTTTGGTTGCCGCCACTACCAAAACGTCGCTTTCGCTCAACTTTGCTCCCTGCTTGAGCAGGCGTTCCACTTCGGCAAGATCGTCCTGCTTGATGGCAGCGATCAGGGCCTGAGCGAGCGCAGGATTTCCAACGGTGTTGATGGCGTTGGTATCCTTATCTCCTCCGTTCACGGGGGTAGCCATGGGACCGCTAACCGTGACGACAGTAACGCTACCATAATAAACTCCGTTGTTGGGGTTTGGGGGCAGGGGAACGGTGGGTGTGATGTGAATGGGGGAGCGTGGTTGACTTATCGAACCTTCGGTGTTCGTGGTGGTGGATGGGGGTAGGCTGAGTGTGAATTTGGGAACGTTGAGTGTGGGAGCTTGGACGGCATTGGTCGCATTGGTTCCCGCGCCCTGGTCGGGAGATTCCGGCGGAGAAGCAGGCTCGGCGACACCGGCATCGTGCAGGACGGAGATCAATTGCGGATTATTGGCTTTGACCGCTGCGGCCATGGCCATTTCGCCCACCGTCTTTCCATTTGCCATAACGAGGTCGAGCTTCGCCCCGGCCTTGAGAAGCCTGTTGACGATGTAAGCTTGGGAATTCGAGCTTCGATCAACGGTATATTTGACATGCGGAGAAAGAGCGGCCAGAAGAAGGGGCGTATTCCCATCATGATCCCGAATATTGGGATCCACCGGATGGGCCTTGTCCCCCATCGGGAGGAAGACATTTCCCGAAAAGGCGGCCTGATGCAGGGCCGTTCGACCACGACTGTCCCGGTAATTCGGATCGGGGGGATAGTTCAAAAAGAGCGCCTTGAAGGCCGCAAGACGGCGCTGACCTTCCTCCTGCGATACGCCCCAATCCAACTGGGCCTGATCGGGCCTGCCTGAATTAGCCTCCTCATCCAGACTGTCCGTTGGTGTCAAACCGCCGAAACTGAATTGATTGATGTTGGCGCCGTGCGCCAGGAGCAATTTCGCCATATCGACCTGGCCACGCCGAACGGCGTAGAGAAGTGGCGTGTTGCCGGCGCGGTCTGTCTCGTTAACGTTGGCTCCGTCGTGGAGAAGAGCCGCGACTTTTGCATTATCTCCTGCGGCGACCGCGGCGGACAGGTCGCCGACATCGTGCGCACCGGCAGCGCGCAGAAGATTCGCGTTCTCAGTCTTGTTGAACATGATGGCCGCGGCCAGCGGACTCATCCCTTCGTGCGAATAGCCTTCGGGATCGGCGCCCCGCTCCAGCAGGAGTTTCACGGCCTCCGGGCTGCGGAATGCCGCCATGCCGAGCGGCGAGTCCTGATTTTCCGCTCCATGGGCGTTTGGGCTAACGCCACGATCCATGAGAAATTTCATGAGCTTAACGTCATTGGACGCAGCCGCGAACCCGAGAGCCGTCGCGCCGCTTTGGCCCTTGGGATCAAAATCGGCTCCATGATCAAGTAACACGCGCACGGTCGCCGTTGCCGTCACATCCTTGCTTCCATTCTGGCAAAGATTGAACAAGGCGACATGACCTCCTTGATCGCGGGCATTGGGATCAACTCCGTGGGCGATCAGGATTTCTGCAACTTCCGGGCTACCGGCATCGAAGAGCAACGTCCTTCCGTATTTGTCGATTGCTTTCGGATCAGCTCCCTGGTCGATCAACTTTTGCACAGTAGCCGCGTCACCTTTCTGGACGGCTTGGGGCATTTGGGCGTTGGCATCAGTCGCGTTGGTTCCCGCATCGGCTTTCGGCGTTGCGCTCTTGTCCGCCGCTTCGAGCATATCCAGGAACGGCTTGATCATGGCCGCGAACGGGCCGTTACTTGGATCGTCTTTATTTTTCCGGTAAAAGTCCCGGTAATAGCCGATGACGGAATTGGGTTTCTCCCCGTTTTTAAGGTAGGGCATGGGCGATTCGGGGCTTAAACCCGCTTCCAATAACATCTTGAGCACCGTGGTGTTACCGCCTGGGTCTCGTGTATCGATGGCCCCGACCAAGATTTGTCCGTTTTGTTCCGAGGTGGTTGTTTTCAAGGCTCCCGCATCGATCAGCAGCTTCGCTGTTCTCTCAAAATGATCCTTGCTGCGCTGATCTGGACCCGGATAAGAATTCCATATGGCATTATAGAGAGCCTGGTAATCGACCTGCGCTCCCTGGCGCAGGAGATAATCGACGACTTCGTCTTGTCCCTCCATGGCAGCTTGATCGATGGGCGTTACGGACGGAGCCACATGACCATTGATTTTCGCTCCCCGTTGCACCAGAAGGGTGACGACATCGAGTTGGCCGAGTTCGGCGGCAAGCGCGAGAGGAGACATGAATTTGTCCTGTGGCGGATCGGGCGGAATACCGCCGTCCAGGAGTTTTTGCACCGCGCCGACGGGTTCTCCCTGGCTGATGGCGTAGGTCAATTCGGAAATGCTCCGCATGCCGTGCTCCCAAAAAAGCCGAACGATGTCCTTACGCCGGTTATAAAGCGCGTTGACCATCTCATCGGGTCCCGGTTTCCCGTTAAAGAGGTGCGGTACGAATTTTGCCCCATGCTCCAGGAGAAATTTTGCGGCATCCAAGTGCCCGCTGATTACGGACTGTTGCAAAGGGGTAAAATACATGTCGGCTTTCTCATTCCATGTTCCCTTCTGGTTCGGATCGACGCCGAGGCTGAGCAAATAAGCGATGACATCGACATGATCGAACCAAGCTGCCTCCATCATCAGGGTTGGCCCGTCGGTTTTCGGGTCAAACGGCGCGCCGTGCCGGATCAGGGCTTGGAGTCGGCTGGCATCGCCCCGAGGATTATGCAGAACACCAACGCCATATTTGTTCTTGGCTTTGATATCGGCACCATGATCGATCAAGAGATCCACCGTCGCCCCGTCGGAGGCAAACATCAGCGGCGTTGAGCCGTAATTGTCGCGGGCATTGGGATCGGCTCCGTGTTTTAAAAGGACACGGGCTACTTCCGCCGGCTTTTCCGCGAACATGCAAAGTCTGTCGAGCGCGGTCTCCCCGCTTTTTGAGCGGGCGTTTACATCGACGCCATGCTGGATCAGGATTTCCGCAACTTCGGGACTTCTCACATTGAAAAGCAGGGTTTGATCGTTGTCATTAAGACCGTGCGTTGAATCTGCGCCATGTGCCAAAAGGAATTTGACCGAACCGGCTTTATTCGATTCCACCGCCCTGGTAATCGGAGTCCATCCGTCCTTTTCACGATAATTGACATCGGTGCCGAGGTTCAAAAGCCGGGTCATTTCAGGAATGTCTTCCCGCCCGGCTGCGTCGATCAATTGCTGGCCATTCGGTTTCGCTTGTTCAGAACTGATTTTTGCCAACGCTTTGGTGTCGCTCGGTGAAGCTATTGATTTACTTTTCGTCAGACACGCCACGGAAAGAATGCCGATGAGCAAAATCCCCAGAAGCGACCAGCCGTACGCGCCGCGGGTGAATTTCGCGATGAGGGAGAAGCGGCGCTTGAACTGGTCCTTGTCTTCGAGGATGCCGACGAGGGTGGGGAGGGAATGGCGCTGGTTGAAATGTTCCAGCAGCTTGATGAGCATGAGGCCGTAGCGTTCCTTCTCGGCTTCGCCGGCGCGCGAAAGGACGAGGGCGTCGGTGGCCGGTTCGCGGTCGATGCGCATCCGGCGGAAGGCGTACCAGAGGACCGGGTTGAACCAGTGGAGGATTTGCAGGAGGGCGATGAGTCCCTGCACGATGACGTCGCCGCGTTTCAGGTGGGCGAGTTCATGCAAGAAAATGAGCCGCAGTTCGGTCGCGTCGAAGCGGTCCCGGACTCCGCCCGGCAGCAACAGGGTCGGCGAGAAGAGGCCCATGATCGCGGGACTCTGCACCTGCCCGTTCTCGACCAGCCGGATCGGGCGCCGCACCTCGAGTTCCGCTTTCGCCGCGAGAAACAAGTCGAGCAGCGCGGGGTCGGTGATCTCGGGCGACCGGGTCATCTGCCGGGCAAAGCGCCGGTTGGCTTCCCAGGTCAAAATGAGCAGAATGACGGCGCCGGCCAGCCAGCCCATCGCCAGCAGCGAGTAAAGGGTCAACGGAGAGCTTGGTTCGGTCAAAGGGGTCGCAACCGCGGGCGAAATTGGAGCCGCCGGCGCAAAAAGCGGTTCCGTCACCGGTGTCAGCAGGACAGGGGAGGGCGTTGGGGCAAACTGGAACAGGCTCAGCGCGCTTTCCGGCAGCGCCGGCATCACCAGGCGCAGAACGACGAGCAGCCACAGGGCATAGCGCCAGCGGGGATTGAGCCGGCCCCGCAACACCGTCTGCACAGCCAGCACGATCAGGGCCAGGACCGAAGCCTGCCACGAGGCCGCCAGCAGCCAGAAGAAGATCAATTCCAAGTTGTGGAGGAAAAGAGGAATCATTTGTTTGGCGGGAGTTTTTCTTCCTCGTTCCCAAGTTTTACTTGGGAACGCGCTTGCTGAGGTAATTTCATTGCCGATCTCGATGCGATGAAGAGCTGTTTGAGTTGGCACGAAATGAAATTTCGCGGGGAGCAAAAGGGCGTTCCCAAATGAAATTTGGGAACGAGGGTAAAAATGGGACTGATAGGACGGATGGGAACATGAGCGCGAAATGAAATTTCGCGGGGAGCAAAAGGGCGTTCCCAAATGAAATTTGGGAACGAGGGTGTGGCGGGCACAATAAGTCGGCGTTCATCTTTTTTCCTTATTCCGGAGGATGCGTTTCAGTTCCGCGATTTCCTCCGGCGAAAGTTTGGCTTCCTGCACGAGTTGGACCAGGAGCGGATGCGCCGCGCCGCCGAACACGCGCTCGAGGAACGACCGGCTCTCGCCCCGCACGCATTGCTCGCGGCTGACGGCGGGCGAATAGTAATAGGTTTTGCCCTCGGCCCGGTAACTGAGCGCCTTTTTGCGGATGAGGCGGCGCAACATGGTCCGGATGGTCTGGTCCTGCCATTGCTTGTGGGCGGCCAGTTGCCGCACCACCTCCAGGGCGGTGACGGGGTGCCTGCGCCAGACGACCTCCATGACGACCCATTCGGCCTCGGAGATGCGCGGGGACTTGCCCATGAGTCGTGTTTAGTACATTCGTACGCGACACGTCAAGTACAATTGTACTATATGAGGGTGGTGGGATCGGGGACGAGAGGATTCAACGCCTTTCAGGATTGGGCTGTTTTGATGGCGGTTCCCAGGGTAGCCCCTGCGGGGCATTCTTCGACATCGCTGCGCTCGCTCAGAATGACGTTTTGCCAGCGGCGGTTGCTCCGCCGGGAATGGCCCTGGGCTACAAGATTGCAACCCCGTTGGGGTTGCCGATGGAGACATCCGTCGCTAGGGACAGCGGCGGCTACCGGTTGATCGTCAGCCGAGGATGGGCAGGGTATCGAACTGTTTGCCGAGGATGGGTACGGAATTGGCGCCGAGCCACGACTGGAGGATGCTGGCGTAGACGCTGCGGAAATCGGTGTTGTACTTGATGTCGCCGTCGAGGAGGTCGGCGGGGGCGAGGCTGGGTTCGGCGCCGAGGAGGCCCGATTTCATGTTGGGCCCGATGAGGAACATGGGGGCGGCGGCGCCGTGGTCGGTGCCGCGGCTGCCGTTTTCGAGGACGCGGCGGCCAAACTCGCTGAAGGTCATGATCATGACGCGGTCGAAGACGCCCGAGGCCTGGAGGTCGTCGGTGAAGGCCTTGACCGAGTCGGCGAGTTCCTTGAGGCGGCCGTCCTGGGCGCCGCGCTGGAAGGTGTGGGTGTCGTAGCCGCCCTGCGAGACGTAGTAGACGCGGCTGGTGAGGCCGCCGGTGATGAGGCGGGCGACGAGTTGCAGGTTGCGGGCGAGGGGGCCCGGGGGATACTGGAAGGTGTCCCGGGTCTTGGCGACGATGGCGCGGATTTTGTCGGAGCTGAACTGGGCGTTCATGGCGGTGCGTTCGAGGAAGTCGACCGCGCTCTGGCCGTTGTGGAGGGTGACGGTGCCGGAGACCATGCTGATGCTGCCGCCGGAGTTGCCGCCGGAGGCATCGCCGAGGGGATCGTCGGGCGGGGCGTACATGCTGCGGTAGGCGAGTTCCTCGTCGTCGTTTTTGCCGGCGCTGACGAAACGGTAGTTGTCGGGGTTTTCGATGCTGACGCCGGTGGGGGTGGCGGAGGCGAAGGCCTGGGGCAGGCGCGGGCCGATGTTGATGCCGACGGTGGCGTCGCATCCGGCGCAGGCGTTGTCGAAGTAGCGTCCGATCCAGCCGTTGGTGAGGTAGCGGTCTTCGTCGCTCGCGGTCTGCCAGATTTCAGTGGAGCGGAAGTGGCTGCGGTTGGGGTTGGGATAGCCGACGCCGTTGACAATGGAGAGATGGCCGCTGTCGAAGAGGGACTTGAAGCCGGTCATGGAGGGGTTGAGGCCGAGTGTGTCGTTGAGGGGCAGTACCTGGTCATGAGGGATGCCGAGGGTGGGGCGGGCCTGATAATAGTAGTCGTTGGTGTAGGGGACAACGGCGTTGAGGCCGTCGTTGCCGCCGGCAAGCTGGATGAGGACGAGGATGGTGCCGTCCTTGCCGGTGTTGACCTGGGTGAGGGCGCCGTCGGTGGCGGCGTGGAGGACGTCGAAGGTCTGGGCGACGAAGCTGGGTACGGTCCATGAAAGCGCGCCGCCGAGGAGGGTGGTGCGGAGAAAGTTGCGGCGGGTGGTGAGGATGGGGTTTTTCATGGTGGGTACTTCATTATGTGAGTTGATACTCGGGGGTGCACATGATGAGGCGGATGGCTTTGCGGATGTCGATTTCCTCGATGGGTGATCGATGTTTCAGGAAATCCTGGAGGGTGTTCTGGCGCTGGTCGCCGAGGGTGCCGTTGATGAAGCGGGCCTCGAGGGCGGCGAGGAAATTTTCCGAATCGACCAATTGGACCGGGGTGAAGAGGGCGTTGACGTCGACGGGCGAGAGTTCCATGAGATTGTTTTCGGAGACGTTGTTGTGCATGACGCTGCGCATCTGGCCCATGAGGCCGGGGAGGGGAACGCGCTGGCCCTCGACGAGCGCGGCTGCGAAATTGTAGCGGTCCATGAGGCTGTTGGTGGTGATCCACGCGATGCCGCCGTCCCAGCCCTTGACGTTGGGGGGCTGGAAAAGTTCCTGGCCGAGTTGCGCGAGCATGACGAGGGTCATGGGCTGGGTTGGCAGCGGAGCTTCGAGCTGGTGGGTGCTGGCAATGAGCCACTGGACGGGACTCTTGATCTGGGAACGGATGACGTCGGGGGCGTAGAATTCCTTTGAACTGAAGATGGTGGTCATCAGGTGCTTGAGGTCCATGCCGTGGCTGTGAAAATCGGCGGCGAGGGCGTCGATGACCGGCTCGGGCGGCTGGTCCTGAACGAAGAAGCGCCAGATTTTACCGGTGATGAATTTGGCGCACTGGGGGTTGTCGCAGATCAGGTTGAGGACGTCTTCACCGGTGAAGTTGCCGGTCTGGCCAAAAACGGTTTTGGGACCGTTGTCGTGGTTGGAGGGATGGTATTCGTAGCTCATCTGGCTGCGGTCGATGCCCCAGCCGGTGTAGGCCTTGGCCGACTGCTGGATGTCCTGCTCGGTGTAATGGCCCTCGCCGAGGGTGAAGAGTTCGAGGACTTCGCGGGCAAAATTCTCGTTGGGCTTGCCCTTGCGGCTTTGGGCGCCGTCGAGGTAACGGAGCATGGCGGGGTCTTCGGCCACGGCGGTGAGGATCTGGTAGAAATTCCCGGTGGCGTTTTGCCGGAGTGTTTCGTTCTGCTGCCAGAGCAAAAAGGGCGACTGAACTTTCTCGAAGCTGGTGGCAAAGTGGCCGTGCCAGAAGAGAGTCATCTTTTCCTGGAAGGGGCGCGGGCCGAGGGCCATCCGGCGGACCCACCAGTAGCGGAGGTCGGCCATTTGCTGGTATTCATTCTGGTACTGCATGCGCTGCAGGGCCTTCTTGGTTTCCGGATCGGCGGCCTGCTGGATGGCCTGGCGTTGCGCAAGGTAGTTGGGGTCGGGATGGGCCCAATCGGGTGCGGGGGTTTCGTCCGGGATGCGTTCGTAATTGACGAACCAGGAGACGGCGCCGCCCAAGCCCATCTGGCGGAGCCGGTCGATTTCCGCCGGGCTGCCGCCGAATCCGGCCCGATTGAGCAGATGGGCGGCGGTGGTTTCGTTCCACTGCGACGCGGGAAGCGGTTCCAACATAAGTCTAATTACTTAAACCATTAGTCTGGGATGAAGTTGCGGAAATTGGATAAGGGCTGCCTTGGGCAAGGTCGTTTTTTTGAGGCGTTAGTCAAGGGGGCAGGGCAGTCGATGATGGCGAGGGTGTCCCCGCGTTCCGATGTGCATGAACCTGTCCCGAAAAGTGGGCAGGCGTTGGGCAAGGTTTTTATTTTATGTGGAAACAGCGATCTGTTTAAGGTCGGCCCGCTTATTTTCGTAAGTGGTGCCGTAGGACAGCACCTTCGGATCGGGCTCGATCCCCTTGTTTTTGCAATAAGCGCGGTAAAGGTCCGGCCACCAGTTGCGGTGCCCGGTAAGGCCTTGGTCCTGCCAATCTTTCCAACCGACGAGGACTTTGCTCCAGCACCGGTCCCCGTAGGCGACGGCTTCGGAGGCCCCGGGCATGTCGGCCACATACCAGTCACGACCGACCCGGGCATGCAGGACTTCGTCGGCCCAGTCGAAATCCTGGAACGTTGTGGAGATGGGGTAGTGGCTTTTTTGGCTGACCTCCCATTCGTAGCGCTTCCCGGTTTTGGGCATGAGGCCCTGTTCGATATAATAAAGAACGGCGTGGCGTTCCTTGGCCGTCAGTTGCTGATTGAGCGCGCGCGACCAGGTCGAGTTGACCATGACGAGCTTGGGCCAGTCGAGGCCGAGGCTGACAAAGCCGACTTCCCCCATCATGGCGTGACGCGCTTCATCCCAGAGCTGACGCGTCATGTCCCGGTAATATTCCCAGGGTTTGCCTTTGGTTTCGGTGATGATGCTCGACATCATTTCCGGCACGTCGATTTCCCGCAGGCGCTTGTAAAACATCATGAGCACCTTGAGTTCCGGCGGTTGGGATTCGTCGTAAAGGAAGACTTCCGCATTCACCGCCATATTATAGGGATCGGGGAAGCGCTCGTCGCGACGGGGTTCTCCATTGAAGACAAAGGGCTTGGAAGAATAGTAACGGGTCGGTTCCGCGCCGCCGGCCTCGCCGCCACCGTCGATTGCGCCGGCCACGGCCAGACAAACTTCGAGCAGCGAGAGCCATTGGGCGGACTTTCGGCGCTGTTCCGGAGTGACGAGGGATTTGACGGCCTGTTCGCCATACCGGCAGATGTCCTCGACGTCCATGAGGGCGATGCGGCAAAGGCGGATCGAGGGCGCGTCCGCCAGGGGATGGGTTTCGGCGAGGTAACGCCGGAGAGCTTCCCGAAGCGCCGGCAGCACCTTTTCATACAGCCCGAGCACGCGTTCCTCGGACGAGGGCGTGGATAAAATTTCGTCGAAAAAGACGCCCAACGCCGGATGGGGGATTTTTTCGAGGCCCAGCGGCGGTTCGCGCATTTCGCCGATGCGATGACGGAAATTCGTGTCATTCTCCGCGGCGAGGTGCGCGTGCAGGCTGAAGGCCATCTTTAATTCGTAGACCGGTTCTTCGGCAATGTGCGCGATGAAAATCTGATGCAGTCGCCAGAAGATGTAGTGAAACCGTTTGAGTCGCTTGACACATTCCTCGACCGACAGGCCCGGCTTGGCGGCGTGCTCAAAGTCGGTCAGTCCGGCCAGGGAAGGGAGATTTTTATAACTCTGATAGGACTGCGGCGATGGCGTCGTTTCCTTCATGCACACATTTTAAACCATCCCAGCCTCGGGGAAAGTTCTAAAATTACCGCATGTCCCGCAGAAAGGCGCCGGGTGTTCGTCCGGTCTGGGCCTTGAATATCCGGTAAAAGTAGGCCGGATCGTTAAATCCGGACTCATGGCACGCGTAGAGAATGTGGCCGGTCTCGCGCAGGCGTTCGCAGGCGTATTCGATTCGCCGCCGATTCAGGTAGGAGATAAACGTCTCGCCTGTTATCTTCTTGAAAAGCTGGGTGAAGCGGCGCTCGGAGAGTCGGCACTGCGCGGCCACGTCGGCAATCCGACGGGGTTCATTGGGATGATGGTCGATAGTTTCAATGGCCCCTTCAATTGACTTCCGACTGTTTGCCGCGGGTCTGTCGTCCGCGGAAACAAGGTGTCCGCGAGCCAGGCGGACCAGAACTCCATCGGCGAGGCCGCGCAGGACGGTTTTCCAACCGACCGAGTGGGCGCTTTGTTCGCGGAGCGCCAGGCGAAACCGCTCCACCAGAGCGGTCTGGTGGAACGCCGTGCGGGCGCGAAGAACCCGTCCAACCCATCCGCCTTCTTTGATCGAGGCCCAAAGTAGCGCCCGTTCGGGATTCCCCGGGTTGTCGATGAAAGCAGGGGAAAGGCAAAACAAAACGAGGGTCAGCGGATCACGGGGATCATCCACAAAACGATGGGCCCGGTGCGAGGGGAGAACAACGAAGTCGTCGCGCTTCAGTTCCTGCCATCCGCTGTCAAATTCCAGACGGCCCGAACCCATGGCTGTCCACGCGATTTTGTGGAACGGCCACGCATCCATCGCCATCACAAACTCGGCGGCGTGATGGCTCTCGACGATCCGAACTTCTCCCTGGGGAAGTGCGATCTCGGCGGGGGTTTTGCGCCGGTTGGGGAGCGTCGTCGGGGATGGCATTGCCGGATAATACAATCACTTTTGGCCTTATGATCCAAGACCATTAGCCCCACCATGCTAATTCATTAGCTTGTGTGATCGGCAAAACCAACCAGCGATGAGCGTCGTCGTCAAATCGGAAAAGTGGTTCAAGGAGTTGCTCTTTGATTGCAAAATGTGCGGTCAATGCGTGCTCAGTCACACCGCCTTGATTTGTCCCATGAACTGTCCCAAGGGGCTGCGCAACGGCCCGTGCGGTGGAACACTCGACGGCAAATGCGAGGTGATTCCAGAGATCGATTGTGTCTGGACGCGGATCGAGACGAGGAAGAAGGACAAAAAATACAAGATTCATCTGCCGCCGAAGCAGGAGCTGTTCAACACCGCCAGCTATGTCAATTTATTCAACGGCAAAGACCGCGAGACCTGGCTGCCGCATGAGTTTATCGACACACACGATATCCCCGCCAGTTCCCGGTTGGCCGGGAAAATGGGGAGCGGGGAGTTTGTTCTGACCCTCGAAATCGCCTCCCCGCGCACCACCGAGGGCCTTTCCCGGGTCCATGCCGTCATGAAGCGCGTGGGCGACAAGGTCGACGCGGTCAACACCACGACCAATGCCGGGGGCATACCCACGCTGCACTCGACGGAAACCGGAAAAGTGGTGGCCGAATACGGAGCCGAATCGATCATCCAGTTCTGCGGACGGGACCATGACAAAGAGGATTTTCTCCGACAGCTCGAGAATGCCATGGACATGGGCTACCGGAACTTTCTCCTTCTGACCGGGGACTGGCTGCCGCAGACCGAGCGCAAGGTTGCCCAGGATACCTGGTTTCCGATGGATAGCTCTCAAATGATCCATTTTGCCAACCAGCAGTTGAAAGATTGGCGCGCTCGGCTTGGGTTGGTTCCGTTCCTTGGTTGCGCCGCCAATCCATTCTCCACGCCGATGAACATCAGCGTCGATCGCCTCGCCTTCAAGCGGGCGGCCGGAGCGCGTTTCTGCCAGACACAAGCCATCACTCACGTGCCGACCTATGCCGAATGGTATCGCCAGGTCCGGGCCGGGCGGGAGGAGGCGCCGAAGCTCACCATTCCTTCACTGCCCCTGATCGGCAGCCGGAAGATTTTCGAGGTGCTTTGTCGGCTGCCGGGCGTTTATGTGGATCCCTCGCTTCACGCCATCATGGAGCGCGACAGTTTTGAGCAGGATTGCCTGGACTGGGCCTTTGCCATCGCCGACGGCGTGATCGAAACCGGCGCAGCCGGGATTCATGCCATGAATTTCGGCATGTCGCCGGAACGGATCGATGAATTCCTCACCCAAATCCGCGAACGCGCGGCCCAAGCCCGTCTGCGAGCCGGCATCAAGTTCGAACCCGTCGCCGTCTGAATCTTGAATCTCAGTAAAAACCAACCCACAACCAACACCATGAGTCAAAAATCCCCCGCGAGCCTTGAGGCCAAACTTCAACAACACGCCAGCCCCGTCGAAATGCTCCGCAATTCGCCCACCGGTGGCTACGAGTTCCCTTTCCCCGCCCAATACACCAACTGGCGGAGCGAACAACGTGCCTGGCAGGAAACGGTCGTGCTCTTCGACCAGTCCTTCCACATGACTGACGTCTATTTCGAGGGTCCGGACGTGCGCCGCCTGCTCTCCGACGTGGCGGTCAACTCCTTCAAGAATTTCGGCGCCAATCGTGCCAAGCAGATCGTGGCTTGCAATCCCGATGGCCATGTCATCGGCGATGCCATTCTCTTCGGTCACACCGACGATAAAGTCAGCGTCGTCGGACGCCCGAGCGTTCCAAACTGGGTGCATTTTCAAGCCGAAACCGGCGATTACGACGTGAAGGTCACGCGCGACGAGCGGACGGTGAGCAACACCGGCAGCCGTCTCATTTACCGCTATCAAATCCAGGGTCCCAACGCGCTGGACCTGATCAAAAAAGTCCACGAAGGACCCTTCCCGGAGATCAAGTTCTTCCACCTCGGCGACCTCAAAATCGCGGGGCGCAAAGTCCGCGCCCTCAATCACAATATGTCGCGCATGGGCGGCTTGGAGCTGCATGGTCCAACCGCGGACGGTCCCGCTGTGCTCGAAGCGCTCCTTGCCGCCGGCCCCGAGTTTGGCTTGCTCCTCGGCGGCAGCCGCGCCTACTCGACCGTCTCCCCCGAGAGCGGCTGGATTCCCTCTCCCATGCCCGCCATCTACTCCGGCGACAAAATGAAACCCTACCGGGAATGGCTTCCCGGCAATGGCTTCGAGGCGAACGCCTCACTGGGCGGCAGCTTCTACTCCGACCGGATCGGGGATTACTACCAGACCCCATGGGACCTTGGCTACGGAGGCCATGTCAAATTCGACCACGATTTCATCGGGCGCGCGGCCCTCGAAAAAATTGCCAACCAGCCACATCGGCGCAAAGTGTGGTTGAAGTGGAGCGACGAGGACGTGCTGCGCGTATTTGCCAGCCAGCTCGGCACCGGTCCCCGCTACAAATACATGGAAGTTCCGAACGCCTACTATTCCATCCTTCCCTTCGACAAGGTCCTGATCGGCGACCGCCTCGCCGGGCTGTCCACCTACACCGTTTACACCACCAACGTGCGCCACTGGTTTTCGCTGGCGATGGTCGATGAAGACCTGGCGGTGGATGGCACGGAAGTTCGCGTCGTCTGGGGCGAGGAAAACGGCGGGTCGGCCAAGCCCATCGTTGAGCGCCACGAGCAAACCGATATCCGCGCCACACTGCATACCGACCGGCTCAATGAGCAATAATAGTCCCAAGGCCCGCAGCCTGCGCCTCATTGCCAGATGCCCCGACCGGATCGGCATTGTGGCCCGGGTGGCCACCTTTCTGGCCGACCGGGGCGCTTCCATCACCCAGGCCGCCCAATACGAGGAGCTGCGCAGCGGCACTTTTTTCATGCGCTACGGGTTCGACATCCCGGACGCCCCGGGGCTTTTGGAAAAACTTACCGACGCCTTCACGCCGGTCGCCAAGGAGTTCGGCATGGAGTGGAAGCTGCGCGATGTGAGCCAACGCCAGCGCGTGGTTCTGCTCGTCAGCAAATTCGACCACTGCCTCGCCTATCTGCTCCACCGCTGGAAAGTGGGCGACCTGAAGATGGATGTTCCCTGCGTCATCTCCAACCACAACGACCTCCGCGCCCTCGTCGAATGGTATGGCATCCCCTACCACCACGTGCCCGTGCCCAAGGAGGCCGCGGGCAAACAGGCCGCCTTCGAGGAGATCGCCCGGCGGATCGAGGAAGCGGAACCGGATACCGTTGTCCTGGCCCGTTACATGCAGATTTTCCCGCCATGGCTTTGCGAGAAATTCCGCCACCGGGTCATCAATATCCACCACAGCTTTCTTCCCTCGTTCGTGGGTGGCCGGCCCTATCACCAGGCGGACGAGCGCGGCGTCAAACTCATCGGCGCGACCTGCCACTACGTCACCGAGGACCTCGATGCGGGACCGATCATCGAACAGGATGTCGTTCGGGTCCGGCACAGCGACACGATCGAGGACATGATGCGCCTGGGCAAAGACGTCGAAAACACCGTCCTGGCCCGGGGCTTGCGCTACCACCTTGAAGACCGGGTCTTGGTGCACGGCAACAAAACAATTCTCTTTGCCTGAGAATTAAAAGACAGATTAGCACATGGAGAATCAATTCCAGAAATCGGTTCCCATTTGCTAAATTGATTACTTGGTTCGGAAATCATAACTCACTTCATAAATAGCGAAATATCCAGCCCGCTCAAATGAATCACGCTTTTGAGAGTTCCCTTGGCGATTTCACTATGGTTTGGAACAGGCACGGTCCGGGTATCGTTCCCTTGTCTCTTTTGCATGATGATGTGGCTGCCGGCCTGTCGTACTTTTTCAAAGCCGTGGGCCTGTAATATCCGGCAAACGTCGCGGGCGGAGAAGACGCCCAATCTAGGCATGGGCCATCTCTAATTTTTTCACCTTGGCGCCCCTGGCTAACGAGCGCTTGATCTCTTCAGGGCTGGCTGATTCCAGGAAGAGACTCACGGCTTCCTGCACCATGGCGTGAGCTTCCTTGAGGGTGCGGCCCTGGCTGGCAACGCCCAATTCCGGACACGTTGCCACATACCATTTCCCTTCCTTTTCAATCACGGCGGTCAGCGAGGGAATCTTTTTCATGGCGTCTTTCTTACTTTAACGGCCCGTTCACCCTTCCGCAAATCCCTTGTCGAGGCTCCAGACGACGTGGCCGCCGACTATGGTGTGGGTGGCGCGGGCGGGGAGTGCCCAGCCGTTGAAAGGGGTGTTCCGGCTCAGGGAATAAAATTGACCGGCGTCGACTTTCCAGGGGAGTTCCGGGTTGATGAGGGTGACATCGGCCACGATGCCGGGGGCGAGCGTGCCGCGGTCCAATTTCAGCAAACGCGCGGGGTTGACGGTGAGCTTGGCGAGCATTTGGGGCCAGTCGAGGACGCGGCCCGCGATGAGAATTTTGGCGAAGATGCCGAGTTCGGTTTCGAGGCCGACGATGCCGAAGGGTGCGTCGGCGAACTCGACCTCCTTTTCGTAGGAGGCGTGCGGGGCGTGGTCGCTGGCGAGGATTTCAATGGTGTCGTCGGCGAGCCCGGCGAGAAGGGCGTCGATGTCGCCTTGCTCGCGCAGGGGCGGGTTCATCTTGAAGTTGGTGTCGTACTTGCCGAGGGCGGCGTCGGTGAGGGCGATGTGGTGGGGCATGGCCTCGGCGGAGACGGCGATGGCGCGTTTTTTGGCTTCGCGAACGAGGCGCACCGAGTTGGCGCTGGAGAGGTGCTGCATGTGGATGCGGGCGCCGGTGAGTTCGGCGAGGAGGATGTTGCGGGCGACGATGACGTCCTCGGCGATACGGGGCCAGCCGGGCAGGCCGAGCACGGTGCTCCAGTGGCCTTCGTGCATGACGCCGCCGGCGGAGAGGTTGTAGTCCTGGCAGTGGTCGAGGGTGAGGAGGTCGAACATGCGGGCGTAATCGAGGGCGCGGCGCATGACCTCGTTGTTCTGGACGCAATGGCCGTCGTCGGTGAGCGCGACGACGCCGGCCTTGTGGAGCGAGCCGATGGGGGCGAGCTGCTCGCCTTTCATGCCGACGGTGATGCAGCCGGTGGAGAAGACGTTGACGCAGGCGGTCTCGACCGCGCGCTGCCGCATGAGGGCAATCGTATTCGGGCCGTCGGCGGGCGGCGTGGTGTTGGGCATGGCCAGGATGCTGGTGAATCCGCCGGCGGCCGCGGCGCGCGTGCCGGTGGCGATGGTTTCCTTCTGGCCGCCGCCCGGTTCGCGCAGGTGAACGTGCATGTCGATGAGGCCGGGGGCGACGATGAGTCCCCTGGCCTCGATGACGGGGACGGAGGAATCCTTCGGCCTGGCCGTGCCCTTGGCGATGCGCCCGTCGAGGATGAACAGGTCGGCGATTTCGTCGCGGCCCGAGGCGGGATCGATGACGCGGCCGCCGCGAATGAAAAGAGAATTCGGCAGCCGGGTGGGCAGCGCCATGGGGGTGGAGGACGGGCTCACTGGCGCAAGTTTAAGCGGAACGGCAGTTTCGACAAGCTTGCGCTGGCGGGATTTTTGCCGCCGTCAACGGGAGAGTTTGCATTTGGACTCAATTTAGTCTATTTTTAGACCATGAAAACGCTTTCGATCAGCGAAGCCAAGCGCAGCCTCGGGGCTGTGGCCGATCAGGCCCTGAACGGTGAAAAGATCGTTATTATTCGTAAATCCCGGCTGTTGACCTTGCAGGAATACGAGCCGGTGGAAAGCATCCCCCAGCGGCCTCCCGGTTATTTTAATGATGTCTATACCAAGGCTGAAATAAAGGAATTGAACCGCCTGGCCTCCCGATCCGCCAAGCGTCCCGTACGATGAGGCCGTGGGACATCTACCTGTTCGCCTTCGAGGAAGAAGGCGCGCATCCCGCGGTGGTCATTTCCAATGAAGAACGGTGCCAGAACACCGATCTCGTTTACGTCAATGCCCTCCTGTGCACGAGCGCCAAGCTGAATCGGGAACTGAAGAAAAACGAGATTATCCTCGATGAAAGCGACGGCCTCGACTGGAAAACAGCGGTGCGATGCGACGTAATTTATTTGCTGGAGAAATCGGGTTTTCGTGAAATGCGCGGGTCAGTCGCTCCTTTGCGCCGGAAACTCGTGGCGAGGAAGATCGTGGAGTGTTTGCGGTTGCCTCTATGAACGGGCTCTCAAGGCGATAAAAAATACGCGGGGAGGGGAATCTCCTTGGGTAAAATTTCCCGCTGTAGCTACCGGGAAACATCCGCCGCCCGGAGAGCGGCGGATGCCTCAACCATTAATTGCGCGAAGGCGCATTATTGGTCGGCGGCGGCTGGCCCTGTTGTCCCTGCTGTTGAGGGGGTGGCGGTGGTCCGCCAAAACCGCCGTGGTGCAGTTTCATGGCGGCGTCGAGCTTGGCGAGGATCGGTTTGATTTTGGGATCGGTTTTGAGCATGGCATCATGGAGTTTTTTGCGCAGGTCTGCCATCTGGGTGAAGAGCGCGGGATCGGGCGGTTCGCCGGAATCACGGGCCTCCTGCATTTCCCCGATGAGTTCCTTTTCCTGCGCGCCGAGGTCGGGATTGGCCTTGATGGCGGCGGCGTGGGCCGCATCCAGTTCCTGTCTCTCTTCAGGCGTGAGAATTTTGGAGAGATCAAGGCGGTGATGGGGAGGAGGACCGCCGGGCGGCGGCGGATTGGCCGGGGGCGTGTTGGTTGAATTGGTCGATTGCGCCCAAGCGGAACCGGCCAGCGCGGCGCCGAGGGCGATCAGGAGGAGTTTTCGCTTCATGAATTCCTTATACAGCAAAAATGGCATTTTAAAAGAAATGGCGGCGCTCGACAAATTTTGAGGCGGGCCATAAACACCGTTCATGGCAAGTTCGAAAAAACGGGGCGCGATTTTTGACTGGGACGGCGTGATCATCAACTCGGAGGAGCATCATCGGGTGAGCTGGGACCGGCTGGCGGCCGAGACGGGTTACGTGCTGCCGGAGGGACATTTCGAGCGCGGTTTCGGGATGAAGAACGACGTGATCATTCCGGAATTGCTGGGCTGGACGACGGAGCCGCTGGAAATCCAGAAGCTCTCGTTGCGCAAGGAAGCCATCTGGCGCGAAGTGGTGCGGGAACTCGGGATCAAGCCGCTGCCGGGCGTCGAGCCATGGCTGGCGACTTTGAAGGAGGAGGGGATTGCGTGCGTGATCGCGTCGTCGACGCACCGGGAGAATATCACCACGACGCTGGGCATTCTCGGTCTCGGGAAATTCTTTGCCGAGATCATCGCGGCGGAGGACGTGAAGCGGGGGAAACCCGATCCGGAGGTTTTTTTGACCGCGGCCCGGCGGGTCGAGGCCGCGCCGCGAAACGCGGTGGTATTCGAGGACGCGCTGGTTGGCATCGCGGCGGCGCGGGCGGCGAAGATCCGGGTGGTCGCGGTGGCGACGACGAACAAGCGGGATTCGCTCCACGAGGCGGACTGGGTGGTGGACCGGCTCGACGAGTTGAGCGTGGCGGAACTCTGGGGCAGGTAATCATGCGGCGGGACATCAACTGGACGACAAAGCGGGACGACGGTTCGCGCTACGACGTGCGGGTGACCTGGTTCTCGGGGCAATTCAGATTTCAGTTCAAGGAGCAGGGCGAGTCCCGTTGGGACTATGACCGGAAGCCGGCGCGGGAGGACCTCGAGACATTTCTCGACGCGATCGAGCGGCGTTACACACGGCGGCAGGCGACCTTCAAGGAACTGGAGGAAGCGCGGCGGATGATGGCGGAGGCTCCACCGGAGGGGATGGAAGAAAGTTAAGCCGCGGCGACAGCGTAGGACGCGGACGACGCCTTCGGCGCAAGGGCGCGGTCAAACGATTAAGATTATTTGCACCGGTATTGGGAGGGCGTGACGCCGACGAGTTGCTTAAATTTGCGGTTGAAGTAGGAGAGATCGTTAAACCCGCAATCGAGCGCGATCCCCAGTATTTTTTCTTCCCCGCCCCGGAGGCGCAACATCGCGGCTTGGATGCGGCGTTCGATCAGATAGTCGAACAGGCGCTTGCCCGTGTAAGCCTTGAAGGCGCGGCAAAGATAAGTCCGGCTCAACCGGCTCCTTTTTGCGAGAGATTCCAGCGTATGCGGTTCCGCGTAGTACCGGTCCAGAAAGTCCCGCAATTCCCCGAGTGAACGATGGGGTTGGGACGCGGGTTCGCCGGAGGCAAAACCTTTCCGCGCCGCGTGCCGGCAGCACTGAATGAGGAAAAGCTTGAACAACATCAGCGCGGATTCCTCATAGCCGGTTTCGCGCGTATCCAGTTCACGCTGGATCGAAAACAACAAATCGGCCAGCGGGCGGGGATTTTCGAACTCAAGGCGCACGATGCGATTGAGCCGGTGCTGAAATCTCGGGTGCAGCGGCAGGAGCAACGGCAGGACCGATTGGAGTTCGCGGGGCAGCGTGGGCAAGGGATGATTTTGGAGGTCAAGATAGACGTTGACGACATCCATGCCCCGACCATCCGTGAGGATGTCATGCTGTTGTCCGTAATGGGTGACCGCCAGCGATGCGCCGGTTTCCTCAAAAACCTCGGTTCCGATGATGTGCCTGCCCCGGCCGCGTATGATGAAGCTGAGAAGAACCACGTCGAGCGAATGCATCCTGATTTTCCGGTTGATGTAGCCTGGGAAATACTCCACGGCGAGGCCGAGTGTTCTTAGCGAAGAGAGGTGTCGTTTATTTGAGAGGGTCAACATTGTCGTAATTGTAAGATAACATAGTCCATGAAAGCGATTTTATTCATGTTAATATTGCTTTCCATGAAAACAACGCTCACTTCGGAACAGATTGCATCGTATCAGCAGGACGGCTTCGTTCTTCATCGCGGATTTTTATCCGCGGAGGAGGTTGCCGAATTAAAGGAGGCGGTAGTTATGACTGTCGCGGCCATGGGCAAAAAGACGGTCGCGGGTGGAGGAGTCGACATGCAGGCGGGCGACAGTTATTACGACAAAGTCTTCACCCAGCGGCTCAATCTCTGGCGCATCAACGATACGGCCAAAAAGTTCATGTTGAATTCCGATCTGGGCCGGATGCTCTGCCGCCTGGCCGGAGTGGAAGGGTTCCGCGTGTGGCACGACCAGGCCCTCATCAAGGAACCGTATGGCAATCCGACGGCCTGGCATCTCGACAATCCCTACTGGTCGTTTTACTCGAAGGATTCGATTTCGATCTGGATCGCGCTCGAAGATGCAACGCCGGAAAATGGCTGCATGTATTTTGTGCCCGGCACACAAAGGCTCGCCACGTTTGATAACGTAGGCATCGGCAATGACCTTGGCGAACTGTTCAGGATCTATCCGAAGATGAGGGAGATCGACCCGATATGCGTGCCGATGAAAGCCGGCGATTGCAGTTTTCACAACGGTCTGACCGCCCACGGCGCGGGAGCGAACATGACGCGCAAACGCCGTATCGCCATGACCTGCGCCTATATGCCCGTGGGCAGCACATTCAATGGCCAGCGAAACATTTTGCCGGAGGCGTACTTCAAGTCGCTGCAACACGGCGAGGTGCTGGCCAACGACGATTGGAATCCGGTCGTTTGCCTGCAAAACGCAATGGCGCGCGCGTAGTGCCGTCGGAGGGATTCTCGGCGGGCGCGTGATCAACCGACCCGAATCTGAACGCCACTCCGGCTTTACCATGACAACCCGTGAACGTTTTCAAGCGGTTATACATTTCCAGCCGTTTGACCGGCTGCCCCTGGTGGAATGGGCCGGGTGGTGGGACAAGACCCTCACGCGCTGGCATGTAGAGGGATTGCCGGAAGCCCTCACGGATCGTTACGCCATTTGCCGGCATTTCGGATTGGATTTGTATTGGCAGGATTGGATCGGAACGCGGCGTCCGACGTGTCCGCAACCGGCGTCGCACGGCGCGCCGCTTATCAGCACGATGTCCGATTATGAGAAGATCCGCCCGCACCTTTTTCCCGACGTTGAAACGCAGTCCGAGCGGTGGAAATTATGGATGGAATGGGCGCGCCGGCAGCAGCAGGGCGAAGCCGTGCTGTGGTTCACGCTCGAGGGATTTTTTTGGTTTCCGCGGGTTTTGCTGGGGATCGAGCCTCATCTTTACGCCTTTTACGACGAGCCCGATCTGGTGCACCGCATTAACGCCGATCTTGCCGCCTGGCACTTGAGCGTCCTCGAAAAAATTGGTTCGATCTGCGCTCCCGATTTCATGACCTTCGCCGAAGATCTCAGTTACAACAAGGGCTCCATGATTTCGAAGGACCAGTTCGATGAATTTCTAAAGCCCTATTACGCGCGCGTGATTCCGGCGCTCAAAAAGCGCGGAATCATTCCCTTCATTGATTCCGACGGAGACATCACCGTGCCCGCTGCATGGTTTGAAGAAACAGGCGTCGAAGGGATTTTGCCGCTGGAACGGCAGGCGGGAGTGGATATCGCCGGTGTGCGAGCGGAGCATCCCCGCATGCGATTCATTGGGCACTTTGACAAAATGACCATGAATCAGGGCGAGGTGGTGATGCGCGCGGAATTCGAGCGCCTGCTGCCGACGGCGGCAAAAGGTGGGTTCCTCATCAGTTGCGATCATCAGACGCCGCCCGGAGTTTCCTATCGCGATTATCAACTGTACCTTTCGCTTTTCCGCGAATACGCCGCGCAGGCGGGACGACTTTCGAAATGTCGGTTGGCTACCAACGACACACCGCAAACTTCGGTGTAATTTATCCCACGAGTTTAAATCGGAAGCGGGTTAAGCCGCAGCGGCCATGGTGCGCAGGACGCTGACGACGACGCCCTGGACTTCGAGCTTTTCGACCGGTTCGAGACGCGGGTAGCGCGCGTTTTCAGCCTTCAGATAGACGCGGCCGTTTTCCCTGATGTAGCGCTTGAGGGTGTTTTCGCCGTCGATCAGGGCGGCGACGATGTCGCCGGGGCGGGCTTCCTTTTTTTCGAGGACGACGATGTCGCCGGAAAAGATTCCGGCGTCGACCATGCTGTCGCCGCGAACGCGAACGGCAAAGGCGCGGCTCGGATTGGAGATGCCGAGGGTCGTGGGAATGAAGCGGAGCGTTTCAGGCGCTTCGCTGCCGTCGAACTGGTCGGGAATGCCGGCTGGAATGGAGGAAAAAAGCGGCAACTGAACGCCGGCGGCGTTGATGCGCGGCTTGGTGAGTTGGATGCCGCGGGAGTGGGCCTGGCGGATGACGAGGCGGGCCTGTTCCAGTTTTTCAAGGATGTAGGAGACGGCGCGCGGGCTCTTGAAGCCGCAGTGATCCTGGATTTCGCGGATGGTAGGCGGGCGTTGGTTCTCGCCCTGGTAGTGTTCGATGAAGGCGAGGACCATTTGCTGGCTGTTACTTTGACGCATGATACTTTAGTATAATGACAGAAGGAACTTGTCAAAGAAAATCGCTATACAGATGGATTATATTACACGGCTGGCGCGAAATGGCCGGCGGTTAAAGAGCGTTGATAAGATCCTTGGTGTTTTCCGAGAGATCCATGCCCTTGGCGATGGTGGACAAGGTGTTCGATGTTTTCGGGACGACCATGGGCGCTTCGACGCCGGCGAAAAACAACTCGATGGTTGACGCACTGATGCGGATGTTGGTGACGTGGTCAAAGTTGATGCAGACCGTTTTGCCTTGCTCAATGGGCAGAAGGTAGAAGCGCATGACCGCCAATCATGCAGCGAAGGCTTGATTCTGACAACAACGTTGCGTCATCCGGAACTGGTAATGTTTCCCTACGGCTGGGCTGGTGATGGGCTTTGAGCAGAGGGCTGAAGGTCGGCTTTGATTCTCAAGGTCTCCTGAGCTTCAACTTCATCAGGCGACAGTTGAGTTTCCTTATGAATATCGAAACCGAACTTTTTTGCCAGATCGGGCGGCAGGAGGATGAACGTGACTTTGGTGATGCCCTCGGAATGGTTGAAGGTGATGCCGTCGGCTTCGACCTTGAGCAGTTTGCAATTCTGGAAGGTCTTTCCATCCAACGTCACAATCGTGCCAAGAAAATTGGATAAAACGGGCGCAGGCTTGACCTCGCCTGACTGCGAGGCTGTCTGGGTGGCCGCTTTTTTGGCGGCTTCCGCTGCTTTTTGCAGCGCCAGAAGTTGCGCGGTTAAATCGGTGAGCTGCGTCTTGGCGGCGTTCAGGTCTTGATTCGCCGCGTCCAAATTGTCCTGTGTCTTTTTCTTTTCCGCTTTGAGCTGCTCGATTTGCCCATTCAGATCGTCAATTTGTTTCTGGTCGGCGGCGGATTGCGCGTCCTGTTTTTGCTGCAGGACCGTGTACTCGTAATAACCACCACCACAGAGAGCAAGAATAATGAGGAGAAGAAAGTATTTCATCTGGAAGGTGGCAACAGCAAAACCTCCAATCACAAAAATTAACGATGAGCCATGACAAGCGCAATCATGAAGTGGGTCGAGGGCTTCAACGGGGCTTGCGACGCAAGGGATAGGCCGATTCCCCGCGCAATCCGGCTGGCTGTTGGCAGGCTTCCAAATAATAGCTTGGTCTCCTTAATGGCGAATTCTCCTTTCATTTATTCCCCGTTGTGTGACGGGGTGGTCAGGGCGATATTTTACCATGAAAATCTCAATAAAAACTGTGGCCGAACTTGTCGCACTGGCCTCGGTCCTTGGAACAGGGTGGGTGACTTTAACCGCCGCGCCGCTATCCTATGTTCCCAGTATTACCGTTGGCACTTATAGCAATCCCGGGGTAAGCAATAATCCGAATCCCGCGCCGGGCGTCAGTAGTAATCTACCGACCGGAGTGACGACAAATCTTCCAACCGGAGTGACGACAAATCTTCCAACCGGCGTCACCACGAACTTACCAACGGGTGTCACGACGAACGCGCCCTGAGTTGCCCCTCTGTCGCCCAATCTGGAATTGAATTCGACTATTTTGTCACCAATGCGGTAAACGGGGCGAAGTAAGCGGCGAGATAGACAAGGATGCCCATGAGCGAGGCGAGGATGATGCTGGTCAGAAAAACGTAACGGAGGATGCGTCCCTCATGGCCGTACCAATTGGTGGCGGTGCTGGCGACAACGATGCTTTGGGAACTGACCATCTTGCCCATGACTCCGCCGCAGGTATTGGCCGCGCACATGAGGACCGCGCTGACGCCAATTTGCTGCGCGGTGATTTTCTGCAGGCTGCCGAAGAGAACGTTCGTTGAAGTGTCGGAACCGGTGATGGCCGCGCCGAGCCAGCCGAGCAGCGTGCCGAAGAAGGGGTAGAACGAGCCGGTGTGGGAGAGGGCAAGACCGAGGGTGCCGTCGGTCCCCGAGTAGCGGGTGACATTGCCGAGCGCAAGCATGGCGGCCATGGTGAGAAGCGAGAGCCGGATGCGCCAGACGGTTTCAAAAAAGAGCTTGAGCCACTCGCGTGGCGAATAACCTGTGGTCAAGCCGACAAGTAGGGAGGCGACAAAAATGCTGGTGCCGGTGGCGGAAAGGATATGGAATTTGAAGATGGCCTTGATCGGCGCGGCGTTGGCCAGATCGACCGGCGGCATCCGGCGAATCAGTTTGTGCAGCCACGGCATGTTGAACTCGGCAGGGAAAGCCTTGTCCAAGGCAGCCTGAAATAGCGGCACACCCCAGATAAGAATGAGGATGGTCAGAATGCCCCAGGGAAGCCACGCTTCGAAAATCCGCCGGGCGGAATCGGTTGATCCGGTCGCGGCTCTTGGTTCGATGCCGGTGGTTAGATTGCCTTCTTCATCGAAGCGATAAAGCTCACGCGGTCGCCAGACACGCAGGAGCACGACCAGTGCGAAAATGCAGGAGAGTCCCGCGACGGGTGCGGCCAGCCACGGGCCATGGTAAGTGGCGATGAGAAACTGCGGAATCGTGTAGAAAAGGCCCGCGACCAGGGCGGCGGGCCAGATGCCGAGCAGCCCACGCCAGCCAGCCAGCATGATGACGATGAGAAACGGAATGGAAAAGGCAAACGGGACGAGGAGCGCGCCGACCGTGGCCGAAAGCGCGCGGATATCGAGGTCGGTGACCTGCTGCAGCGTGGTCAGTGGAATGCCGAGCGAACCGAAGGCGACAGGCGCCGTGTTGGCGACGAGCGCCAACCCTGAAGCCTGAAGCGGAGGGAACCTGAGCTGAATCAGGATGGCCGCAGTAATGGCCACCGGCGCGCCAAAACCCGACATACCCTCGAGAAAGGAGCCAAAGGCGAAGGCGATGAGGATAACCTGGATGCGCGGATCGGGCGCGACCCGGGCGAGGCTGCGGCGCAACACGTCAAAGAGCCCGCGCTGCACCGTAAGTTGATAGACAAAAATGATGTTCACCACCAGCCAGCCGATGGGGAAAAGGCCGTAGCCGGCGCCGTAAACCGTGGCGGCCGCCGCGTAGGCGACGGGCATGTGATAGAGTCCAATTGCGAGCGTCAGGCAGGCGCCCAGCGCAACGAGTGCCGCGAGGTGGATGCGAACATTGAATCCGGCGATCAGGACCAAAAGCAGGAGCGCGGGAACCGCCGCAACGAGCGCCGAGACATAGATGTTACCGAGCGGATCGTAGAATTGGGGCCAGACGGACATGGGGAGGTCAGGTGAAAATCGGGGTCATTAACCTGCGCTATGACTTGGAAGCGCAATCGGTGCGGCCCACGGGGCGAATCCCGGCACTTTCAGATGCCGCTTGAAAACCTGTGTGCCGTCGGTGGCGTAGAGAATATCGAAATGTTCACCGCCAAAGCACAAACTACACACCGGTCCGCATGGCGTGGGCAGCGGCAGGATGGCGCGGACGCGGCCGTTTTGGTCGCAGACTTGGATGCCCATGCGGGTCGCCGCATAGAGATTACCGTGCGTGTCGACGGCGAGGTCTTCCGCGCCGCTGTCATTGGGAATGTCGGTCATGTGAAGCCAGTAAAAGGGCTGCTTGTCGGCCAGGGAGCCGTCGGGCTGGACGACATAACTGTAGATCCATTTGGTACTATTCTCTGCCCCATAGAAAAGTGAGCCATCAGGTGAAAAAGCGACTCCGGAGGCGGAGTGAAGTCCCTGATCGACAACCTTCTTTTCGCCGGTCGACTTGATTTGCCAGATGGTGCTGGGCATGTCGCTGTGCTCGCCGGGTTCGCTTACGTAGAGCGTGCCGTCATGGGTAACGACGATGCCGTTACCGGCGATACCCTCGGCGACGGTGCGGGTCTGGCCCTGTGGATCGAGTGCCACAACCTTCTTCTCACCAGGCTCGACACCGTAAAGCGTCCCGTCCGGGCCAAAGGCCTCTCCAACCACGTCGGGTTCGTGACCGTATGCCACCGGTTTGTCATCAGCGCCAAGATGGTAGAGAGTTGAGGCGGGCCTATCGCTCAAGAAAACGTCGCCTTGTGCGTTCGCGGCCAAACCGGCGGCGGACTGGAACGTCTGCGGAATTTTTTGCCACCCTTCACCCGGCAGTGTGATTTCCACCAGCGTGCTGTTTTTCGAGATGCCGGCTTTGATCGGCGCCGGATAATCGCGCCAGAGCCAGCGCATCACGTCGGGAAAAATCATCCCTCCGGGCCGTCCGTCGTGGCCATGGGTGCCCCAGGCATGGGCGACGTCATAGCCGGAGAAGCTCAGGGCCGACTCCATGGCCAGATTGGCATCGTACCATGAGCCGAAGAGCGGGTTCCACGCGTCAGTCGAGCCGTCTTCCAGAAAAATGCGGATGGGCTTGGGGTCGGTCTTGCGAATCAGCGCCGGGTACTCGTGGCCGCCCCGCATGGAGACAAAGGTACCGATAAGAGAGTAGACACGGGTGAACTGGTCGGGCCGCCGCCATGCCAGGGTAAAGGAACCGATTCCGCCGGTACTGCCACCGGTGGCGGCATGGTCATTGCCATCGGGCGAAAGGTTGATCGCACGGCCATCCTTGGTCTTCATCTTTTCCACGGCAGGCAGCACCTCATTCAGTACGAAATCGGGGAAGTGATCGTTCACGCTGTCGAACTCGTAGGATCGGTTGAATCGGATTGCGGCGCGTTTGGGGGTTCCGGGCGGGTCTTTCCAGACCGTTCCGGAAGAGATGCCGACGCCGATAATGACCGGCACATCTTTTTTTGCGATGAGGTTGTCGAGCACGGTGGCCTCGTAGGTGCCCAGGCCATCGAGCTTGACCAGCAGGCAGGCGGGCTTGGCGGGATCGTACTGGGCGGGAACGTAGACCTGGAAGCCGTTCTCCGTGCCGGGATAGATTTTCGAATCCGTGATAATGCCTTGGAGTAATTCGCCGTGCGGGACGCTGGGATCGACTTTGGCGTCAGGGAGGGGCGGGCCGGAGAGCTCACCCTGAATTTTTTGTGCCAAAGCGTTCGGATCGATCTGTGCTGGAGCTTGTCCACGAGAAATCGAAAGCAAAATAAAGAACAGGGCAGACGAGAGAATCAGGCGAAGCATGGGAAGCCCAACATCTAGAGGATGGTCTGGTTCCATGCACGCGCTTTCTGGCTGTAACGGCTTCTTGCGCTTGGACGCTTACAGGCGCGCAAGGGCCTCTTGGGTAAAAATGTTTGCAAGTTTTCTCCCTGCTGAATTTAAGAGGCAAAATTGAGGGGAGCCGGTTATCAGATTCGAACTGATGACCAACGGTTTACAAAACCGCTGCTCTACCACTGAGCTAAACCGGCAGCGCAATCGCCAGCATCGAAGTTTTTGGACGGACGCGCTTGACTCTCGGTCATCGTCCGTTTACCACAAGGGCAATCACGATGCCCTCGACGATTCCCAATTTCAAGATCGTGCAGGCCGGCCAAAATCTTCAACACTACGCTCCAACCGGCGCATCTTACGCGAGAATTTGTGTTGCGGGCAAGCTTCACAAAAATGCAGCCCGGCATGCCCTTATCCCGTCATGAGTCTCCAGGATCCGCTCTTTACCATTGAAGAGGTGCTTTTGCGCCTGGGTGAGAACAAGCAACAGGGATGCCTTTTGGTGTTTAAAGACGCGGAACTGATTATGATTTATGTGCAGGAGGGGTTCGTTTTAAACGCAACCTCGGACCGGAGGACCGGCAAGGAGGCCGTCGAACAGGCGGTGCACCTGACGGATGCGTCGTACCAGTGGCTTCGGGGTGTTCGACCTCCCGATCCGGTTCATAGTATTTACCTGAATATTCAGGAATTCCTTCTGAAGAGTGGAGATATTTATAAGAACAAAATAGCCGAAACGAGCAGGCTCCATGGAAGAGTTGTAGAACCGGCGGACGAATCCAAATATAGATACTTTTTGATTCCCGCCAGCCAGCCGGCGACCAAACTCTATTTGACCAAGTCGGCTTCCGTCATCGGCAGAAATAAATCCTCTGATTTGGTCATTGACGGTAATAATGTGTCGGGAAGGCACTGTATCCTGGATATTCATCGGCGCGGTCTGTTTATTTTGGACCTCGATTCAACCAACGGAACCTATATCAATGGCGTTTTGGTTAAAGATGGGTATGTCAACCCGGGTGACGTTCTCGAACTTGGAGACTACCGGTTCACCGTAAACAGGGAATTGCGAGATTCAGCCTAGGATATGTTTTCCTAACAGGGCAAGGTGCGCGGCGGTACAGCGGACGGCGGTATGGCCGACCCAATTGCGGATCACCCAACGGGCTGGTATCCTAAGCGAATGACCAATCCGCAAATCCGCCTGCTTCTTGCCCTAATCAGCATCATTTTTTTCGGCGCCCATGCGCCGGTTCACGCACAGAGCCAACCCGAGTTGAACAGCGCGGCGGCGGCCAGCGCCGACAAGGCAGACCAGGAACTCACGGCAACCTATCAGAAATTTCGTGCGTTGCTCAAAGACGATGCCCAAGAGCAGGCTGCGTTTGATGCCGCCGAGCAGGCTTGGCTGGCGTACCGGGAAAAGGAAGCCGAGTTTGAAGCCTCCTCCGACTTCGGCGGAAGCATCTATCCTCTTACGGTCAGCACGGCCGAACAAAAACTGACCGAAGACCGGATCAAGTTCCTCAAGGACATGTTCAAAAACGGCGGTCCCTGATGCACTTTAACCCTGGCCGAGTTGCTTGATCGCGGCCGCTTCCGTAGCGGTGAGGGGCATGACGGAAAGGCGGGACTGACGCAGCAGCGGGATATTTTTCAGGGCGGGCTGGCGCTTGATTTCGTCGAGGGCAACGGGACGGGCCAAAGCGCGGACGGCCTTGAAATCGACGCAAACCCAGTCGCCTTTTTCATCCGGTTCGACCGTCGGATCGGGATGGGCGGTTTTGATGACGGTGGCGAGGCCAACCACCGCTTTTTCGCTGACGCTGTGGTAGAAGAAGACCTCGTCGCCTTTCTCCATCGCCTTGAGAAAATTGCGGGCCGCGTAGTTGCGAACGCCGGTCCAGGCGGTGGTTTTGTCGCGGGTGAATTGCGCGAAGGAGTAGGCTTCGGGCTCAGACTTGACCAGCCAATGGTTCACGCGCGGAAGTTGGTGTAATTGAGGGCGACGGGGAATTCCCCGCCGCGCAGCGCGGCGATGACGTCCTGGAGATCGTCGCGGTTCTTGCCCGTGACGCGAACCTGGCGGTCCTGAATCTGGGTCTGGACCTTGAACTTGGTGTCGCGGATGGCCTGGACGATGGTCTTGGCCACGTCGGTTTCGAGGCCCTGCTTGAGCTTGAGTTCCTGCCGGGCGTGGCCGAGGGGGGAGATATCGGCTTCCTTGCGCTCGATGTTCTTGAGGCTGACATTGCGGCGAGCGAGTTTGCCCAGGACGATTTCCTCGAGGGCCTGGAGCTTGAACTGGTCGATGGCGGAAAGTTTTATGGCTTCTTTTTCGAGGATGATCTCGGCCTTGGCCTCGCGGAAGTCGAAGCGGTTGGCCAGTTCCTTGCGTGCCTGCTCGACGGCGTTTTTGACTTCCATCTCGTCCACTTCGGATACGACATCAAAGGATGGCATGGGAGAAAACCTGGGGAGGCAGGGCAGTCCGCGCGTCGGCGGCCGGTGCGGCTTTAGACGACGTCACGGACGACGGGCGCCCTGGCATCGAGGCGGTAGACGATGCGCGCCTTGGTGAAATCGTGGGGCGACATTTCCATTTTGACGCGGTCGCCGGGGGTGAGGCGGATGAAGCGCTTGCGCATTTTGCCGGAGATATGGGCCAGAACCACGTGCTTGCTGTTGTCCAGCTCGACGCGAAACATGGTGCCGGGCAGGATCGTCATGACCCTGCCTTCGACTTCAATGGTGTCCGTGGTATTATTCATGCGCTGCGTAAGCTCTATATACTACCTGAAACTCTAATAGCAGCAATGTTTTTGTTGGTGTTTAATCGCCTTGGGGTCGATATCCCGGGGCGTCATGATGCCCTGTCGACCTGGAAAATTAGCGAAGGCGGGGCCGGCGTTCCCCGGGAGCGGAAGCATTTACGGGTGGTACACGCGCGCGTTTCCCATGACGGGATCGACTTGTACGGTGGCAAAATCTGTCGGCAACCCGCCATTGCTGGTGCTGGTCGGCGCGTTTTCAGGCACCAGGGTGGCAAACCATGAGCCGGTGGGACTGAGATTGGTCCCCCCGCTTGGGGTGTAACAAAAATAGAGGTAATTGTAATTGGTCCCGCAGGTCGGAAGCGATATCGGAGTTGCGCTGGAAGGCGGGGACGAGCCGGCGGCAGGCTGGCCGCTTAAAGTTAAAAAGGAGGTCTTCGTCGAGTCGGTGCTTAAAACGATGGACCGGGGGAAATAGATGATCGCGGTAATGGCGGTATAGGTAGGTGGCGTCAGGTTCCCCTTTAGGAACGCTTGAAAGGCGCAATAACCCGAGAGCGTTGAACTTGAGCTGGCAGGCAGTTGATAGAACCGCACCTCGACGGTGCTGTTCTTGGATACCGCCGTCTGGCGCGCCAACTCCAGCCCATCCCGGAGATATGCGCTGGCGGTGGTGAGACTGAAGCTGCGGGTATAAGACTGAAAACTCTGCATAGTCAACGCCGTCATCAGCGCGATAATGGCTATGACCACCAGCAGTTCGATCAAGGTAAAACCTCCTTGAGAACAGGATCGCCGATGCCGGCCGGCACAATCTTGAGTTGGGATCATGGGGGGAACTAATGTCATCCTGAGCTTGTCGAAGGATCTATTAACACAACCACGACAACAGATCATGGGGGGAACCGATTGATGCTGATGACGCGGAATTGGTAGTGAGATTCGATGGTGGGCCCCGTCGACAGGGTCGTCGATAGGGTGGATGAAGAGGCATAATCGGGAATCGTGGTGTCATTGGCGTCGAGATAACGCTCGATGAGCACGGAACCGCGTCCCTCGCTGGTGATGAGATCGGTCCCCTCGGTCCAATTGCCTGGAGTGGAACTGGGGATCTGTTTCAGCGTCTGGACGCGGTAATGGACGCGAAAGGTGTTGGAACGGGTGGTCAACTTGGGATAGATGGTGGTGTAGGGGCGTTCGCGGCAGTTGTCGCCGGTCAGGGTGTGCGTGCTCCAGTAGGTGGCCATCGTGCTGTCGATCTGCGAGTCGGTGCTACCTCCCGTGTCGTTGGTGCCTAAAGTCACCGACAACGAGCTCGAGTAGTTGGGGTCGTTGGGAATGAGGTTGACGTCGCAAATTTCAGCCGGGGTGCGGTAAGCATAAAGCCCGGTGTTGTCGGAGTTGTCGAAGCGATTGAGGAATTGCTGCAACGTGGGCGCGATTTGAATGGGCAGGCGGTAGGTATATTGGGTCGGCGTCGACGTTAGAATGGCGGTATATTCGCCCTTATAGACTTTGTAATCGGCCGTCGGCACCGCAATGACGCTTTCATGCTTGAGCACCGCGTAAAGGCCCGTTTGCCGTTCGAGATATGTGAAGGGAATGACCTGATAGTTCATGTTGATCTTCCCCGCCGTGGAAAAAGCCTCGCTGATGGCGTAGGGCTGAACCACGGGCATCCAGAAGAGGTCCATCATCAGATAATCGGGGGCATTGGAAAAAAGTCCGTTGCCGAGTCCGGTGGTGGCGGTGCTCCCCGATGCGTTATAAGAAGACGGCGAATTGACGTAACTCGGATGGGTCGGCTGGCGGCGAAAGAGGAGCGTCTGCCAGCCCTGCTGGTGCGCGCCCGTAAAGTTATTCGCCAGGCTGCGCAGGAAGGTGGTCGGGAGCGAGCCAAACATGCCGGGCGAGGGCATCATCCGGTTCGGGGAGGTGTAGTTGAGGGTGGCGTTGATACCATCGGTATAATAAGGCTCCGTGGAACTGCCCTTCATGATTGTGCCTTGGTCCGGTTCGTTGACATAGCCGCCGTCCGACATGGAGCCTAGTCCGTTGTCCCAATCCCCATTGGCGATGGCATCCGGCGCCGGGTAGGGAACCTTGGGACATGGCCAATTTTTCCAGGGGTAATAATTCCCGGAACCGATATTTGCCAACGTGTTGGTACTATCGGGATCGTCTGCGAAGGTTGTCCCATTCAGGACCTCGTCAAGGCCTTCTCCGGGTGTGGGCATCAACGTATTGGCCAGGGTATGGACGCCATCGTACCAAGGATGCTTGCTGAAGAGCACATCGTTTGTATCCGAAGCCATCAAGGCGACAAAACGGGGATCGAGCGTTTGGAGGCTCGAGCCGTTGCTTTGGGCCGGGACCACGGAATAGATAATATCGTTGCCCGTCAAGAAGGTTGGAGGGGTCTCCCCGCCTGCGTTTGTCGTCGAAAGGCGTCCTTGGTTGACAATGCCACATCCCCCCGCCTGAAATGTCCAATAGATGGCATCATTGGCCGTAGTGCTGGTGGGCAGGATTGGGAGCGGTAGCGTGGTTGACGGAAAATTGATGACCAAAGTTTGGATGGTCGCACCGGGAGTGGAAGGACTGGCGCTTTGGATGGTTCCGTTGGTTCTTTGCTGGATGGTGACGGTGATCGTACCGCCGGAAAAAGTGAGCGTCGGGCTGGCTTTATAGACTTTGACAGCGACCGGTTGACTGACAAAAGGATATTGTTCATTCAAAGGGCCGCTGGCGCCATCGAGGCTTGAGTTGAAATTGGTATCCAGAGTGAGGAGATTTGAATTGCGCGCGCGAACACAGCGACTAGCCAGGGCCCAAGAGGTTCCCATGAAGCCTCCCTCGTTGTACATGCCGCCAACATTGGAAGGCGAGCCTCCCAATTGGTAAACTCCCGCGTTGCTCGTGGTCTGTTGGGACAGGGACGGAAACCCCAAACTGGTGGCCGCGTTGTCATCGTTTCCCTCGATGGTCCATTGGTCGAGTCCCGAGACTAAAATATTAATGTCGGGGCGCATGGGAGTGACGCCGTTCATCGGGGTAAACGGATCGAGAACCAACGCCGCCTCAATGACGATCTGTTTGTACGTCGCCGTGTTGGCCAGCGTTACTCCCGCGGGAATGGTCAGATTATTGGTGGAGTTGGAGGCTGGGGTGAGGCCGGCGGCGGCGATCGACGGGTCCGCCGTACAGATGAGCCACAAAGACGCCTCGGAAATGGTCGTGAAGCGGCCGAATCCCCGGGTGGCGGCGCCCGAGGGGCTCGTGATAGTAATGGGCGCCACTTCAGCCACGCCGAAACCGTGGGTCGTCCCTCCCGATCCATATTGGTAATAGGGATAGGCGGTTTCGGTGGTGAGATTCAAATCGTTGAGGTTGGTGCTGCGAATATAATCAAAAATTTCCGTTAGGATCTGGTCGCTGTCGGTTCCGAACTTGTTGGCCAGATTTCCGCCGAACCCGGGCACTTGCGTGTTCATCAGGGTATGTAAATAGGTAAAGAGCGTCTGATTGCGCGGGATGTTCAGGTAATCATTCGTCAGGCTGTCCTTGTTTTGCCGTTGAAAATAATAGACCTGCTGGTTGCTGCCACCCGGCGCGGTACTGGTGCCGCCCGCCGTGCTGGCGGTGCCATTCAGCGTGGAACAAAACGCGACCAAATTATCAAAAGTCGAGGCATAAGGGGTGTTCGTGCCGGCCGCCAGGGCTGGCGACAGGGCGGCATTGATGGGCCAGCAGGCGACTTTTGGGGTGCCAAAAAGCGTGGTTTCCGGGGCGCGGCTGTGGGCGGTGAGGAAGAATTGGGCCTGTTCGACCTGCGTTTGGGTGAGAGTATTGCTGCTGGACGAGGTGGGATTGGCTGTCCGGCTTGGATTAAAGAGCAGTTCGTCGACGCTGTCGTACAAGCGGTCTCCGCCCGTGGTTACAGGCAAAGTGTTCGTGGAGACTACGATTGTCCCGCTGTAGGAGCCGCCGTTTCGGATGCGCGGCGAGATGGTGTAGAAGTTGGTGAATGCCGACCCTGCCGAACCGGAGACCACCAGGCTTGGGAAAACGGTCGAAAGGCTGACTCCCGCCGGGTGTCCCGGAAAATTCTGGAATTCATTCTCCAGGGGTTGATAGAGTCCCAAATTTTCGTCGACCGTATTGTTAAAATGAGGGATGTCCCAGCTAACCGTGTTGGTGCCCACGTTGGGCGAAACTCCGGACGTAGTCTGCGTGCCGTTAAACGTGCCTCCCTCGGAAGCGGTGTTGATGTTGACCTTGCAGGTTTCGTCGTCCGTCCAGAAGGCGATTCTCCCGACGATTGGATTGCTCGCGCTCGCGCCCGCGATGGTCGCCGTGGTGCCGGTCCCGGTCATCGTGGGGGAGACCAGGGCGCCGTTGCTCAAAACATAGAGCCACTGTACCGGCATGGGAGCCGCCTGATTGGTGGTGGTCGGGGCGCTGGAATCGATGCTGAACCCTTGAACCGGAGCGCTGTTGGTCAGGACGTTCGGATCAACAATCGGGTAGACTCCCGAGACCGGGTCGTTGAGATCGGTGTAGACCGCCGTTTGCGTGTTCCAAGAGGAGGGGATCGTCGCCTCTTCCGTCGCCGGGACCAGGGCGCCGGAAACTTGCATCGTGGCCGAACTGTACAATTTGTACGACATGTCGGGCGTTCCGGAGTTGTTGAACGTCCGGATCAAGCCCGGCTGACTGGTCCAACAATCCGTCGGCGTGGTGGTCGTTGCCTGGCGGATCTGGGCGTAGACGAGATTGACGCACGTGTTCATCAGCGTGCGGACGTGGGCGTTGTCGGCATACGTTTTGGAGCCGTTCAACTCGGTCTTGACGCTGCTCAAGAAAGCGACGATCACGATAGTCAGGATGACCAGGCATCCCAAAATCAGGACCAACGCGGCGCTGCGACGCCCCTTGCGCCGGAAAGGGAAAGGGCGATGGGGGGAGGGTTTCATGTCAGGCTCTAATTGGCTGAAGTAGTCGATTCGCTCCACTCGGCGCTCCGGATGGGAATGTCGGTTTGAAAGACATGAAAATTCACATGGTCGGCGGTCAGGGCCGCGCTGACGGTGGCGATATCGGTCGTGAGATTGTTCGCGGTTTGAAAGACGTTGGTGTAGCTGAAGCCCAGGTTGGGTTGCGTGGTGCTGGAGCCTTGGAACTGGATCATCGAGGGCTCATCCGCGGCAATCAACACCACCCGGACCAGGGGCGGAAGCTGATTCATGGCGGTCGGCTGCGCCCCGTTGGTCCATCCGCTGGTCGAGGCGGTCGCGCCCATGCGCGAGTCGTATTCATAGTTGGTGGCCAGCGTGGAGTAGGGTTCGTTTGGAGTCAGCTCTCCCGAAAGGTGGGGGCAAATGACGCAGGCGATGATATTTTCGGCCAGCACTTCCACCGGCGGCGACGAGGACGCAATCGCATTGGTAAACCAGCCCGTGCCGGTTGTGTTGGTGTAAATCGTGAGTTGCTCGGTGGGCTGGATAAACTCCATCAGGCGGTAACGCCAGCGCTGCGCCGGCGGGATACTGAGCGTGGTAAGAAAGGCCGGCCAGGAGGAATAGTCGGTATTGAAATCTATATAGAATCCCACCGCGTTCAGGAGGGAATTCATATTTCCATAGCTGGAGGAAGTGGCGGTGTAACTGGCGGGAGTTTGAAAAAAAATGGAATGGGTCACCTGCGCCCGTGGCAAAGTCACCAGGCTCGGTCCGCAAATGAAATGCAGTTCCGAGTAGCGGCCGTAGGCCGCGGGAGCAAAATTCGTGGCGTTGTTCGTGGAGTAAGGAACATATTCCGAGTTGGAGTACTCGTAGTAATCGTAGTAGGTGTTCAACGTTGACTCGCTGATCGTGCGGTACATGGTGTCAAAGGCTGTCCGGGCGCCTTGAAAGGCCTGGATGTTGGCCGAGGAACGTTTCCAGGCGAGTTCCGTTTCGCTGATCATCTGCGCGACCAGAACCATGATGATGCTGAAAATGGCCAGTGACACGAGCATCTCGATGAGGGTGAAGGAGCGGCAGTCGGGGAGGGTTCGCGTTGCCCGAATCGCGCTATCGGCCATTATCGACCTCCCACAAATAGTAAGAATTGGTCGATCCCGTCAGGTGCGGACTCGTGATTTGAAAAATCAACTCCTGCGCCACGGAGCTGCTCGTGGACGTCCCGGGCACATAGGCGTTGGTGACGGTCAGGGTTGCCTCGTAAACATAGCTGGTGGGAGTCGGGATGTTGGTCAGTTCCTGCCCAAACACATCGAAATAGCGGCCGAGCTCGAAATTCTCCCGGTAGCTTGAACCGGTATTGGTGATCATGCTGTAATTGAGCACTTCCGCCTCGCCGCTGAGCTGCTGGCTGATGGCGGTTTCCGTATTAAAATCCATCGACTTGTGCGCGGTGGCCAGGCCCGTCATCATCATCCCCAGAATTCCAATGATGGCAAAGCTGAAAACGCCCAGGGCAATGGCCACTTCGACCAAGGTGAACGCCGGTAAACTGGTTCGTGCGAGAGGATATTTTTGGTTGCCCCGGACGGGCAGCAGCGCGCAGTGGGCGAGGGAACAAACGCGAACGGACTGCATGTTTACAATGTACATTTCATTGGAAAGCTTTAAAAGCAGTTAAAGTTGCAAACTAATTCTAATTGTAGAAATATCGCCTGAAAACCGACATTCTACAGCCGGATTTTCCTGTTTCGATTTTCTCCATGTTGTCTCACCGAGGCCGTTTTGTCGTCTCGGAATGGATTTTCTCTGGAAGAAAATTTGGCTTCGCTTTACTCCGATGGGAAGTGTTGGTGACAATCTCATTTCGAGCCGGTGACGAGGCCATTTCTCCTTTGCTACAAAAATCGTATCTACAATTAGAATATAATTGCTGTTTTTAGGTGTTGGTGCGCTTCCTCACCTGGGCATATAAGTAAGGCATGTATTAGGTTCGTGTTAGTTGCAATCGCGATTAAATTTATGACTATCTCCAACTACCTCGGTAAACGGAATCTTATTTGCGCGGGCCGTCTTCTCTTGGTCCTCGCCGCTCTTCTCCTGCTGTCCGGCCACCCGGCTCAGGCGCAATCGACATGGACGGGCGCAACCGGCGGCGATTGGAATACGTCCGGCAATTGGTCCGCCGGTGTTCCGACGACCACGGCGGTCTTCTCCGCGTCTAGCGTTGGAGGAACTTTTACCGTTGCCAATGCCGTTTCAGTCCAAACCGTCACGAACCTCGCTTTTTATGAAGGTGTTTGGACCATCGGCACCACGAATGGAGATGCGCTTGACCTGTCGGCGGGCGGCGAGATTCTGGACCAAACGCCCACGCTCGCTACCTCCAATACCGTCTACGACGACACCATCAACGCTCCGCTCGTTCTCGAAGGAACGAGTACAAATTACACCTTTGCCAACAACAGCAGCACGAACAACAGTGTACTGATCTTCAATGGCGGGATCACGTCGGCCGCCACGTCGAGCACCACGGACACGCTGACCTTGACCGGCACGATTGCCAAAACCAACTATAACATCATCAACGGTATCATCGGCAACGGATCCGCGGGGGGGACTCTTGCCATCGATTTCACGAGTAGTAGCTCAAGCTGGACGCTTGCCGGCCAGAACACCTTCTCGGGTGGCGTGACGGTGTCGGGAACGGGTTATCTGTCGGATACGGCGACCGGCACGATATCGGGTGGAGTTCTCCAAAGCAGCGGGCTTGGCACCGGAACCTTGGCGTGGAACGCCAGTGCTCGTTTGACGGGATCAACCACCAATGTCGTCATCGATAATCCAATCACTATTTCGAATTCTACGTTCGAAACTCAAGGCAACTATACGCTTGGTACCAACAGTTTGACGACGATGCCAACGATCACCGTCTCGGGAGCTTCTATAATTGAGTCCCTAACCGATCAGATCACAATCAATGATGTCATTGCCGGCACCAGCGGCACTTTGAGCTTGGAGGGTGCCGGAGGAACCACAGCCTTGGCGCTTATCATCACGGGCTCCAATACCTATAACCAGTTGACTACGGTAACTACTCAAGCTACGGAATTCGAAAACGGCACCGCCTGGGGTGGCAACGCCGAGCTTGAGGACGCCACCGCCGGTGTGATCATGGTGTCGGGAGGCATTACGGGAGGCGGCACGACTACGAATTCGCTTACCACCCATGAGCTTTACCTTAATTCCGCCACCTTCGCGACCGGCGGCACCGGCAACTTGGAAAATGTTAGTGGAACCAACACGTACAACGGTGAGGTGGTTTTAGGCAAAAGCACCACCATTTCCGTCGATTCCGGAACACTGACTCTGGCCAGCCCCACGTTTACCATGACCGTAAACGGGCTCACCCTTACCGGCCCCGGAACCGGCATCATCGAAGGCTCTATGACCGGGACCACCAATACCGCCTCGGTGACGGTGACCGGCACCAACAGCTCCCTGTGGATATTGGAGGGCTCCAACACCTACACGGGCGCGACGACCGTCACCACCGGCACGTTGGAACTAAACGGCAGTTCCCTCGCCGGCACGGCGGTTACGGTTTCCAACAACGCCATCTTGGCATCGAGCAATAGTTCCACTATCGGCGTCAGCGGTGGGGGCAGCCTCACCATCAGCAATGGCGGCACCCTCAATCTTCAAGGCGGCGGGCTCGGCAATCAACTCGCCCTCCTCAACACCACCAACACGGCTCTGACCTTGGGCAGCGGCACCACTGGCACGATTACTCTTGATTTTGACGTAGGGAGCAGCGCGGATGAAATTAAACTTCAAAACAGTTCCAGCGCGGTCTCGATGACCAATGTGACGGTGGACGTCAATATTAACGGCCTGGGTGGTTTGACCGCCACTAACGAGGACCTGATCTACGCCCCCGGCGGCGGGCTCGAAACCTCCACCGCCGATTACAGCTTGGCAGTGACCGGTACCACGAACGGATACACTTTGGTGCTCGACCCAACCTCGACCGCCCTCATTCTGGAAGTGGAAGGCTCCGCCACCACGCCCACGGTGGCCTATTGGACGGGGGCCAGCGGTTCCAGTTGGCAAACGGTGGGCAACTTTAGCACGACCAACACCTCGAACACACCCGCCACGGCGGTTCCCGGGAAAGTCACGGACGTGGTCTTCTCGACGAGCAGCCCGACGGCGACCAACCTGAGCACGACGTTGGATGCGCCCACGACGGTCAACAGCCTGACCTTCAACGCGACCTCGGGTGCGGTCACCATCGCGGCGGGGACCAACAGCGGCTCTTTGACCTTGGAAGCGACGACGACGACAAGCAGCAACGGCATCAACGTCGCGCCTAACGGCATCAACGACCAGAGCGGCGCGGGAGCGGTCACCATCAGCGCGCCGGTGGCGCTGGGCACCAACCAGACCTGGACCAATGCC
>JAJSLI010000045.1 GCA_021272315.1 Methylacidiphilales bacterium | reverse complement strand
AAGAACCTTGAGGATCAGCAGAAGAAGCCCCGCGCCAATGAAGCCGACGAGTGGGGAAAGAAGCAGGGCCATGCCTACTTCCTGCGCTTTGCCCCAATTGATGCCGGCCATCCAGCCCGTGCCCGCCATCAACGAATTGGCCATGCCCACGCCCATGATTGCGCCAATCATGGTATGCGAACTGGAAGCGGGGAGGCCCAGGTACCAGGTGCCCACATTCCAGACGATCGCGGAAACAAGGATCGCGAAGATCATTGCAAAACCCGCGCCCGATCCTGCGTGGAGCACCAATTCCACGGGCAACAGGGCGACAATGCTGTAGGCAACCGCGCCCGATGACCAGAGAACGCCGAGCAAATTGAAGCAACCGGACCAAATAACGGCGTAGGTTGGCTTGAGCGTATGGGTGTAGATGACTGTCGCGACCGCATTCGCGGTATCGTGAAAGCCATTGACAAATTCAAAACTTAAGGCCAAGGCCAGAGCCAGTAACAAAAAGAAGCCGGCGACAAACGTGAGTGTTTCCCCAAAAAGTTCCATGATTTCCTCCTCTGAAGTTGGTTGCGATGCGCTTCTTGTCGCCCGATGTGTTTCGGGTAATTTGCCGCGAATCGTGCCGTAGTCAGCCAGCCGGTCATGGCGAAGCGGTGTCTCCGTTGTTACTGTTTTGTGACTTTTTAGGTCTCTTTAACAATCGCGTTAAAGTCTCACCGGTCACGTAGCTCCATATGCGCCAGGGGGAGAGTCCCTAGCTGTGGAGCAGCCCAAAAAAATCGCACGCGACCTTGCCCTAGTCTGAAATCAGACGCCGAAAACTTTTGACGAGAGACCTAATACTGTTTTCGGGTCATGAAGAGGGCCGTGGCAATGGCGAGGCAAAGAATGGTAGAGTAGGGCTCGGCCTTGCCCATAAAATCGACGGCCATGACGGCTTGGCCGCCGAGATAGTTGAGCCACGTCCACTGATCGGTGGGAATAAACCAAAGGCCGATGCCTAAGGCGGCTAACGCCAGCGTCAGGATATTTCTGATCATGTTCATGGGATGAACTCAGATTGGGCGAAGTTTTTCGCGGCGTCGAGTGCAACAACAGGAAAGCTATTTTCCAGCGAGCAGGCTTTTGGCCAGGGCGAGCGCGGCTTCGGTCTGGCCTCCGAGCATCCGGGCCAGTTCGCGCTGACGGGCCGGACCTTCAAGCCGGCTGAGCTCGGTGACGGTGCGATTTTGTTTGGTGCGCTTTTCCACGGCGAAATGGCTTTGGCCCTGGGCGGCTACTTGCGGAAGATGGGTGACGCAGAGGACTTGATGGGCGCGACCGAGACCGCGCAATTTTTTACCGACTTCTCCTGCGGTTTCTCCGCCCACGTTGGCGTCGACTTCGTCAAAGATGAGGATGGGGATTTCGTCCACTTCGGCGAGGGTGGTTTTCACGGCAAGCATCACGCGGGCCATCTCGCCGCTCGAGGCGATGGCGCGCAGCGGTCGCGGCGCCTCGCCGAGGTTGGGCGCGAAGATGAACTCGACGTGGTCGCCGCCGGAGGGCCCCGGCTGGGTTGCAGGGGTGAGGTCGACTTGGAAGCGGGCTTTGTTGAAGCCGAGGACGCGCAGTTCCTGGGAAATCTTTTCGCCCAGCGGCCCGGAGATTTTGGCCCGGGCGCGGGAAAGTTCGGTGAAAGCTCTTTCGAATGCCGTGCGGGCGGCTTTTTCGCGCTCTGAAAGGGTGGCGAGAAATTCAGCGCGGCTCTCGAGCGCGGTCAATTGCGCGGCGGCCTTTTCGCCGAAGGCGAGGATGTCTTCCACCGTGCCGCCGTATTTCCGCTTGAGGCCCTGGATGAGATTCAGGCGTTCCTCCAATTGCTGCATCTGGGCGGGATCGAGGTCAACCCGTTCGGCCCGCACCTGCGCGGCGCCGAGCAGTTCCTGAAGCCGAGCGATGGCTTCGCGGTTAAGGGGCTCAACCTCGGTGATGGAATCGTCCATGCGCTGCCAGGCGGCGAGGGCGCGTTCGACCTGGGCGAGCTGGGTGAGCACCGCGTTTTCGGAATCGTTGAGCAGCGACGCGATGATGCCGGCCTGCTCGACGATCTGCCGGGCGTGGGAGGCGGCGCGATAGTCGTTCTCGACGCGGAGATCGTCGCCGGGCTGGAGTTTGGCCGAGTTGATTTCGCCGACCTGGTGTTGCAGGAGGGAGAGGCGCTGCTCCCGCTCGGCCTCGCTCATTTCAAGGGCGGCGCGTTCCTGTTCGAGTTCGCGCAAGGCGGCATGGGCGGCGCCACAGGCGGTGCGGAGCGGTTCCAGTTTGCCGTAGGCGTCGAGGAGTCCGGCCTGCTTTTCCGTGGAGAGAAGCGATTGGTGATCGTGCGGTCCGTGGACGTCGACCAGGAGATCGCCGAGGCCTTTGAGGGCTTGCAGCGGAACGGGGCTGCCGTTGATGAACTGGCGGTTGGCGCCCGAGGCGGAGACGGTGCGTTTCAGGAGAAGGGTGCGGCCTTCGCAGGGCTCGGCGCCCATTTCTCCGAGGAGCGCGTTGATCCGGCGGAGGCGGGCGTCGTCCTTGAGATCGAGTTCGGCCTCGACCGCGCAGGCGTCCGCGCCGGTGCGGATGAGGGTCTTGTCGGCCCGTTCGCCGAGGAGAAGGCTCAGGGCGTCGATGAGGATCGATTTGCCCGCGCCGGTTTCGCCGGTGAGGATGTTGAACCCGGGACCGGGTTCCCAGGCGATCTCTTCGATCAGCGCGAGGTTGCGGATGCGAAGGGAGACGAGCATGGGTCAAAAGGTAGATTTTTTTTACACGGAGTGAATCCATTTTTTTGAGTCCTGCTTCTTTGCCTTGCAGTTGCACATGGGAACGCACTTGTCCGCGCTTCACTGCCGTTATAGCCTTCCGTATGGCCGATGCCTCGCAGAAGCCGCAGGAAGAAGCTCCCTGTCTCGCCGTCCGTATTGCTTGCTGGTTAGGCATTATCGGTGCCGGAGTAATACCGTTGGTGCTGCGGGGGGATTTCGATGCCCTTACTTTTCCGCTTATGTTCATAATCCTGCTTGAAGCTCCTCTTAATTTGATTCCGAATTTACCGTTGCCGGCGGCGGCAATACCAGGACTCGCACTCGGATGCGGTTTTTATCTGTGCCACCTCTACGCCATTGCAAGGGCCCGCACCCGGGTCCGATTTGATCGATTGCTCTTGATATTAGTCGTGGTGACTCTCGTCAACGTCCTGATTAAATGGGCACTTGGAGCGATGACGATCTGACGACAAATAAAGGCTCCCGTAACTCCGTTAAGACCATCCTAACCCAGTACTGCTCTTTTTGTCGCATTCCCTCGTTCCCAAGTTTCACTTGGGAACGCACTTGTGGAGGCAATTTTATTGCCGATTCCAACGCGCCAATCAATAGAATCAGCGCGAAATGAAATTTCGCGCGGGCAAGAAACGCTCCCAAGTGAAACTTGGGAGCGAGCAACCTATAACGAGATGCATCGCAAGTGTTAACAGGCCCAATATTCATTCCTGCGTGGTCGCCGCCCGACGTCTCCTTCCGCTGAGGAGATAAATGGCCGCGCGCAGTTCAAAGAGGGGATCCGCCGTGGGCTCGATGCCCTCGGTCCGGGGAATGGGATCAAAGATGATGCGCTTCTGTTCCGTCGGATTGTCCGCAACGAGACTCGTCAGTTCGAGCGTGCCAAATTCAAGGAGGGGCCGGTCCTCGGGCCAGTGCACGGTGGCGTCGTCGGTCGGATCGCCTTCGGCGGCGAGCTGGACCAAAATCTTCATGCGGATCGGTCCCGACTTCACGCGCCCGGTCAATTCGTCGAACAGGTAGGTCGGCGACAAGGCGGCCGCGTCCTCGTCCTTATAAAATTCCGTTCCGCCTTCCGGAACAATGCGGTAGCGGCCGAAGCTGATTTTGCCCGCGGCGTTTTTAAACTGAAAGGCCGACACGCTGAAGAAGGCGTCCTTGGCGAGGCTGACCGGTTGAGGCTTGGGTGTTTGGACGAAAGCCAGGGCCGCCGGATGGGCGCCCAAGAAAACTTCGATCGGTTTCGGTGAGGGCACGTCCGGGCCGCTCGCCGCCGCCGCCTTGAGAAACTCGAGAAACTCGTTTCCGTCCCGGGCCGGAAAGCCGTCGGTCGAGTGGGTGACAATGTCGGTGTGAACATGCTCGCCCAGATTAAAGCGGATGGCCATACCGCGAGGATTCGCGTCGGGCACATTATCCGGGAGCATGGGAAGTCCGGTGGAGTTCGAGAAACGAACGGTCACCGGCGTGCTCGGGCGAACGGCATGGGCGGCGTTGGTCAATGACCTTGCCTGGGTGGACGGGGTAAAAGTTCCCGTGAGCATCAAGCCTTTGGCATGGGCCGCCCGGTAACCGGGATGAAGGCCAAAAATCTTGTCGAACACCTGGAGCAGATCGTTCGCGAGGGCGACGACACGTTGATCATTGGGTAGTGGCATATCGAAACTGTCTATCGCCAGACAGCTTCATGTCAATGCTCGGAGATCGACTCTGGGCTCACTCCTTCACTTTTTGGAGAAAGGCGATGACGCCCCGCGCCGCGCGGGTGGCGGTGGCGAAACAACCCTGGAGAAGATAACCGCCGGTGGGGGCTTCCCAATCGATCATTTCTCCCGCGCAAGCAAGGCCGGGCCAGCGGCGGAGCATCAGGTTGTCGTCAAGTTCGTCCCACGGGACGCCGCCGGCGGTCGAAATCGCCTCGGCGAGGGGGCGCGGGCGAAGCAAATCGACGGGGAGTGCCTTGGCCAGCCGTGCTAGCTGCTCCCAGGACGAAAAAGGCTCGTGAAGTTTCAGGAGTGAGCGGGCGACGGGACTGAGCCGCCAAGCCCGGGCGGCGGCGGCCAGGCCGGGAGCTTGATGGGAAGGGATTTTCGCAAGCAATGCTTCCACGCTGAAGGCGGGCTTGAGATCGAGGACGATTTGGGGTTTCGGCTGAGCGCGCAGAACACGCCCAAGCTGGTAGATGGCGCCGCCTTCGAGGCCGTACCGGGTGACGAGGATCTCGCCGGGCACGGTTTCGCTGCCGGCGCTGACGACGATGTTCTTGAGCGGAAGTCCTTCGGCCTCGGCGAGAAAGGCTTCGGGCCACGCAACTTCCCATCCGCAGTTGGCCGGGGCGAGGGGAGTGAGGGGAACAGCGTGAGCGGCGAAAAGCCGGGTCCACGCGCCGTCGGAACCGGTCTGGGGCCAGGAGGCGCCGCCCAAAGCGAGAATAAGCGCGTGGGCCGAAAGGGTGACAGGGCCGTTGGGTGTGGAAAAATCGACTTCGTAGCCGCCGGAGGTGGAGAGTCGGAAGTCCTTGAGCTTGTGATTGAGGCGAAAGACGACGCCTTGCTTCCTGAGACGGGCGACCCACTGGCGGAGAAGCGGGGCGGCTTGCTTGGTGGCGGGGAAAATGCGCCCGCTCGTGCCGACAAAGGTCTCGATGCCGAGGTCGGCGGCCCAGGCGCGGAGGGCGGAAGGGGGAAAATCGGCGAGGAGACGCTGCCAGCGGGCCGTTTCAGCGCCATAGCGGGCGGGAAAATTTTCGACCGGCTCGGAATGAGTCAGATTGAGGCCGCCACGCCCTGCGACGAGAAATTTGCGGCCAACCGAGGGCATTCGGTCGGCGAGGAGGGTGGCGAGGCCCGCGGCGGAGGTGAGCTGGGCGGCGCGAAGTCCGGCCGGACCGCCACCGATGATGAGAACATCGCAGGAGGGCATGGCTTATTTAGCAGGAATAGATGAAAAGATGAAATACCCGAAGGGATATTATCCTGTTTTCGGTTTACGCAGGTTAAGGGCAAGTCATAGGCTCAAGGCTGTGAAGATGCTAAGATGGGCGACATGATCCGGGTTGAAAATGCAACGAAGCTTTACGGCCGGGCCGGCGCGAATGGGGCGGCGGTGCATGCGCTTAATGGGGTGAGCCTGCGGATTGACCACGGCGAATTCGTGGCGATCATGGGACCGAGCGGCTGCGGCAAGAGCACGCTGCTCCACGTGCTGGGCGGGCTGGATGTCCTGTCAAGCGGCGAGATTTATCTCGATGACGAACCGGTGCACCGGCTGGATGAAGCGGGGTTGACCCGGCTGCGGCGGGAGAAAATCGGGTTCATTTTCCAGTTTTTCAACCTGCTGCCAACGTTGACGGTGGAGGAGAATGTGCGGCTGCCGGGGTTGTTGCAGAATCTGAACGGCGGCGAGATCGAGCGGCGGACGCGCGCACTGCTGGAGGCGGTGGGGATGGAGCACCGGGCGGGACACCGTCTGCACCAGCTTTCCGGGGGCGAAATGCAGCGGACGGCGCTGGCGCGGGCGTTGCTGATGGAGCCGCGGGTGCTGCTGGCCGACGAGCCGACGGGCAATCTCGATTCGGAGGCAAGCTCGCGGGTGGTGGAACTGTTCCGCGAAATCGGGGAGCGGCACCGCACGACCATCGTCATGGTGACGCACAGCCGCGAGGTGGCTCATGCCGCGCACCGGGTGGTGACCATGCGCGACGGGCGGGTGGTGGATTGAATCTAGGCGGCCTGGCCGGGAAGCGTTTCGCCCACTTGGAACCGGCTGAAGCGGCGGATGACGATGTTTTCGCCGAGTTCCGCGATCTTGGAGTTGAGAAGATCGCTGATCGTCTTGGTGTTGTCCTTGACGAAGGTCTGCTCGAGGAGGCAGACGGTGCTGTAATATTTGTCGAGCTTGCCGGCGATGATTTTCTCGATGACGTTGGCGGGCTTGCCCTGGACTTGGCCGGCGGCAACGTCGCGTTCCGTGGCGAGAAGACTCTCCGGCACTTCGTCGCGCTTGACGTAGAGCGGCGTGGCGGCGGCGACCTGAAGGGTGACGTCCTTGACAAAAGAGCGGAAGCTTTCGTTGCGGGCGACGAAATCGGTTTCGCAGTTGATCTCGACGAGCACGCCGACTTTGTCCCCGGCGTGGATGTAGGAGCCGATGACGCCTTCCTTGGCCTCGCGTCCGGCCTTCTTGGAGGCGGAAGCGGCGCCCTTTTTGCGGAGTATGGCGATGGCGGCTTCGAAGTCGCCCTTGGCCTCGACGAGGGCTTTCTTGCAATCCATCATGCCGGCGTTGGTGGCGTCGCGGAGTTTTTTGACGAGTTCGGGAGAGATGTTTTCACCTCCGGAAGAGGCGGGTGAGGGGGTGCTCATGGTAGTGGCGGTGGACATATTGATTTAGGACAAGTGCGACGGCCTTTAACCGCCGGGATTAGGCGGAAACGCCGGTGAGGGATTCTTCCGCGGCGGGTTTGACCGATTCCTGGCCGAGCGTGCCGGCCTTGGCGGAGCCTTCGATGACGGCGTCATTAAGGGCTTCGAGTATGACGGAGATGGAGCGGATGGCGTCGTCGTTGCCCGCGATGGGGAAGTCGACGAGATCGGGGTCCGAGTTGGTGTCGGTGATCGCAACCACGGGGATGTTGAGGCGGCGGGCTTCCGCGACGGCGATCGACTCGCGCGGCACGTCAACAATGACGATGGCGGACGGGTATTTCTCCATGTCTTTGATGCCGTCAAGATTCCGATGGAGCTTGGTGTTTTCGCGCCGCAGGACGGCGATTTCCTGCTTGGGGAGCTTGTTGATATCGCCGTTGGCTTCGAGGCTGTCGATGTGCTTCATCCGGGCGACGCTTTTGCGGATGGTGGTCAGGTTGGTGAGGGTGCCTCCGAGCCAGCGTTCGGTGACGTAAAAGGAGTTGCTGCGACGGGCGAGGTCCTTGATGGTTTCCTGGGCCTGCTTCTTGCAGCCAACAAAGAGAGTGCGTTTGCCGCCGGCGGCGACACCGGCGAGGAAATCCTGCGCGGCTTCGAGCTGCTTGACGGTGTGCTCGAGGTTGATGACGTAGATGCCGTTGCGCGCCTCGAAAATGAAGGGTTTCATTTTGGGGTTCCAGCGCTGGGTGCGGTGTCCGAAATGGACGCCGGCATCGAGGAGTTCTTTGATGTCGACTCGGTTCATGATGGTCTGTTTTTCTGGTTTATGACCGGCGTGGCTTTTCGAAAAAAGCGGCGGCAGGCTTCCGTTTCTACGGAATAAGTTTTCGTTGGTATGCCGGCGGGACCGGCGTTGGTTCCCGCGACGCCGGAACGGGGTCCGGAATCGGCGGGAACAGAAACTATGGGGAAGACCGAGGGGGAAGGCAAGCCACAAAGCTACCGCAGGGAACGCTATTTCGAGGTCTGCGGGTTATTTTCCGTTTTTGTCGGCGAGCTTTTTGACGTCTTGGGTGATGTCGGACAGGGAGCGCGTGATGAGGTCAAGCGAGATGGCGATGCGCCAAAGGATCGTCAGGAAGATGACGACGAAGATGAACCAAACGAGGAGGAGAAGGATGCCGATGCCAGAGTGCATGATTCACAAAGCTTACCTGACGGCACGGGGAAGGCAAGAAAGCCGGTGGACTGGAACAAATTAAGCCAAGGGCTGGCAGGCTTTAGTCGATCCTATTCCTGGCTGGAAACGGGCTCGATGCCTTCCTTATGCCAGGGCGCCTTGGAGAATTTTTCGGCGAACTCGGTGGCTTCTTCGAGCCAAATGAGGTTTTCTCGAAAGGAACGGCTGGCATCGCGGCGAAGCTGGTAGAGCTCGGCTCCCTCCCAATCGCAGGGCCAGGGTTCGGATGGCTCGTTGACTTTCATGGGGCAGGCGGGTGAAGTTTTTGCAGTTTGTTGATGTCGATGCGGTCTTGGTCGCGGTTGGCTTCTGTCTTAAGCGCGATTAACGTAGGTACAGATACCACACGAGCGTGGACATTGGGAGCGATATCTTTCCATTCGGCCGACGCGTATTCGGTATCGAAAACGAAAGGTTCCTTGGGAAAGACATCGATGGTGACGTCGGGATAGCGGTCACTGACCAGATTGAAAACTTTCATGTTCCGGTTCTCGGTCCAGTCTTTGCGCAGTTCGGGATCGGCAAAATCGAGAAGGGAGACGGGGATAATAGGGCGGTAGCCAAGGGATTGAAGCGCGGCCAGGGCACGGCGCAGATGATCGGTGGAGAGATCCAATACCAAGTCCAAATCCTTGGTAAAACGGACATACCCATGGGCGATGACGGCGACGCCCCCGACGACGAGGTAGCGGGCACCGGCTTCCTGCAAAGCGCGAAAGATGGCTTCGAGACTTTTCAGCTTCACTTTCGAATTTTGCTCTTTAAGGCGAAGGGTTGGCAAGCTTGGGCCGCTTGCCTAGCGCGGCGGAGTCTGACAGATTGAAAAGATGCCCGAGGACGAGAAGGAGCCGGCCCTGGAAACGAAGCCGTTTCTGGCGCATCTGGAGGATTTGCGGTGGACGATCATCCGGTGCATTGCGGTGCTGGCGGTCGGGGTGACGATTTGCGCGTTTTCGGCGCGGTATATCCTGGATGCGCTCTATCGACCACTGCGCCAGGCAGGGCATGACCCGAAGGAGTTTTTGCGGACGCTGGCGGTGGTGGACACGTTTTCGATTCACATGGAGATCAGCCTGTTCGGGGGCGTCGTGCTATCGCTGCCGTTCCTGCTCTATTTTGCGGGGCAATTTTTGTTGCCGGCGCTCACGCCGCGGGAGAAGCGTTTTCTCCTGCCGATTTTCGTGGCGGGAGCGGTGCTCTTTGTGGTGGGGGTGACGTTTTGCTATGCATTTGTGTTGAAAGCAACGCTGCAGTTTTTCCTGGGCTACAACGATTATCTGGGATTCAGCGCCATGTGGACGGCGAAGGGTCTCATAGATTTCGAGGTGCAGATGCTGGCCGGTTTCGGGTTGGCCTTTGAACTACCGCTGGTGATCCTGGTGCTGAACCTGTTCGGGCTGGTATCGAGCGCGCAACTGGCGGCCAAGCGCCGGCACGCGGCGCTGATTATTTTCATCGCGGCGTGCTGCATCATTCCGTCGACCGATCTGTTCTCGCTCTCCGTGCTGTCGGTGCCGATGTATCTCCTTTACGAGACATGCATCTGGGTGGCCCGGATAGTGGAGAGGAGCAAGAGCAAGAAAGCGGGTTAAATACTAAACCCGGCCAATTCTTCCTCCGAGATGCCGTCGCGATGAGCCATGCGGTCGGCGAGCTTGAGCAGGTACTCCAGGCTTTGCTCCTTGGAGAGTAGGTCGGTGCGAATTTCGAGAGTGGGCTGTGTGGGCGGTTCGTAGGGTGAATCGATGCCGGTGAATCCCTTGATTTCGCCCGCGCGGGCCTTTTTGTAGAGCGACTTGGGGTCGCGCTGTTCGCAGACTTCGAGCGGCGTGCTGACGTAGATTTCGGCGAAGGAAATACCGGCCTTGCGGATGATGGCGGCGGCATTTTCACGGCCCTGGGCGAAGGGCGAGATGAGGGAGACGATGACAATGAGGCCGGCTTCGGAGAGAAGCTTGGCCGCTTCGGCGGCGCGGCGGATGTTTTCAGCACGATCGGCATCGGAGAAGCCGAGGTCGGCGCAGAGACCGTGGCGGAGGTTGTCGCCGTCGAGGAGGGTGGCGGCGTAACCGCGTTTGAAGAGCCGCGCCTGGAGGGCGGCCGCGAGCGTCGTTTTGCCCGAACCAGAGAGACCGGTAAGCCAGAGCACGGCGCCGCGATGGCCGAAGTGGTCAATGCGGGCTTCACGGGAAACGGGGTCATCGGTCCAGGAGAGGTTGGTGCTGCGAATGATGTTGGCCGCCGGTTCGTACTTGGCGCCAAAAATAACGCCACCGCCGCCGATACGTCCGTCCTGAATAACGACAAAGCGTCCCGTTTCCTGGATGACATCACTGTTGTCGAAGGCAATTGGTCTACGGGCCTGCCAGACGAGTTCGGCGACTTCGTTGCGGGCGATTTCCGAACGACTTTCGTTCAGCGGCGTCAGCGTGGCCGAATCCATGAGGCGGTCGATGCGGACGAGGCGTGCTTCGACCTGCTGGGTGGCGAGCTTAAGGGTGTAGTTCTGGCCTACGCGAATCGGCTGATCGTGGAGCCAGAAGACGCGGGCGGAAAATTCACGGCCTTCAACCGGGCCGTTGTCGGCATGGGCGGCGATGTGGCCCCGCTCAACGAAGATTTGCTCTTCAAGAGTGAGGGCGACCGATTGACCGGCCTGCGCCTCGGTCTGGCGCGGTTCGGTGGGCCAGGTCTCGATGTTTTTTATCTTACTGCGTTTGCCTTCGGGCCAAAAAACGAGTTCGTCACCGGTCTTGAGACGGCCCGATTCGATGCGCCCGGCGATGAGGCGGCGTTCATCAAAGCGGTAGATGTCCTGGACAATAAGCCGCAGGGGACGATCAACCGGCGCGGGCGGCTGTTGGAGTTGGTCGAGCGCGGCCAGGAGGGAGGGGCCTTGGAACCAAGGCATTTTCTCGCTGGGTCTGACGATATTGTGGCCGTGCTTGGCGGAGAGGGGAACGAATTGGAGAGGCTGGATGTCGAAGGGATCGAGGAAGTCGCGGTAGTCTCGTTCGAGGCGCGTGAACGTTTCATGGGAAAAATCGACGAGATCCATTTTGTTGATGGCGACGAGGACCTGTTTGACGCCGAGGAGGGAAAGAAGATAGCCGTGGCGGCGGGTCTGTTCCTGCAGGCCCTCGCGGGCGTCGAGCAGGACGATGGCAGCGTCGGCGCTGGCGGCGCCGGTGATCATGTTCTTGAGAAATTCCTTGTGGCCGGGCGCGTCGACGATGACGTAGCTGCGGGCCTCGGTGCGGAATTGAATCTGCGTTGTATCAATGGTGATGTTCTGCTCCTGCTCCTCCAGCAAGGCATCGAGAAGAAAGGCGTATTCGAAGTCCATGCCCTCGGCGGCGCATGCCTTTTGGATTTGCTCGATCTTGCCGTCGGGAAGGGAGTGAGTGTCGAAGAGGAGACGTCCGATGAGCGTTGATTTTCCATGGTCGACGTGGCCGACAATGACAATCTTTAGGCGGTGGCTGTCCTCCTGGTTGGGATTGATGGAAGGTGAAACGGGAGCGTGCATATCCTAATGAAAATGAACAGAAATAGCCAAAATACCTACGGTGCAACCAAGTTCAAAAAACCAAAATAACCAAAACGCGATGGGGCGATCTTTTCGATCGATACCAAACCCGTCGTCAACAACGCCGCCACCATCGACTTTTTTTCCAATGTATCCTGTCCAAAGTTGAAAAAGCAGATAAGACAAAAAGCCCACCATCAGCACGAAACTAACAGGATGAGCTTGTAGAATTTTAATCACATGAACCCTTTGGCGCGAAGTTTCTGCATCGCGTTGCGCTCGTGATGGTCCTGGGCGCGACCGGCGCGCTCGGAGGTTTTGGTCACGGAGAGCTCGGCGATGATCTCGTCGATGGTGGCGGCGTTGCTGACGACGGGTTTGGTGATGGGCCAGCAGCCGAGAGAGCGGTAACGTTTGCCGTCGCGGGCGAAGTACATCTGCGGGATGGGGATATTGTGGCGTTGGATGTAGCGCCAAATGTCGGTTTCGGTCCAGTCGAGCAGGGGCTGAACGCGGACGTGTTCGCCCGGCTCGAGGGCGGTGGTGAACTGGCCCCAAAACTCCGGCGGCTGGTCCTTGTACTCCCATTCGAACTGGGCGTTGCGGGGGGAGAAGTAGCGCTCCTTGGCGCGGGTCGAATCTTCGTCGCGGCGGATGCCGGTGATGAGCCCGTCGAACTTATGTTCGGAGAGGACCTGTTGGAGCGCCACGGTTTTGAGCTCGTGAGTGACCGTGACGGGATCGTGCGTTTCGTAACCGATGCCGCGACCCCGGGCCTCCTCGTTGATTTTGACGATGAGCTTGAGTCCGTAGTGTTTGACGGCCCACTCGCGAAACTCGAGCATTTCGGGAAATTCGTAGGTGGTGTCGATATGGAGGACCGGGAAGGGGATATGTCCGCCAAAGGCTTTTTTGGCCAGCCAGATGAGGACGTTGGAATCCTTGCCCATCGACCAAGGCATGGCGATATTCTTGAAGGCGTGCTGGGCTTCGCGGAAAAGAAAGATGGACTGGTTTTCGAGTCGATCCAGATGCGTCATATAGGAAACCCTATAGGCTTAGGGGATTTTTCAAGAAAAGCAAGGTTTGACTATTGCCCCTCTGGGAATGACCTGACAAAACTGCTCGTTTGGCGCAATAGATGACGGATCGCCCCAAGTGAGCTAAACTCATTTGCTTTTTCATGGCTTCTTCCAAATGTTTTCCCTGCCCGGTTTGCGGAGAAGATGTGCCCACGGGAGCCAAGGCTTGTCCCGAATGCGGCGCTTGCGAGAAATCGGGCTGGAATGAGGATGCATCAACTTCCGATGGGCTCGATTTGCCGAACGACGATTTCGATTACGAGAAATTCAAGGAGGAGGAGTTTGGCGAGCTGCGGAAGACGACAGGGATGCCGCTGGTTTGGAAGATAACCGCCCTTGTGCTGTTGGTGGTGACGGTAGCCCTGGCATTTTACAATCTCCTCTTCCGGTAAAGTGGGGCTGGGCGTGACCGGAACTTGAGCTTTAGATCGTAAAAACATATGTAAGTTATTGAAGGTAAATTTATTGACCATTATTTCAATATTTTTGTAATCTCCGCAATGTTCGTTCGTCTAATCCCTCGAGTATGCGTTTAAGGTTGCTGTTGCTGATCCTCGCGGGCTTGCTTTTCGATGCCCGCATCACAGCCCAGACAAACTCAGGTTGGATACCAACCCCGCCAGTCGGCACGGCAACAAGTCCGGCGCCTGCGTTCGCGTCAGCGCCAATCCCACAACCCGTCGCCACGCCGGTTACGACAAGTGGAAGCGGAGACAGCGCCGAAATGACAAGCGCTGATTTTGAGATCGACGGAGTTCCCTACGCCAAGGTGCTCTATCTGGAGGGGAATGTCTGGATACGTCCACCGGGCGATACGGGTTTTCACAGGCTCGAGGCGGACGAGCCGATTGCCAACCAAAGCGTGATTTACACCGGGTACAACGGGACGCTCGATTTTGCCACAGGACCTGGCATGGCGACGCGGATGGTGCCGAAAACAGCCTTGGTCGTGAATGCCCTGCCAGCACCGGCGCCAGCTTCATCGACCGCGCCTGCCGTGTCTCAAATCGATTTGCGGAGGGGGACGATTTTTTCGGCGCTCGGACGAGAAAACGGCGCGCCGATTGATTACAGTGTGCAAACGCCATCGGGCGTGGCCGGTGCGCGCGGCACGATGTTCGCAACCTCGGTGGTTACTGGAACGACACAGGTAAGCATGTTGCACGGAACGGTTAATTTCGAGACACCCGACCACCAGACCTCGCAGATCACGGCCGGACAGAGCCAGCAGATCACCGGAGGGGCGGGTGGCAAGTACCAGTTCTCCCGGCAAAAGCCGCTGTCTCCTGCCAATTCCGAGACGTTTTTCAATCATGCGGGCGGATTGCTCGAGCATGCTTCAGGATATGGCGTCGTGCGGCGCGGGTTGGGCGCCGACGTGGCGAGAGAGATGCAGCGGCATGGCTACAGACTCCCAGCCGGCACAACGGAGCGGCTGCAGAATGCGGGGAAGACGCACTACCAGAACAAACCGGTGTACAATAGGGCGAAGACGCCGCAGGTGAAATCGACCAACTATCACACTCCGAATACGAAGAGTTCGATCGGGACGGGTTATCATCCGGCAACGCAAAACCAGAAACCGCCGCCTCGGCGTTATCCAGAAGACGAGACGTGGCGGGACAAAGACAAAAATTTGGGGCAGTAGAGGCTGGTTGATTTTTCAATGCGTGTGGAGATCGGGCTTTGAATGGCCGGTCAGCAGGCGCGAAAGAAAATCACCGTCGGAATAACGGTCTTCGTAGGCAAAGCGGACAATGACGAGGTCAAGAGAGGGAATGACGTAGAGCCGCTGCCTGTAGGAGCCGAGACAGGCGACAAGATCGCGGGGACCGCCGGGGTAGAGCTGGTCGCCGTCGATGGCGGGCTGGAGGTCGCTCATGCGCTGGGGCCTGGGGATGGGCTCGGGATGGTTGAGCCAAAAGCCGAGGCCGTAAGCAGGGTTTGCCCTGTGACCGATAAAAAGCGATGCAAACAGCTTGGGATCAATGAATTGTTTGTTATCGTAAAAGCCGCCGTGGCAGAGAAACTCGCCAAATTTAGCCCATTCCTTGGCGGTGAGAATCATTCCGGCATGCAGGAGCGGATTACCGGCATCATCGTGTTTCCAGCCGTCGACGTCGATATCGAGGGCCTCGATCAGGCGTTCGCGGATGTAGCCTTCGACGGAGCGGTCACGGGCGCGGAGCTTGCGATTGAGCAGTTCACCAAAGGCTTGATAACCCGCCGCGCCGTAGTGGAAGCGGGCACCAGGCGAAGCGACCATGGGGACGCTCAAGGCGGCAGCGAACTGATCGCGGGAGGCGTCGATGGTTTCGCCGTCGGGATCGAGGCCGCTGGTTTGGGATAGGAGCTGATCGATGGTGATGTTGCGGCGCCGGTCGCCCTGCCACTCGGTTAGGGTTTGGGAGGCGGGTTCGTCGAGGCTGAGCAGTCCGTCCTGCGCGGCGAGGAGGGCGGCGACCGCCACGAAACTTTTGGTTCCGCTGTAGATTTTATGCGGGGTGGAGGAGGAGTATCCGGGGTAATCGTCTTCGAAAAGAGCTTTGCCGCCCTGCTGGACGTAGAGGACGAGGCCGCCATGAGTGCGGGAATAGCGGGCGGCGAGAGCGAAGTGGACGGGGGTAATTGTCCCGGGATTGACGGGATCGGCGGCCGGAAGTGAAAAGGGCAGGAGAAGCAGGAAAGCGGCGGGTAGGAATAACCGGATCATGAGCCGTTTTTCCGAATGAGGTTGAGCCAAAGCCAGGCCCAGCCGAAAATGAGGAAAAGTCCGCCCAACGGGGTGAGGGGGCCTGCCCATTTTTGGGCGGGGTCGAGAGCGAGGATGTAGAGACTGCCGGAGAACAGTACGGTACCGAGGAGCCAGCAAATGACTGTGCCGCGGCGGGCGGAACGGCCCTGGCCAACGGCGAGCAGGGCAAGGGCGTGGAGCCACTGGTAGGTGAGGGCGGTATGCCAGACGTCAAGACGGTCCTGGCGCTGGAGATAGTCGTAAAGGAAGCGGTCGCCCTTATGGCCGGCCAAGGCCCCCAGGATGATGGCAAACAGGGCAAAAAGCGCCCCGAGGCGCAGCGCTAGGCGGTCAGTCGTGGGGGCCATGCGGAAACGTCGCCTCAGAGGTGAAAGCGAGACGTAAGGTCATTAGGTTAGCGGACGGAGCTTGTCACGCCAGTCTTTTTCTGGTAAAAAGAAAAAATGATAACCGACTCCCGGCTTGCTCGTCAGACGGCGGAACGCCTCATTGGTTCACGCGCGCAGCTTCTCAAATTCCAGTGCCTGCTTGGCTTCGACGGGTTTGTGGATCAGATTTTCCATGTGGTCGAACAACGGCAATCGCCGACGAAGTATTCGCCGTTTACGACCGTAAAGAATTTTGGCACGAAGGTGTCGGCCTCCGCGGGCAAGAGTGCGAACTTCGAGATTGTCTCGCAGACGACGAAACTGGGAGGCAACGGTCCGATCATGGCCTTTGCCCTGAGCACGCTGGGTGCGCCGGTTCATTATGTCGGCATGCTCGGCTATCCGGAAGTGCATCCCGTTTTCTCGGAATTCGCAAAGCGGACGAAGGTCTATTCGATCGCGGACCCGGGCCTGACCCAGGCGTTTGAATTTTCGGACGGCAAGCTCATGTTCGGCCAGCACGGCACGGTGCACGAGGTTTCCTGGGAAACGCTGAAAAAGCGGCTCGGCGACGTGACGTTCCAGAAGCTGTGGAACCAGGCCCATTTCGTGGGCATGGTCAACTGGACGATGTTGCCCCATCTCTCCGCGATCTGGAAGCGGCTCTTGAGCGATTACATGCCGGCCAAGCCGACGACGCGCAAGCTGATGTTCTTCGACCTGGCCGACCCGGCCAAGCGGCTTGACGCCGATCTGCACGCGGCGCTGAAGATCATCGGCGAATTCCAGCAGCACAACGATGTGATCCTCGGCCTCAACGAGAGCGAGAGCCAGCACGTGGCGAAAGTGCTTCGCCTGAAGAAAACCCCGAACAACCCGAAAGGGATGGCTTCATTGGCCGCGGCGATCCGCGAAAAGCTGGAGATTCACACCGTGGTGAT
>JAJSLI010000130.1 GCA_021272315.1 Methylacidiphilales bacterium | reverse complement strand
CGGCACGGCGCAACGCGGACGCGGAACCAAGTGGCTCGACCCAAAACTTCCCTTTTTCGCCGATCATTTCCCCGGAACCCCCCTGATGCCGGCGGTGCTCCTGATCGAATGCGGCGCTCAAACCGCCGGCGCCTTGTGGGCTTCCCTTCAGGGAACCGAAACCCCGGCGCGCTTCGTCCTGGCCCAGGTCCTCCAATTCAAGATTCTCCGTCCGGTGCTGCCCGGCGAGACAATCGAAACCGAAGTCGCGCTGGAAAATCCCTTCGGCAACCTGGCCCAGTTCGAGGTTGTGCTTTCAGTCCGTCAACTCGAAGTCGCGCGGGGCAAGATTGTGCTGGGGTGTGCTTTCAAATAGGACAAGGTCGGGCTACAGCGTTTTCAAAAATATCGTAGCGGCCCTTCTGTCTTTGGCCCGGAGGGCCAACGGAAATTAGCCGGTGGTGCCAACCACCGGTGGGACGTAACAAAAGAATCCGCCCTGGAGGGGCGATGGAATCTCTGAGAGGTAAACTCATCCGCCGCCCCATCCGGGGCGGTTGAGCTTGCGGGCTAAACCGGTGGCTGGCACCACCGGCTAATTTCTTTCCGGCCCTCTGGGCCTCAACCGACGATGGACTCGTAGCATCTGCAGTATTTCCGAAAAGGCAAACTAGCTTTTGTCCCGATACCAGCCGCTTCGGGTTGAGGGGGCGCGGGAACAGCCGTCCGGCCCGAGCTTGGCCAGGAGAGTTTGATAAACGCTGAGCCGGCCCGCCTTGAAACCGCGGATGCAACCGGCCATGTAGAGTTTCCAGATGCGATAGACGGCTTCATCAACGTGCTGAAGCGCCTCCTCATGCCTCGCCTCCAGGCGCTCAACCCAATGACGCAGGGTAAGGGCGTAATGTTCCCGCAGGCTTTCCACGTCGCGCACTTCCAGCCGGGCACCCTCGGCAAATTCAAGCATGCGGCCGATGGGCAAAAGGTCCGTATCCGGGAAAACATACTGGCGGATGAAGGATCCGCTTTGGCTGGGCAGCGGAACCGGCCCGGAGCCAATGCCATGATTCAGAAAGAGACCGCCGGGTTTGAGAAGGCGCGCGGCCCGTTGAAAATATTCCGGAAGCATCTTACTTCCCACGTGCTCGACCATCCCGATGCTGACAATGGCATCGTAAGATTCCCATTCCTCGAGCGCGCGATAATCCTGAATGCGAATGGTGATCTGGTCCTGCAATCCGGCGTTCATAATCCGCTTTTGCGCCAGTTCGGCCTGCCTTTCACTGAGGGTTATACCCGTTCCCACGATGCCGTACTGGCGGGCGGCATGCATGAGAAGCCCGCCCCAGCCGCAGCCAATATCGAGCAGGCGTCCGCCGGGATGGAGGGCGAGCTTGCGGCAGGTATGTTCCAGCTTGGCAAGTTGCGCCGCTTCGAGCGTATTCCCCGGGTCTGAAAAATAGGCGCAGGAATAAATCATCAGCGGGTCCAGCCAAAGCCGATAGAAATCGTTGGAAACGTCGTAATGGAAGCGGACGGCATCCTGGTCCCGAGACAACGAGTGTTCCTGCCCGGCCAGACGGTTGCGGCGGTTCCGGGCGGGATCCCGGGGCGCGGTGGGATCGGGAAGACGGTGGAGAAGATAGCCGACTTTTATTTTTTTGGACCAGCCTTCGGTTTGGGCAACAAGGACGTCTTCCAATTCAAAAGCGGCCTCGATGTCGCCCTCGATGTCAAAAGCGGCATGGAGATAGGCTTCTCCCACTCCGGCTTCCGATCCCGGAAGCAACATTTCTTTCAGCGCGCTCGGGCGGTTCAGGACGATGGTTGCCGGCTTCGGGCCCGCCTCGGGCCAATAAGAGCCGTCCCAAAGACGAACGTTGATGGTTTGGGGTGCCTGTCCCCCGGTAAGGCTTTCCAAGATGCGCAGGGTGAGCTCTCTGGCCTCCGAGGCAGCGGTCGACTCGACCGGTTCCTGATGATGATCCATGGACATGTTCGTGGAAATGTTACGGCGGGCAAGTCGTCAGGGTTGGGCGGATAAAAATCTATTCTTGAAACAGGCTTCCTCCAATTTGGTTTCGGCAAATGGATGGCGGTAACGCCAGCGGCCATTTTGGGATAAGAGTAGGGGGAAGGCCCGCGGCCTCCTTTGCCGGCAATTTGCAAATTCGCCCTTCGACCCCGTTCTCATCGAAAAAACGGGATTCGACGGACTGTCGTGATCATGCCGATGAAGTTTTAAACTCATGGCCAACCTCCAGCTGTCTTGAGCTTGCCTAACGGGACAACTGATTAGATTAAACCAAAAGGGCAGCTTTGCCACGAGAAGATTTTAGCGAATCGTTCCGAGAAGGACGGCTAGTAACTAATTCAACCTTGAGGCTCAGAGGTGGCTGCGAGCGCCAGTACGCTTGATCTAAGCCGTTGACCTAGACACACCTAAGCCCATACCCAAACGCATGTTTTCAAATAGTCCGCTTTTTAACGAACGACCGGATCGTGGTCCAGAGCTTTGATCGCGGAGGTGAATGCCTTCAAATCGATTTTTGGGCGGTACTTGGCATCAGCTTCAAAAATCATGTAGCGATAATCAAGATCAAGATAGGCCGCGATCCCTTCGTAGCAGCCATTCAGGCGATTTGCCGGACATATCTCCAGTACTTTGCACCCCTTTTGGCACCAGAGAAGATTGGTCAAACCTGCTCCGTGAATCGCGCATATCGCCCGGGCGTTGCTGAAGAGCGCAATCTGGTTGCGAAAAGAATAATTTTGGGCCTGGATGATCGTCCATCCTTCTTTTTCGAGGATCGCGATCATCTTTTCCTCTTCATGCACACCTCTTAACGAGCCTAGTCGCGTGATGTAAATCTTTTCCGGCGCAGGGGTGATTGCGCTGGCGGCGGCCAGGAATTTGTTCCGCAAAAACTGAATGGCGTAGGGATTGTCGCAGCCCGTCATGGTGGTGAATGAGGAGTGATAATAATTTTCCAAAACGAGGTGGGCTTCGGGCGTTGGGCGGCAACGGTCGACTATATTCAGAATTTCAAGGGTCTCCCGCTGAAACGAATTTAAACGGTCAACGGTCAGGATGCCCGTGTCGGAAGGGAAGCTATCCAGAAGCGCCAGGCGGGGCAGAGCATCCATCATCCAGTGGTAGTAGTTCTGGCTGTCCGCCTGGCACCAGCGGGAAATCATGCTGGTCCAGGACCCGCCGAGATGGGTGGCCGGTGGCAAAGAAAGGTAATTATAGCTGGGATCTTCCGGGCCGTACTCTTGGCCGTAGACGCTTTCGAGCATCAATTTCTTTTGGTTATTCAAGACGGCAAGGCTTTTGCCGACAAGTCGGGCTGGAGAAATTTTTTTCCAAAAAATTGGCCAGGGCTGGCGACTATGTTGCCGATGCCCACATTTGATCCGCAGGCAATCCGGCTTGACCGGCCGGGATTCCTGACCGGCCAGAACAAGAGTCAACTCGTGGGGATTTTCCAGGAGACCGTAAAACCCAACCGGGCCCCCAAGGCGCAAACTTTTTCTGCCGATTACCCGAAGCAATTCCGCGGGCCGGAGGCGCGCCCATCGGTAGAGCGATTTCAGATGGCGGTAGATTTCGTTCACAAACCGTCGGTCGGTAAGATCAGGCCCATGCTGCTTTTGAGAAGAGTTCTCGTATTTTCAAATAATAACAAGAAGAAGCAGGCGCGGCCCGTGCCTGCTGTTGATATGAGTTCTAACGTGACCACGCAATGCTTTCCAATTGGGAGATATTATTGCCGAAGTCATCGAGTTCATTTTTTAGCGCCTTGCGATAGGCCAACTCTTTGCGGGCCCAAAGCTGATCGAAGACATAGAGGTTATTCTGATCCTCAAGGCGGCTCATGCCGGTATCGGCTATGTCATCCAGGTCAAACAGCAATTTTCTCGCCGCATCGAGCTGTTGATCCCTGTCGCCTCCCGTGGCAAGTTGCTTGAAAGAATCATTGGCCTGGCCAATCTTGGCGTTGTTCAAAAAGTATCGGTTGTCCAGCGCTCTGGTCTCATCGCCGACATAGCGTTGCCGGTGGCGTTTGCCATTGAGATAGGAGTCGAGACAGCGGGTGTCTTCGTGGAACTGCTTGAGAAATAATGTTTCCGCGAGAAAACGCGGCTCGTCATAGGTTTCCCAGCCTTGAACGCCATATAGCGGCAAACCATAACAGGAAATGATGCTCTCCGAGCCGGGCACCGGATTCCCCGGCCAAGCCTTGGCGAGATTGGCGGAGACATCCACCGGCTCTTCGGATGTGACCAAGGCCAGGACTTTCCCATTTTTCACCTGGATCACCGGAGCGCCGCTGCTGTCCGGGCTCAGCGCGTTGTCGAAGTCGATCCGATCCGGGGCCATTCCGATCACCTTCCCCGGCTTGCCTACAAGCACGCCGTTCTGTTGACCGATATCCGGAATAATCACCTGGTCTCCCACATTGAAACTCGTCGCAACATCGTTGGAAAAAGGCAGGTAGCTGAAGTGATCATCTCGAACGGCAAACAAGGCCAGATCGCGATCAACCGCCCCCTTGAGCGAAAGCGGCGTGATCAGCTCGCCCGTGTTGGTGAAGATTTTGACGTTGGGATTGGCGGCGAGGAGATGAAGATGGGTCACGACAAAAGTCCCATCCGGAGACCGCATCAAAAAGCCGGCCCCTTGGGCATCGTCGCCCCTGACCGTTACCACTGCACTGATCTGCCCGTTGGTCAGCGCCGGGGGAGGGACATTGGGAGGCGGGAGAGCCGGGGTGATTGCCGAATCGGGAACGATAAAAAAGGGCGTATAGACGCTCAGCTCCTGGTCGGAGGCAACGGACTTCCCCAATTCCACGACCTGAAGGTGCCACGACTCCACGGGTTCGGGCTGGGTTGCGGGAACTCCGCCCGTCGCGACGGGCGGCGGGACGCCATACGGCATGTTGGTGCTTGCGGCGGTGGCGGTGTTCGTGCCGCCGGCCGGGGCAGTGTTGGTGCTTGCGGCGGTGGCGGTCGTTCCATCGCTGATTTTCAGATAATATTGGCCTCCCGACGGCACGAAAAGAGAACCTCGTAAAACACCCGATCCGCCCGCCACAATCGTCCCATCCGCCGACAGCACCGCGACACTGACCGCCTGGCGGGCATTCCACCTCACCTCCCACCGGTCCTGAACCTTGAACAGACCCGTCGTCGTGGAGCCTCTGCCGCGAAATTCCTGCACAATATGATCCTGGGCGATGGCGGGCAGGAAACCGCTTGCCGACGCGCAAAGAAGCCAGAAGAAAAGCCAACGCACAGAAAGCGCATATCACCGTAGGTAAGGAGCAGCAACAACAAAGGGCTAACCAATCCCTGGCGGCAGCTTAAGAAACGTCAAAAATTATATTTATCTTAACTTGGCAGGATTCCTGCATCAAAAAGCCATGCAAGCAACCCTGATGGAAACCGGTTGGCTGATACGGTCGGAAAATAATAAAGAAGAGCTGGAGCTCGCTCACTTCTTGAAGGTGCACGAACACCTCTCCTTTTCGACGTCTTCAACCGAATTCCCAGACGAAGCCGATACGCCCGAATCGACCGTACCTCTGGTAAACCAGTCCCAAAACTAACCGCTGTCACGGCCCACTGCCGCGATCACCGAGGAGTCACGTTTTGGCAGCGGCAATTTCACCGCCGCAAAAGGCCCGGAAACGAGGGTCTTTCCGGTAAAATCAGCACTAAGACCATTTCCTAGTGCCACTCATGCTTGGTCCCTTTTTCATAGTCCTCGGGCATGTCGCGGAAGTGCTCGATATCGTTGAGGATATCGTGGAGGATCTGATAGGGCCACTGATCGGCGTTGACATTGGTGGTGAGTTTGGGGCCGTAAAACTCGAGGACGGGCGCAGTTTCCTCCTCGTAGAGGTGCAGCCGTTGCTGGATGATTTCCTCATTGATATCGTCGAGGCGGTTTTCCCTGAGGGCCTGGCGCTTGAGGCGGTCGTAGACCTTGCCCTTGTCCTTGCACTGGAGATGAAAGATTCGAAGCACATCGAGTGTAGAGACGAGAATTTTAGCCTGGCTGAGATTGCGGGGAATGCCGTCGAGCACGAGGAAGTCGACTTCGGGCTTGAAATGCCCGGACTGGACCATGGAATCGATCTGGGCCGTCCAGAGGCCGGCGGTCACGTCGTCGGGAACGTGCTGCCCCTTGCTGGAATAGTCGAGAAAAGCCTTGCCGAACTTGGAACGGATGTCGACCGCCCGAAAGACGTCGCTGCTGGCACAGTAAAAGAAACCGGGGATGGCGCCGAGGATATGACCCTGGGTCTCCTTGCCTGATCCCGGAGCGCCGAACAGAAGGAGTGCTTTGTAACCCACGATGGGGGCCAGTTCAGCCGATTTTTTGCGTTTAGGCAATCACAACTGAAAAGTGGGAGGAAAAAGTAGAGGATATCAAAAAATCAGACCCGGCCATGGCCTCGAAGGCGGTGAACAAATAGCCGCAGAAGATGCCCTCAAACCTGCCTCTTCAGGCCGTTTTCGATCCAGAAGAGTGTCTGGAAAGCAGGCGCAAATCGCATGACGAACCGAATTTTGCAATGAGTTCCACGACTCAAGCCGCCGCGACGGAATTGCCAAAAATAAAATTGACCCCGTTTCCCTCGTCAACGTCTGAATAAAACGAGATTAATCGAACTTGGCATAGGGATTGCGCGTCTAAGAAAGAACAAACTACTAACCTGAGAGGAGTTGCTTATGCCTTTCTCTGAAATTGACGATTCACGGATCGAAACAAGATTTGTCTGGGGCCGCTGCGCCGCAAAGGATGCCCGCGCGATCAGGGACTTAATCCGGGCCTTTCAAAGCGATGGCTGGCCCGAGTCGCGCCAGTTGAGCCCGGTTCGGCAGGCATCGAAGCGCTCCTCCAGCCGGCACTAACCTTCCGGCAGAAAAGGTTCAACCGGGCAAAATGGCTTTTCAGGCGACACAACGATTCTCGCCAACCTATTACGACTCCTCTCCGGGCCTGCATTGGCTCCTGATCGAGCACTACGGCATGCCGGACCAGATCGTGCCCGTGCAGCGTGAGGCGTTACGCCTTTGCGGCTCAACGGTCTTGACCGTGGAGGAGGCGATGCGCCAGGTCGATTTGCCGCATCGCCACCGGGCACTGGACCTCGGTTGCGCCGTGGGCGCTGGCGTCTTCAAGCTGAGACGCTACTTTGACCATGTCGTCGGGATTGATCTTTCGAATTCCCAACTGGCCCAGGCACGCGCGTTGCAGCGCGCGCGCGCGACCTCCGTGACCTGGACGGAGGCCGGCTTCGAGCCCCGGACCTGCCTGGTCCGGCTTGCGGATGACGTAATGACCGGGGGGATCGAGTTCCGTGAAGCCGACATCTATGCCCTGCCCGCCGATTTAGGCGTCTTTGATCTGGTCATCATGAACAAGGTGCTCGAATGCCTGCCCGATCCCGAACGCTGCATGGGTCAGATGCCGGGTTTGGTCGCGCCGGGCGGCTATTTCGTGCATGTCTCGTCCTATCGCTGGTCGCCGGAGTTTACCCCGCCGGAAAAGCAGCTGGGCACGCCCGCGCGGGCGCAGGCACAACTGGACGAATTACTGAGCCCACACTTTACGCTGGAGCGCCGGTTCAAGGTGCCGTTTATGATCGAGAGCGACCCAACCTGGTTTTGCTACGGCGTGGCGGAAGCGCTGCTTTGGAAGCGGCGTTAGAGTGAACAGGCCTTAGCCCGCAAGCCGGGCCGACTGGGCCTCAACGACGCGACGCGCCAGTTCCTTCCATGGTTCGGTGACCTGCCATTTCGGGTAGTGGTCGCGGAGATGACGAGGATCGCTGTAATAACAGCGGGGTTCGCCAAGAGGCGGAACGTCGCTGTACCTGCGACTCAGGGGTTTCCCCGCCACGGTCTCGATCCATTCCATCGCCTCATGGATGGAGCAGGTACCGGGCTTGCCGCCGCCGACGTTATAGATCTCGCCGGGCCGGGGTTCCTGGATGATAGCCTCGATAAGCGTGGCGACATCCCGGGCGGAGATGATTTCCCGCACCTGCCTGCCCCGGTCGCCGTGGACCACATACTCCGTTTCCGTCAGGCAGCAATGGGCGATCTGCGAAAGAATATCCCGCCGGTCTTCCCGCCCGTTGCCGGGATCGCAGAACGAATCGACCCGCAGGCAACAGACCGGCAGATGAAAACTGCGGGCGAATTCCTGCGCCAGCACATCGGCGGCGACAGCTGCCGCACCCGGAAGCGAATGGTTCGATCCTTCTATGGGGAAGGCCTCCGTGAGGCCCTCGACGTAAACCGGGTCGGTAAATTCGAAACGGTCCGCCCGCTCCTTCATCGCGATGGTGTTGGCCCGATCTCCGTAGACCTGGGTCGAGGAGATATAAATGAAAGGCGCCCCCGGGCACGCCTGCCGGGCGGCCTCAAGCCAGGAGAGCGTTCCGTTCACCACGGCCTGGTAGTCCTCGAGCGGGGGAGAAGACGCCGGAAGTCCCAGAAGCGGCGCATGGACGATGGCGCTTGGATTGATCTTGCGCAACAGCTTGACGAGGTCTGCGACGCGAGGTCGGTCGATGATGCAGCAGGTCAGGCCGGCTGCCTGCCGGTCGAGAACCGCGCGGTTGAGTCCTCCGGCATCCGCCGCGGGCCAGGCGCCGGCGGGCGAGAAGGCGTAGAGCCCGTACACCCCGTACCATTCCTCGATGAAAGTGTGGATTAGTTCCTGCCCGGCCGAGGGCCGGTGGCTGGTGATGACGAGACGCTTGGGCATGGGTCGGCGTGTTCCACCGCGAACCGGGCGGCTTGGCCAAACTGAGGCGGCTCATGGCGGGAAACAGGCAAAAAATGCGGCAACGCGGAGAAGAAGACAAGGCCGGACCAGACGAGGCCTTAATAGCCCGGCGGCCCCAAGGGATGGATCATGGGAATGTTGCCGTTTGCCGTGGATGTGAAAGAATCGACCATGGCAACTCTCAGTCGTAAGGGTCTCCTTCGCTTGGGCGGAGTGGTCGTGCTCCTTGGGCTTCTCGCCGGATGCGGACATCCGGGGCGAATTCGCGTTCAGGGTTATGTCGAAGGCGAGTTCGTTTATGTTTCCTCCCAGTTGGCGGGGCCGCTGCAAACCCTGAATGTCTACCGTGGCACCAAGGTCAAGGCGGGCGACCCGCTCTTCGAGCTTGACCGGACCGTCGAAAAAGCCGCGCTCGATCAGGCCGTGGCCTCCCTGAAGTTTTCCGAGAAGGATTTCGAGCGGCAGGAACAACTCGCCCTCACTCCCGGCTCGGCATCGGAACGCGATCTTCAGCTCGCCCGCGAGGTGCGCGACCAGGACACCCAACGGCTCGCCCAGGCGCAGTGGAACTACGATAATAAACTCCAGTCAGCGCCCCAAACCGGCCTCGTCTTCGATACGCTTTACCGGGAGGGCGAGTGGGTCGATGCCGGCCATCCCGTGGTCGAGCTATTGCCGCCCCAGAACATCGAGGTTCGAGCCTTTGTGCCCGAAACGCAAATCGGCAGGATCCATCCCGGCGATTCGGTTCAGGTCTTTGTCGACGGAGTGAAGGACCCTTTCAAGGGAACGCTGCGCTATATTTTTCCGCAGGCCGAGTACACCCCTCCGGTCATCTACAGTGAGGAAAGCCGCGGCAAGCTGGTCTTCATGGTCGAGGTTGATTTCGACCCCGAGATCGCCGCCCAACTGCATCCCGGCCAACCCGTTGATGTTGAATTTGGCCCTTGATCTATGGCCGATGACTTCGCCATCGACGTCAAGGGCATGACGAAGCGCTTTGACAAGCGTACCGTCGTCAACAACATCGATCTTCAGGTTCGCCCGGGTGAAATCTACGGGTTTCTCGGTCCCAACGGCAGCGGCAAAACGACCTTCATCCGCATGCTCTGCGGCTTGCTGCGCGCGGACGCCGGAAGCGGCACCTGCCTCGGCTATGACGTGATCAAGGAGAGCGCCCTGATCAAGACGCAGGTCGGCTACATGACCCAGCGGTTCAGCTTTTACGAGGACTTGAGCGTCACAGAAAACCTCGATTTTGTCGCCCGCATGTACGGCATGAAGGATCGGGCACAGGCGGTGCAAAAAAGCATCGAACAACTCGGACTTTCCAGAAGCGAGAAGCAACTGGCGGGAGAGCTTTCCGGCGGGTGGAAGCAGCGCATGGCCCTCGCGGCCTGCCTGATCCACCAGCCCAAATTGCTCCTGCTCGATGAGCCCACGGCGGGCGTCGACCCCAAGGCCCGGCGCGATTTTTGGGAGCAGATTCAACTCCTGGCCGCCAAGGGGCTGACGTTTCTTGTCACCACCCATTACATGGACGAAGCGGAACGTTGTCACCGGCTGGCCTACATTTCCTACGGCGACCTGCTGATCCACGGGACGGTCGCCGAGGTGATCGCCCACGCCGGCCTGACCACCTGGTCGGTCCACGGCCCCGACCTCATCCAGCTCGCCGAAAAACTCCGGCAAAAACCCGGGGTGGAACAGGCCGTCATCTTTGGCTCCAAGCTGCATGTGAGCGGGGCTGACTCCGCCGCGCTCGAACAGGCCATCGCCCCGTTTCGCGCGGGCCCCCAGCAGTGGGAGAAGGTTCCCTCCGGGCTGGAGGAAGTCTTCATTCATCTCATGGAAAAATCGACGGCCCAAGACTCGTCATGAACTGGCTTCCCCAATTTTCGTTGGAGCGCTTCAAGGGCATTATCCTCAAGGAATTCATCCAGATGCGCCGGGACCGCCTCACCTTCGCCATGATGCTGGGCATCCCCTTGCTTCAGCTCATTCTCTTCGGTTATGCCATCAACGTGAACCCGAGGCATTTGCCTGTCGACGTGATCCTCGCCGACAAGGGCCCGCTGGGTCGGAGCATTCTCTACGCTTTCAAGAACACCTCCTACTTCGATTTCATCCGGCAGTTGAACAGCGACGAGGAAGGCCGCGAGGCGCTCAACCAGGGCGATGTCACATTCGTGATCAGCATCCCTCCCAATTTTTCCCGCGACTTGGTCCGCGGCGACAAACCTGTGATCCTGGTCGAGGCCGATGCGACCGATCCCGTGGCCACCGGTTACGCCCTCAGTTCCCTCAGCGGGCTCCTCACCAGCGCGCTGCAAAACGACCTCAAGGGCCCCCTGGCCTATCTAAACGGCGCGAGCGGCCCCTTCGATCTGCAGGTACATCCGCTCTATAATCCCGAGATCAACACCCAGTACAACATCGTGCCGGGCCTCATGGGCGTCATCCTCACCATGACCATGATCATGATCACCGGGCTGGCCATCACGCGCGAACGCGAGCGCGGCACGATGGAAAACCTCCTCTCCATGCCCACGCGCCCCTTGGAAGTCCTGGTGGGCAAAATCACGCCCTACATTTTTGTCGGCTACGTGCAATTGAGCCTGATTCTCATCATGGCCCATTTTCTTTTCGGCGTGCCCATCCTCGGCAGTATCGTGCTTTTATATGCTGCGGCGTTTGTTTTCATCGTGGCCAACCTCGCCCTGGGGATCATGTTTTCCACCATCGCGGAGAACCAGCTCCAGGCCATGCAAATGTCCTTCTTCGTCTTTCTCCCCTCCATTTTGCTTTCCGGCTACCTCTTCCCCTTCCGAGGCATGCCCCTTTGGGCGCAAGCCGTTGGAGAAGTTCTGCCCTTGACCCATTTTCTGCGAATTGCCCGCGGCATTCTCCTCAAGGGAAACGGTATCTCGGAAATCGCCCCGGAAATATGGCCCATCGCTCTCTTTGCCGTGGTTGCCCTGACCATCGGCATCACGCGCTATCGGCAGACGCTCGACTAGTACCTCTTAACGCTGGAACTCTTATCAAAAGTAGCCATGGGTCGCGTTGCCTTTATTTTTTGGCCTCTGACGAGGCGCGAGGAGGGAGGATACCCGCAGCGGTCTCTGACCAACGAGCAACGCTGTCAGAAGCCAAAAAATAGGCAACCCTTCGGGCCGGGTTTCTTTGGCCTGGTGGCTTTGTCGCTCTCTCCTCACGTAGCAGTCCAGCTATGCTCGTCGCTCGACTCCGCGCCACCAAGCAAAATCCCTCCCGGCGCGACCCGTGTCTACTTTTGATAAGAGTTCTGGTATAACAGCACTCGAAGTATGTCCGTAATCGCCAATTCCGACGACGTGGCTATCGTGGAGTGGAAAGCGCCTTAAAATGATTCTTGCCGCCGACTTCGGAGGAACCACGATCAAGCTTGGCTTCGTGCGGGATGGAGGCGTTTGTGCACGGGCCCGGCTCGATGCCTGCGCCGATCATCCGATGTCGGAGCGGCTCGAAGCCGTGGCCGGCGCATGGGAGACGCTGTTGAAAGAAAAAGGCTTTACGCTTCAAGACTGTTCCGGAGCCGCCTTGGCGCTTCCTTTTTTGACGGATCCCAAACTACAGCGCGTGCTCGGTGAATTCGAAAAATTTCCCGGAGCACCGGAGATCGACTTCGCCGCATGGGGCAAGGAACGTCTTGGGCTGCCCGTCGTACTTGAGAACGATTTGCGCATGGCCCTGCTGGGCGAATGGGCGGCGGGTGCGGCCCGGGGAAAAAACGACGTGGTGATGCTGGCGCTCGGCACGGGCATCGGCTGCGCGGCTCTCTCCGACGGACGCCTTTTCCGGGGCGCAAACAACCGCGCGGCGACCCTTTTCGGACACAGCACCCTGGCGTGGGACGGAGCCGCCGGACGCTGCGGCAACATCGGTTGCGCGGAAGACCTGGCTTCCACCGCGACACTGCCGCAGCGGGCGAAAGCCCGGCGTGATTTTGCGGGAAGCGCGCTGGAGGGCGCGAAAAAAATTGATTTCGAAACACTCTTCGCCTTCGCGAACCGGGGCGACGCCTGTTCCCGGTCTCTGCTCGGGGAATGCCTCAAGGTCTGGGCCGTGGTCGTGCAAAATGCCGTGCTCGCCTATGACCCGGAAGTGGTCGTGCTCGGCGGCGGCGTGCTGCGCAGCCGCGACATCGTTCTGCCCGCGATAGAACAACATCTTCACAGGCGCATGGCCGGCCTGCCGTTGCAAATTCCCGTGGTGGGGGCCTCTCTCGGCGATGATGCGGCGCTGATTGGATGCGAAGTACTCTTCAAGCAAACTCACCCGGCCCGACTTTCATGAGAACATCCAACTACGACAAATATCCCTTCGTTCAGGTTCCCCGCGGCGAGAACAGCTGCGTCCAAGGATGGGAAGACATTGCCCGTCTCCTAAGCCAAGGCGTGGCCCAACGGGCGGCAAGAAAAACGACGCTCGTCGTGGAATGCTACACCGGCGTGGACGAGACCTCGGTGCTCCGCGAGTTGCAATCGCGCCTTTCCCCCGTCCTGACGCTCCGGGCTGGCGACGCCATGCTCGCGCCGGAAAAAATTGACGCGCTGGTGGCGCCGTTTCTGGGCGGGGACGATCCGGTGTTCGGATTTCTCTGCGGTCTCACCCTCCCTCAATTTTTCCATCCTGAAAAACTGGGACGGCTTCGCGCGCGGGTGGAAGCCGTCACCGAAGGCGTGGTGCTCGTCATCGGATGCGGTGCAAGCCTGATAGCCGAGCCGGACATCCTCGTCTATGCCGACCTTGCCCGCTGGGAAGGACAACTCCGCTACCGGCGCAACGAAGCGTCCAATCTTGGGGTTGAGAACCGCACCCTCGCCGCGAACCTTCAATACAAGCGCGCCTTCTTTGTGGATTGGCGGGTCTGTGACCGTTGGAAGCGTCGCCTCATCGCCCGGTGGGATTATGTCCTCGACACCCACAACTCACAGAAACCCAAGCTGGCTGAAGGCGACGCGTTGCGTCGCGGCCTGCGCCACGCCGTCACGCGCCCCTTTCGGGTGGTGCCGTTCTTCGATCCAGCACCGTGGGGAGGACAGTGGATGAAGGAAGCCTGCGATCTGGATCGCCATTCGAAAAACTTCGGATGGTGCTTCGATTGCGTGCCCGAGGAAAACAGCCTGCTGCTCGGCTTCGGCGATTTGCGTTTTGAAATTCCATCGCTGGACCTCGTATTCGACCAGCCACGCGCCCTGCTCGGGGAAGCGGTGCATGCCCGGTTCGGAGACGAGTTCCCGATCCGCTTCGATTTCCTCGATACAGTGGGTGGCGGCAACCTTTCCTTCCAGGTGCATCCGCTCACGGAATACATCCAGCGCCATTTCGGCATGCACTACACGCAGGACGAAAGTTACTACATCCTCGACGCCCGGCCCGGCGCGAGCGTCTATTTGGGAATCAAGGACGGCGCGGACCCGGCGGCGATGCTGCGCGATTTGCAACTTGCGCAAGGCGGCGCGGCCCCCTTCCCGGCAGAGAACTACGCCAACCGGTTCCCGGCCCAAAAGCACGATCATTTCCTGATTCCGGCAGGCACGGTGCATTGCAGCGGCGCGGATGCCATGGTGCTGGAAATTAGCGCCACCCCTTACATTTTCACCTTCAAGATGTGGGACTGGGGCCGGCTCGGCCTCGACGGCAAACCTCGTCCGATTCATCTGGAGCATGGTGCGGCCAACATCCAGTGGGATCGCACAACGAAATGGACGCGGTCCAACCTCATCAACTGCATCGAGCCCCTCGCCAGCGGGGACGGGTGGCGTGAGGAACGCACCGGGCTTCATGAGCGCGAGTTCATCGAGACGCGGCGGCATTGGTTCACGAAAACCGTGCCCCACGACACCCGCGGCGGCGTCCATGTGCTCAACCTTGTCGAAGGCGAGGAGGCGCTGGTGGAAAGTCCCACGGGGGCCTTCGAACCGTTGATCATCCACTATGCGGAAACATTCATCGTCCCCGCCGCCGTCGGGCGTTACACCGTTCGACCTCACGGCCCTTCCGAGGGCCATGAATGCGCGACGATGCAGGCGTTTGTCCGCACCGGGTTGCCGGAATGAAACGGTAAAGTAACGGATTTTCCCAGGCAGCGCGGCGATTGCAGAGCAGGGGAGGGCTGGCTACGCCTTGAGCGCCGCCAGGCGTTCGCGCTCTTTGGCCAGCAATTCCGGCTCGCGGGCCATGCGGGGCGGGACGATTTTTTGCCGCGGGGATGTTGGCTGGAAAGGATAATGATCCACGCCCAACGCTCTCAAGACGGCTTTCTCCACCGGCGAATAGGCTGAGCCGTCGGAGCGGCGGTCAAAGCGCATCGGCTGGCCAAGGTGGGCGGCGGGATTGATCATGAGCCGCGCTTCGGGCCGGTGATTGTAGCTCGACGTATGGAGCATGAAGGGATGGAGCAGGAACACATCGCCCGCCTTGCCGGTCGTCTCGCGGCAATCCTGACACTCCTTGATAAACTCCTTGAACGGAAATCCCGACGGCTGGGCCCCTTCCGGATGTGCGGCAAGATAGCGGGCAACGATTGGAACGGAATCGCAGGCGATAAAGGTGCCTCCTCCACGCGGATGGATGTCGCTGAAAAGAACCACCACAAGCAGCGCCTGTTCCGCGCTATCAAGAAAGTGGAGGAAAAAATCGCCGTCCGCGTGCCAGCCACCCGCCCCGGGGCTTGGAGGCACCCATTCCTTGTCACGCCCGAAGCCATAGTTGGCGATGAAGCCGTTTCCCCAGGAAAGATCGTCGACGACCCGCTCCTCGCCACCGCACAACTCGCAAATGGCGGCAAAGGCGTACGGAGAAAAATCGCGCACGCGAACCTTTTCCAAGGTCGGCATGTGGATCTTGTCATTCGGCCAGGTCGAGCGATCCATGGACGAAAGGCCGTTGCGCACCCAGCTTTCCTCAACCCAGCGGTTGGCGACACTGCCCGGCGAAGTATCGAAACAGTTGGTCAAATGGACAAAGCCGAACGTCAGGAAGCTTTCGATATCCGCCGCGCTCAACACAGGGGAACTAACAGAATTAGCCTGGGTCATTTCAAAAGCTCTACATAACCCAAACCGACCGTAAAGCAAGTCCTTCATGAACCGCAAAAAGCGGGGTCCAAGTGGGTCGATCCTGCCTGCGCCGAAGTCACATTTTGCCGCGGCGTATTTCCAACTCGGCGCGGATGGCGGCCATGCGCTTTCGATTGAGGGGGTAGTGCCAGATAAAAATGATGGTACAACTATAGAATAGGGCGGGCACGGAGAGATAAATCCATCGCATGTGTTGAAGCACCTCGGGAGGCTGCTCGACCAGGGCGGCGCGAAAGCCCGAAAACTGAACCAGGCAGCCGCCGACGCCCGCCCCGGTCGTGAGAGCCGCCTTGATGAACCAGGAGTAAAAGGCGTTCAGGGCCCCCTCGCGTCGGCGGTGCGTGTCTAGTTCGTCGTAATCGGCCACGTCCGCCTTCATGGAGGGCAGGTAAAGCCAGACGGCGGTGATCACCATCGACCCAAACAGCGCCGGGACCATCTGGAGATACGGCATGTCGGGGCGCAGGCAAAAATAGTTGAGAAAATTCCCGAACACACCACCGGTCAGAAGCACGCACACCACGGTCTTCTTGTCGAATTTCTCGCCCATCCAGGTCCAAAACGGGATGCAGACGATGCCCGTCACAAAGGTCGCGCTCGAGACCCAGCCGCCGATCATGAAGGCCTGGGAGAGATGGCCCCGGTTGATGTAATAGATGTTCATGTATTGGCCCAGGGCGTTGCCGGACGCGTCGCCGAGCACGAGAAAAAAGGAGATGCCGATGAGGAACCAGAGAGGCCGGCACCGCACCGATTCCCGGATGCTCTGCCAGAGCGGATCGCGCGGTTGATGGCTGGTCTCGCTCTTGTAATAGCGTTCTTTGACAAAGAGCGGCGGCAACATGCCCGTTATCAGGATGAGGACGGCGAAGAACCAGCTGGCAGTCTGCACCGCATGGACAATATCAGGCTTGCCGGTGATGGGATTATTGAACCACTGGCTGGTCAGCACCGCCAAAATCCAACCGCCTCCCAACCCGCTGAACTTGCTGCACAACGACATCCAGGCCGTCAACCGTGTCCGCTCATCATAGTTCGGAGTCAGTTCCAATTGCAGTCCGTAGTAGGGCATCGACCAGCAGCTGAACGAGGCGAAAAAGATCATTCCCAACACGATGAGATAGGCGACCTGCCACGATTCGGACCAATGCGCGGGCAGGCGCCAGAACCACGGAAAAAGCGCCGCCGTGAGTACCGCGCCCACCGCCAGGCAGGGACGCCGCCGACCCCAGCGGGTGCGAAGGTTATCGGAAAAATTGCCCATGACCGGATCGACGAAGGCGTCCCAGCCCCGCAAGACCATCAGGACGACGCCCAGCAGAGCCGGGCTCATCCCGAGGCCGATATTGAAATAGGGCATCCAGAGCACCGAGGTGAGCAGCCCGGTGGACACGAAATCCATCGTCCCGCCAGCACTGAACATGATCTTTTGCAGGAACGGTACGCGGTCGGACGCGGCAATGGAGGCAACGGGGATCGGGCCGGGGGAGGACATTCGGGGATGGGCGGAAAGGTAGGGGCGTATCGGAAAACGGGAACTCCACGGTTTCCGTCGGGCGCTAGGCAATTTTTAGTTCTTAGTCGTTCCTACCAGAGAAAACGGTTTCTGTCCCGAATGGCGTTAAGATAAGTCTGTTTTAGGATAATTCAGCCCCAATCCGGAGGATTGGGAGGATATTAGCCGGTGGCGACAACCACCGGTAGATGATAGAAGCAAAACTCGCCCTGAAAGGGCGACGGATTTCGGCCTTCGCAGGCATGCGCCGCCCCGCCGGCCGGTTTTCGTTTTCACTGTTCCAAAGCGGGAAAACCCATTAGCCTAGGCGGAAATTATCAACCGCCATGGGTAAATATCTTATCGGCTGTGTGGGCGTTGCCATCCTCGGCCTCATCGTTCTCGCGCTCATCGTTTTTGGTGCGGCGGCGGACAGCTACAACAATCTGGTCAGCCTCAAGCAGGGAGTCGACGCCCAGTGGGCCGAAGTCGAGAACCAGTATCAACGCCGCACCGACCTGATCCCCAACCTCGTCAGTACCGTCTCGGGTGCGGCAAACTTCGAGAAATCGACCCTGATCGCCGTCACGGACGCCCGCGCCAGCGTTGGCCAGATGAAGATCGACCCCAATACCGCGCCCACCGATCCCGCCCAACTCCAGAAGTTCGAGCAGACCCAGGGTGCGCTCGGAAACGCCATCTCCCGGCTGCTCGTGGTCTCGGAGAATTACCCGGACCTTAAGGCCAATCAAAATTTCCTTGATCTCCAGGCCCAATTGGAAGGAACCGAAAACCGGATCACCACGGCCCGCAATCACTTCAACGTGGCTGCCCAGAGCTACAACACCGCCGTGCAAAGCTTTCCCTCCATGTTCATCGCTCGGATGTACGGCTTCACCACCCGGCCCTATTTCCAGGCGAAGGAAGGAAGCGACGTCCCGCCCGCGGTCAACTTCGACAACCTGACCAACGCCGCGACCGCCCACTAGGAGCTTGCTGAAAAAGGCCTTTATTCTAAAAATGCTGTCATCCCGAGCTTGTCGAGGGACCTCTAACCATTTTACTTCAAAGAAAGCTCTCCGAAGAAATAGTGAGAGATTCTTCGACACGCTCAGGATGACGGCCTTTTTCAGCAAACTGCCAAAGCTCATGATCATGCAACCCAGCATGCGGGTATGGCAGGCGCGGTTCCTGACGCTGCTGCTCCTGCTCGGCCTGACAGCGGGTCCTCTTTTCGCCCAGGCCCTCCCGCCCAAACCCGATCGGTACATCACCGATCAGGCCGGAGTGATCGACGCGGCCACTCTCTCGAGAATCAACGATCAACTCGAGAACTTCGAGCGCAATACCTCGAATCAAATTCTCATCGCGATTTACTCCGACCTGCCGCCCGATGCTGAAATTGCCCAATATGCCACGAATGCCTACAACGCGTGGGGCGTGGGCCAAAAGGGGAAGGACAACGGCGCGGTTCTTTTCATCTTCATCCATGACCGCAAGATGTTCATCGCCACGGGGCGCGGACTGGAGGGGGCGCTCCCCGACGCGACCTGCAAGAATATCATCACGCAGGTGATCACGCCTCAGTTCCGCCAGGGGAATTACGCCGGTGGCATCCAGGCGGGCCTCGATGCCATGCTCGCGGCAACGCGCGGCGAGTACAAAGGCACCGGGTCCACCGTCGCTGACGAGCAGAATGGGAATAACGGCGTCGGGATATTCATGCTCATAGTTTGGGTTCTTCTCCTTTTGCTGATATTCCGTTCCGGCATATTAGGCTCCACCGTCTACACCACCGGCGGCTGGAGCAGCAACCGGTTTGGCGGTGGGTATGGCGGCGGCGGATTTGGTGGAGGATTCGGCGGTGGCGGCGGATTCGGAGGAGGGGGAGGATTTAGCGGCGGCGGCGGCTGTTCCGGCGGCGGCTGCGCGGGTGGCGGCTGGTAAATCCCGCTTTTGACCATGAAGGTAAAACACTTTTTAAGCGCCCTGGAGCACCAACGCATCCATCAGGCGATTCTATCCGCCGAGGAAGGAGTCTCCGGCAGGATCGTCGTCTACATCAGCCATCGCAACGTCACCGATCCCCTTGCCGCCGCCCATCACGAGTTTCGCAAGCGCAAGCTCGAAACCGACACGGACAAAATCAACCTGCTGATCTTTCTCGCGCCCAAGACCCAGAAACTCGCCGTCGTGGGCGGCACCGTCCTTCATGAGAAAGTCGGCCAGGCTTGGTGGGACGATTTCATC
>JAJSLI010000128.1 GCA_021272315.1 Methylacidiphilales bacterium | reverse complement strand
CGACTTCGACGCGTTGGGAAAATCGCTTGACGCGCTCGAACTGCGCGTGCTGCTCGGCGGGCCGATGGACCGCAACAACGCCATCATCACGCTCCACTCCGGCGCGGGCGGCACCGAGGCGTGCGACTGGGCCAACATGCTCCTGCGGATGTACCAGCGCTTCGCGGAAAAGTCGGGCTATAAAACCGAGATGCTCGACATCCAGCCCGGCGACGAAGCGGGCATCAGCTCGGCCACGGTGCAGGTCAAAGGCGAATTCGCCTACGGCCGGCTCAAGGCCGAGCACGGCGTTCATCGGCTCGTCCGCATCTCGCCCTTCAACTCGGCGGGCAAGCGCAAGACCTCGTTCGCGTCGCTCGACGTGATCGCCGAGGTCGACGACAGCATCGACATCAAGATCGAGGAAAAGGACATCCGCGTCGATGTCTACCGCTCAGGCGGTCCCGGCGGCCAGGGGGTCAACACGACCGACTCGGCGGTGCGGATCACCCACCTCCCGACGGGCCTTGTCGTCACCTGCCAGAACGAGCGCTCGCAGATCAAGAACCGCGCCACGGCCATGAGCGTTCTCAAGGCCCGCCTCTACGAGATGGAGATGGACAAGAAGCGGGCCGAGATGGAAAAGCACTACGGCGAAAAGGGCGAGATCGGCTGGGGCCGTCAGATTCGTTCCTATGTCTTCCAGCCCTACCAGATGGTGAAGGACCTCCGCACCGGCGAGCAGACCAGCGACGTGCAGGGGGTGATGGACGGCGACCTCAACGCCTTCATCGAATCTTTCCTCCGCGGCAAGAAACGTTCCGATGCCGATACGGACGAGGAGTAATCATTCTCACCCGGCTTGGCCTTCATCGAGAAGATCGAGCACTTCCTGCGTTACTTTGCGAGAAGGGAGCAAATCAATTGCTTCTTCGTCCGGCAATTCGACGGCAATCTGCCCTTTATTCGAAACCTTCGTCGTCATAGCCTTGCCATGTTACAAATAATCCAACCTACGACAATTCCTACATTCTCCCATTTCATGTCCTCATGTTCTTCCTGTCTAAAATCAGTTGTCTTCCCCAATCCTGTTAATCTTGTTAATCCTGTCTAAAATTTCCCCATGAACAAACTGGCCGAAATCAACGCAAGCAAGGCAGCCGAAATCAAGCGGCTGGAGCCCCTTGCCGCCGAGTTGCGCAAACAGGCGCTGTTACGGAACGATTTCCGTCCCTTCCGCCCGGCGTTGGAGCGCGGCAACGACGTGGCCGTCATCGCCGAGGTGAAGAAGGCGTCGCCATCGGCAGGCGTCATCGCGCCCAATTTCGATCCCCTCTCCCAGGCGCGCGAGTATGCCCGGGGCGGCGCGCACGCGCTGAGCGTGCTGACCGATGAGAAATATTTCGGCGGCCACCTTGCCTATCTGAAGCAGATCCGGGAACAGGTCGAGCTGCCCCTGCTGCGCAAAGATTTCATCGTCCACGAACTGCAAATCTACGAGAGCGTGGTCGCCGGGGCCGACGCGATCCTGCTGATCGTGGCGAGCCTCGACGAAGAGACGTTGCTGAAGCTTTATCATCAGGCCAAGGCCTGTCAGCTCGACGTGCTGGTCGAAGTGCACGACCTGGACGAGATGGACCGCGCGCTCGACCTCGGCGCCGACATCATCGGCATCAACAACCGGAACCTGAAGACCTTCGAGGTCGACCTGGCCACGACCGAAACGCTGGCCGAGGAAATTCCGAACCACGCCGTGGCCGTGAGCGAAAGCGGGATCAAAACAGCCAATGACGTGCGCCGCGTCCGCGCCTGCGGGATCAACGCCGTCCTTGTCGGAGAAACGCTGATGCGGGCCAAGAATGTACCGGAGAAGTTGGCGGAACTTTTGTTAAAATCTTAAAAAGCGCGGTCATCCTTGCTTGTCGAAGGATCTCTTATCATTCCCTGTTCCTGTGTACTACGTCTACATCGTCACCAATAAAAACCATACCGTGCTGTACATCGGAATGACCGGCTCCCTGGAAAGCCGCATTCACGATCATCGCGCGAGGCTGATTGAAGGATTCACGAAGCGTTATCAGGCCACCAAATTGATTTATTACGAAGATTATCCCGATCCGCTAAGTGCCATTGCTAGAGAAAAGCAATTGAAAGGATGGCGCCGGGAGAAGAAAATCACTCTCATCGAACGAATGAATCCCAGATGGTGCGATCTTTTTGAACAGATTACCGAAGGGATGGATATGGATATTCTTTCTTCAGGAAGTGGCGTAAGCAAAATAGTTAGAGATCCTTCGACAAGCTCAGGATGACATTTTTAAAAATATGCGCATCAAAATTTGCGGAATTACCAATCTTGACGACGCGAAAGCAGCGGTGGACGCGGGTGCGGACGCGCTGGGCTTCATTCTTTACCCGGCGAGCAAGCGGTTCATTCCGATCGAGCGTGCCATCGAAATCATCGATAAGCTGCCCCCGTTCGTTCAGACCGTGGCAGTAACGGTGAACGCGAACAAGGAGTTCTCAAATCTCGGCTGGAGGAAACAGCTCAAGCATTTCGGCATCGCCCAGCTTCACGGGCAGGAATCGCCCGTCCATGCGAAAGCGGTCAGCAAGTACCTGCCGGTGATCAAGGTTTTTCCGGCGGACCGCGCGGCGGAGTTCGACCCGGCGGCCTACGCGGTCTCGGCCTTCATGCTCGACACGCCCTCGACGGACCACGGCGGCACGGGTCGGATTTTCGACTGGAGCCTGGCGGTGGCGTTCAAGCAACGGACCGCGAAACCGTTGATTCTCTCCGGCGGACTGGACCCCGAAAATGTTGCGAAAGCGATTGAAACGGTGCATCCTTACGCCGTCGACGTCAGCAGCGGGGTCGAGGCTTCCCCCGGCAAAAAAGACCACGCAAAGCTGCGCGAATTTATCCGGATATGCAAAAAGTTCTGACCCAGGTCCCCGATTCGACCGGCCATTTCGGTCCTTACGGCGGCATGTTCGTGCCCGAAACGTTGATGGCGCCGCTGCACGAACTGGCGCAGGAGTACGAAAAGGCCAAGGCTGACAAGGCGTTCCGCTCCGAGTTGAAATTCCTCCTTGAGGAATACGCGGGCCGCCCGACGCCGCTCTATCGCGCAGCGCGAATGACCGAACGGCTGGGCGGGGCAAAGATTTATTTGAAGCGCGAGGACCTGCTCCACACCGGCGCGCACAAGATCAACAACGCGCTGGGCCAGGTTTTGCTCGCGCGGCGCATGGGCAAGAAACGGATCATCGCCGAGACCGGCGCGGGCCAGCACGGCGTGGCGACGGCGACGGTCGCGGCGCGGTTCGGACTTGAATGCGTCGTCTACATGGGCGCGGTCGACATGGAACGGCAGGCCCTCAACGTGACGCGGATGCGCCTCCTCGGCGCGACGGTGGTGCCGGTGACCGCCGGGCAAAAGACGCTGAAGGAAGCCGTGAACGAGGCGATGCGCGACTGGGTGACCAACGTCCGCTCCACCCACTACATTCTCGGCTCGGCGCTCGGCTCGCATCCCTATCCGATGATGGTGCGCGATTTTCACCGCGTCATCGGCGACGAGGCCCGGCGGCAAATTCTCGAGCGCGAGGAGCACCTGCCCGACGTGCTGGTGGCCTGCGTCGGCGGCGGGAGCAACTCCATCGGCCTCTTTTATCCGTTCCTCGAGGACAAGCAGGTCCGCTGCATCGGCGTGGAAGCCGGAGGATACGGCATCCAGGCCGGGCAGCACGCGGCGCGGTTCCAGGGCGGCAGCCTCGGCGTCCTGCAGGGCGCGCGGACCTTCATTTTGCAGGACAGCAACGGGCAGATCATGAACACCCACTCGATTTCGGCGGGCCTCGACTACGCGGCAGTGGGGCCGGAACACGCCTGGCTGCGCGACGAGCGCCGGACCGAATATACGTTCTGCACCGACGACGACGCGTTAAAAGCGTTCCGGTTCCTGAGCGAGATGGAGGGCATCATCCCCGCGATGGAGAGCGCCCACGCCATCGCCGAGACGATGAAGCTGGCGCCGACGCTGCGTCCCGACCAAACGATCATCGTGTGCCTCTCGGGCCGCGGCGACAAGGACGTGCAGCAGGTCGCGCAGATGCTGGGGTTGTAATTTCTCATGCTGTCATCCTGAGCTTGTCGAAGGATCTCTAATTATTTCAGCATGACAGCTTCAGAGTTCATCAACAATCTCTACCTGTTGCAGGAGACGTTAAACGGAAATTTAGAAGTCGGTTCAGACTTGGTACGCAAAGGAGATATCGGATTTTTGTTCTTGGACCTCGAAAATGATGACAACCGAGTTGATTGGGAGGCCATCACAAAGGCGTTGGAGTCGTGGCAGTTTGAAGGCTTCATCCAAATTCTCGTCCCGCCCGTTTCATGCAAAGAAAAGGGCTATTGTCTGAAAATATTGCGGAAGATCACCGCCGTACCCCTACCCGCGAACGAGCCTCCAAAACCTAGTGCTGACGGAAAGTATTTTTAAAGTGCGACGGTCGCCGACCACCGCTACACTAGGAGAACTATGCGCAGCATGACCGGTTATGGCCGCGGCACGGCGTCGTTCGACGGACGGCAGATCGCGGTCGAGTTGAGTTCGGTGAATCGCAAACAGGCGGAGATCGCGCTGTCGCTGCCGCGCGCGTTGCTGGAACTGGAACCCCGCCTGCGGGACGAAATCAACGCCCATCTTTCGCGCGGACGGCTGACCGTGGCGGTGGGGCTGCACGCGAAGGGCGGGTCGCCGGCCGGCGCCATCAACCTGGCGGCGGCACGCTCCTACCGGGACCAGCTCGAAGCGGCACGCAAGGCGCTGAAGCTCGGCGGCGAAGTGACGCTGGATCAAGTGTTGCGGGGGCCGGGCGTGCTGGCGTCGGACGACGCGGAGGTGCCGACGGCCAGGGCATGGCCGGCGCTGCAGAAGGCGCTGCACGCGGCGCTGGGACAGTTCGTGCAGATGCGCAAGCGGGAAGGACGCGCGCTGGCCGCCGATTTGCGGACGCGGGTCGCGTCGATCCAAAAAAGCGTGAAGGAGATCGCGGCGCTGGCGCCAAAGGTGATCGAGCATCACCGGGGTGCGCTGTTGGACCGGACCGCCAAGGCGGGCCTGGAAATGGAAGCCTCGGACGAACGGCTGCTCAAGGAGATCGTGTTATTCGCCGACCGGAGCGACATTTCAGAGGAGCTAACGCGGCTGAGGAGCCACCTCGAACAGTTCCTGGGGCACCTGAACAAGGACGAGCCGGTGGGGCGGACGCTCGATTTTCTGCTCCAGGAGTTGTTCCGGGAGACGAACACGATGGGCAACAAGGCCAACTTTCTCGCCATCAGCCAAATCGTGGTGGGAATGAAAACAGAGTTGGAAAAATTGCGGGAACAGGTTCAGAATATTGAATGAGCCATCCCCTCTTTCGCCGCCAGGGTATCCTCTTCGTTATTTCCGCGCCATCAGGCACCGGCAAAAGCACGCTCTGTGAAAATCTGCGTTCGACGCCTGATTTCATCTACTCGATTTCGTGCACGACACGCCCCCCGCGGGCGGGCGAGGAGGACGGGGTCGATTACCATTTTCTGTCGCAGGAGGATTTTCTGAGCAAGGTGCGGAACGGGGAGATGCTCGAATATGCCCAGGTACACGGGCATCATTACTACGGCACGCTGAAGACGACAGTGAAGAAGGCCCTGACGCAGGGAACCGATGTATTGCTCGATATCGACGTGCAAGGGGCGGCCTCGATCCGCGAAACGGACGATCCGATGGTGAAGGATTCACTGGTGGACGTGTTCATTATGCCGCCAACGCTGGAGGAACTTGAGAAGCGGCTGCGCAAACGGGGGACTGAGACCGAGGAACAGGTGCAACAACGGCTGCAAACGGGAAAGAAGGAGTCGAAGATGTGGCCGCTCTACAAGTACACGATTTTGAGCGGCTCGATGGAGGAGGACCTCATCAAGTTCCGCGCGATCATGCGGGCCGAGCGTTATCTGAGCCGACGACTGGAATTGAACAATGTTCCGCACGATTGAACGCAAATCGCGCGTCGCTTTCAAAGCCGAAATTGAAGTCTTGCCAATCTCCCCGTTGATCGAATATTTGCATCAGGGCAAAGATTTGGCTTTCCTCACGCTGGAAGGTTGATAGCTCTATGCTGATGCAAATCAGCGAACGAACCGAGGATGCCGTGTCCGTCGTGTCGATTACGGGCGACATCGACTTGGAAACTTCACCGCAATTGCGGACGTTCCTACGCTCCAAAATATCACAAAAGACGCCTAAGCTGCTGCTTGATTTTGCCGGCGTCAATTACATCGATTCGTCCGGACTGGCCACACTGATCGAGTACTTCCAAGGCGTGCGCGGCTTTGAAGGTAAACTGGCGCTGGCCGCCTTGAGTCCGCGCGTGAAGAATGTCTTCGAGATCGTACGCTTGGAACAAATCTTTTCCCTGCATCCCGATGTCGCCGCGGGGTTGGCCGCACTGAAGGCCTAGACGCGGCGCGGAAGGAAAGGGCACCATCATGCTGCTCGAGTACGCACAACTGTCCCTGCGGGCCTTCGCCTGTATTTTCACACCCCGCAAGGGGCCGGGAGGCTGGATGCTTAGCTGGAAGGTCACGGCCCTTTTTGCCCAGATGGTGCGCATCGGTGTTGCCTCGCTGCCGACGGTGGCGTTGGCCAATTTCCTGCTCGGCGTCGTACTGGCGATACAGGGCGCGGGGCAATTCGACAAGTTGGGCGCTACCGACATGGTGGCCGATCTCGTCGCCTTCTCGGTCCTGCGTGAGATCGGCCCTCTCATCACAGCCGTCATCGTCATCGGCCGCTCCGGCTCGTCCATCACGGCGGAACTGGGTACCATGGCCGTTTCCGAGGAGATCGATGCCCTCAACGTCATGGGCATCGACCCGGTGAGGTACCTCGTCGTGCCACGGCTTTTGGCCATGATCCTCATGATGCCGGTGCTGACGGTACTGGGCGAGGGCATCGGGCTCTTCTCGGGCTGGGTGATCGGCGTGGCCAGCCTGCACCTCGACCCGGTCTACTACGTCCAGCGCTCCATTGACGCCGTGGAGCAGAAGGACCTCTATTCGGGCCTGCTCAAGGCGCTGGTTTTCGGCGCGATCGTGGGCACGGTCGGCTGCTTCTACGGCATCACGGTCAAGGGCGGCGCGGAGGGCGTGGGCAAGGCGACGACCAAGTCGGTGGTCACGTCGCTTACCTCCATGCTTGCCATGGACGCGATTTTGACGGCATTAATCTATTTCTCATGAGCGAGGCGCCCTCCAACAAACACAAGTCACCCTACGCCGTCGAGGCCCGGGGGGTGACGCAATCTTTCGACGGCAAACGCAAGGTCCTTTCCAATGTGAGCTTCAAGGTCAAACACGGCGAAATCCTCATCATCATGGGCGGCAGCGGCTGCGGCAAAAGCACCCTGCTGAAAGTCCTCATCGGCTTGCTCAAGCCCACCGAGGGCGAGGTCTTCATCGACGGGACCGAGATCACCAAGCTCAACGACCGCGAACTCTCCTCGGTACGCAAGCGTTTCGGAATGCTCTTCCAGTATAGCGCCCTGTTCAACTCGCTGACCTTGGGCGAAAACGTGGCCTTGCCGATCCTGGAATCGAGCGATGTTTCCCCCAGCATCGCCGAACTCATGGCACGGCTGAAGCTGGAGATGGTCGGGATGAACGGTTTTGAGCACCTCAAGCCCGCCGAAATCTCGGGCGGCATGAAGAAACGCGTCGGCATGGCGCGAGGACTGGCCTTGGACCCCGATTTGCTCTTCTGCGACGAGCCGACCTCGGGCCTCGATCCCGTGACGACGGCCACGATCGACAAGCTGACTCTCGACCTGACCCGCATGCTCGGCATTTCCGCGGTCGTGGTCACCCATGACATGACCAGCGCCTTCCGCATCGGCACCCAGATGATCTATCTTTCCGATGGCAAAGTGCTCGTTTCCGGCACGCCGGAGGAGGTTAAGCAGAACCCCAACCCAAATTTACAGCAATTCATCAACGGTCACGCCGACGGGCCCATCCCGTTCAAACTTTCGAAGGACGACTGGCTCAACAGCCTCAAAAAACAAACCTAATCGCCGACACCGCCAGGAGAAAGCCATGAAAGAAAATCAAATCAACGCCACCATCGCCATCATCGCATTGGTCGCCGCCATCCTGATGACCGCCGCGCTCAGTTTCGCCATTGGAAAGTGGTCGTTCGGCGGAACGCACTACGATCTGATCCTTCGATTCCCAAACGCGACGGGCATAGCCTCGAACACCTCGGTGAAATACGCGGGCGCAACGGTTGGACGCGTAAAATCAATAAGGCTGGTGCCGCGCAAGGAGCAGACACAGGATCCCAACACAAAATTGACCAACTGCATCGAAGTTGTGGTGGAGATCGACCAGGACCTGGAGATTGGGGAGGACTCGACGGCGGAGATCAAACAGGACGGGATTGGAATTTCCGCGAAATATGTACTGATCACCCCCGGCCCGGATCCGAACAGCCCGGCGCTCAAGGACGGGTCGATCGTGCAAGGTCAGATGCCGTTTGACCTGTCCAACCTGATCCAGCCCGCCGGCGAAGCCCTGGAGAAGGCCAATGTCATGATCACCCAGTTGGAACCGGTCCTGAACCGGCTTGATAGCTTAAGCCAGAAGATGGAAACGGACCTGCCCCCACTGATGGACAACGCGAACAAGTTTTTGGTGAACGGCAATGCCGTGCTGGGAAACCTGAGCACGCCGGATAGCAAGGATCGGATCAACGACGTACTGGCGAATCTGCGAGTGGCAACGGACAACCTGAAGGTGGTGAGCTCGAACGCAAAGGCGCTGACGCTGACCCTGGCGCAAAAACCGTGGCGCGTGATGTGGGGCGGTGCGACGGTGCAGCCGCCGCCTGAGTCTGAAGTGTTGAAGTCGAACGAAGTGATCCCCCTGAAACCGGAAGTCGACGTGACGCCTGCGCCGACCCAAACTCCGCCGCCAGACAAGAATAAAACGACGATCTCGCAGCCTTAATTCATCGGGCTGAACTCGTGCAGCCGTCCGGTAAGGGCGAGTTTCACCCATTGCCACCGCTTATTAATGGTAAGCCGGGGTCGAAAGAGGAGTTCGAAGCCGGTAAGGTCCTGGGCTTGTGCGGCCTGGGTGACCCGCGCAAAGGCATCGTTGCACTCCTGTGCAATGCGGCCATCCGAGCTGTCGATGGCTTGGAAGGGGCGACCAACCTCAATGAGCGAGTTGGGCCGGTCTTCGCGAAAAAAGTCGTACCGGAGCGCCACGGGAACGAGCAGGGCGTGGGGAGCGTTCTGGGCCAGATAATCGGTGCCGGGCCTGGTCTCGATCGGCTCGTTCTGGCGGCAGAGGCGCCCTTGGGGGAAGAGCCAAATGGCGGTGTCGTTTTTCTGCAGTAAGCGTTGCGCGTAACGAAGGGAAGCGGCGGAGCGAAGCGGGCTGCTAAGATCGACCGAGAAGGCGCCCAGCCAGGTGAAGAAGCGGTAGTGCTTGAGCTGCTTCTCCTCCATCATGCAATAGACGGCCTTGTGGGGCATTTTTCGGCTTAGCAGGTAGATGATGAGGCCGTCCCACCAGTTGGTGTGATTGCAAAAGAGGATGACGGGGCGATCGTCGGGAAGCTGGCGCAGATGCTCGAATCCCCTCCCTGCAATCGTGTGGAAAGCGCGACGGGTGAGATAACGGAAATAAACAAAAAGAAAGGAATCCAGAATGTCGTTTTTATTGGCGGCAATCACACCACTACGATAGGGGCTATCTCGAGATTAGCCAAGGGCGCGTTGCGGATTGAGTCTGGCCCTCCGGTGACTGGAGAATGCCTGTAAAATCGGACTGGTAATGCCGGTTTCTATCCCAGCCCACGGCACCATCCAAAATCGACCCGCCAGTCTTGCCTTATTTTGTAAACGCATCCTAGTCTAGGCGAATGGCCCGCGCACGCCTGACGATTCTGTTGACGGCATTCATGCTTCTCACGGGCGTGCTCGGATGGGAGAACGGGCGACCCTCCTCACCGGCGGCGGGCACCGAGCCGACGGACGAAAGTTACCAGTACACGCTGCTATTTGCACGGGTGCTGCAGATGGTGCGACTGGATTATGTGGACGAGAGCAAGGTCGGCTACAGGGACCTGACCTATGCGGCGCTGCGCGGGATGCTGGGATCACTCGACCCGCACAGCCAGTTCCTCGACGAAGACGCTTTCCAGGACATGCAGCGGGAGACCAGAGGGGAGTTCAACGGGCTCGGTATCGTCCTGGGGATGAAGAACAACGCCATCGTGATTTTGTCACCGATGGAGGATTCGCCAGGCGGACGTGCCGGGCTGATGCCGGGGGACCGTATCCTGCGGATCAACGGCAAGAGCACGGAGAAGATGACGCTGGCGATGGCGATCCACACGCTGAAGGGCAATCCGGGAGAAAAGACAGCGCTAACGCTGTTGCATCCAGTGGCAGGCGCGCCGGGCGGCGGTACCGTTTTTGAAGTAACGCTAACGCGGGAGATGATTCGGGTGGCCTCGGTGAAGGCCGCGCGGATGCTTCCGGCAACGCTGGCGGGGCAGGACAAGATCGGCTACATCCGGATCGAGGAGTTCGGAGAAAACACGCCGGACGAAGTTGACCACGCGCTGGAGGGGCTGGAACAGCAGGGCATGCAGGCGCTGGTGATTGATTTACGAAACAATCCGGGCGGGCTGCTCGACTCGGCGGTGGATGTGGCGGGAAAATTCGTGCCGCCGGGCACGATAATCGTGTCAACCAAGGGGCGGACGCCGGACCAGGCACAGCAGTTTCTCGCGCGCGGGCAACGGGAACATACCGGCTACCCCATGGCGGTGCTGATCAACGGCTACAGCGCGAGCGCATCGGAGATCGTGGCGGGCGCGCTGAAGGATTTAAACCGGGCGATCCTGGTGGGAGAGACGACATTTGGGAAGGGATCAGTGCAGTCGGTACAACCGCTGGGCAACGGTGTAGGACTGCGGCTGACGACCGCAAAGTATTACACGCCGACCGGCAAGTCGATCCAAGGGGTGGGTATTACGCCCGACATCGAGGTGCCGATCACGGACGCGGAGGAACGGGGTATCTTGCAGGCTGAATCGCAGCAGGCGCTCTCGCCGAACGAGGTGGCGGATGCGGCAAAGATCGTCGACCGGCAACTGGAACGGGCGGTTTATTCCCTGCGGAGCGTCCGGATTTACAACGAGCGCCAAGCGGCGTTGAATGCAACTCCGAAGGCGAATGTGGGGCACTGACCGGTCGTCATTACGCCATCTCAAAATATAAAAAACGGGCTAATATTCCCACTCCACCCAGCGATTCATCTTCACGCTGCCAGACCGCCCTGCTACGTCGCAAGAGGCTGTCCGAAAAGTGGGCGTGGGCCACGTAACGAGTCGAATTTGGGCCGAATCGAGGCGCGAACGACGAGGTCCTGCGGACGGCAGTAAAGCTTCACCAGCATCAAGCTGCCGTGCGCAGCACCCCAAATTCGACGTTACCCTCCGGGCCGAAGTCTTTTTGCCTTGGGGCGATGTCGCTCGCTCGTCACGTAGCACCCTGGCTATGCTCCTCGCTCGACTCCTTGCCCCGAGGCAAAAAACTCATTCGGCGTGACCCACGCCCACTTTTCGGACAGCCTCAAAGCATGAGCCCGCCCGTGCGCCGATCCGCTTGGCGGCCCCCGCTCTCCCTTGTCGCGATTCTTACCCTGATTGCGTTTATCTGCGTTCCCCTTGTCGGTTTCTCTCCCCTCATCCCTTTCACCGTTGCCGCCCAGGGACTCCTCCTCATCATCGTCCTGCGCGGTTTCTGTTACTCCCCCCAAATCACCGGTTGGGTGGCCGGCATGCCCATTCCCCACCGTCTTGTCCTGGGGCTTCTCATTGGCGCGATGATCCTTGGCCATTTCACTTTCGACAAGCGGAGCTACTTTCCCTTCGTCGCATGGGAAATCTTTCCGGTCGTGCGCGAGACCGACCCGGTCGTCTGCCCCGAGCTCATCGCCACCACCTCAGGAGGCAAAAAAATCCGCCTCCTGGTCGAGCAACTCTTCCCTTCCATCGTCCAGATCGATCCTCTGGATAACCCCGCCTTCTATCCCCCCGACCGGCTCGAAAAACTTGTTCGGGCCACGGCCGGGATGTACGACCGGCTCCATCCCGATGATCAGATCCGCTATGTCGACCTGATGGTCATGGCCGTCCGCCTTCATCCGCCTCTCAACGAACTCGGAACCCTCCCCTCATGCGAACTGCGCGAACGCTACGAAATATCATCGGCCCGCTAGTCCTGATCCACGAACAGGCCGGCCCCCGCCTGCTGCGACTCGCGCGGCTCGGCGTCGCCTTGCTCTGGATCGTCAAGCTCCTGCTCGATCCCCTCTGGCGGCTGGGCGAACTGCCCCACGACCTTCTCCAACTTACCGGTTTTCTCACCCTCCTGCCCCGGTCGGCCATCGACCAACTCTTCAGCGCCGGCGGGCTTACCGCCTTCTACCTTGTCACCCTGGCCTCGCTCCTCTTCTGCCTGACCAACCGCGCTTATCCTCTCGCCGCAACCGTTGCTTCCTTCCTGGTCACCGCCTACTCGTGCATCATTCGCAGCTTTGGTCCGCCGGTCCACACCGACATTACTCTTATCCTCGCCTTTTACGCCCTAGCCGCCTACGGATGGGCCGATGTCCTCGCCGCGCGTTCCCGCCCCAGACATGCCCCCGCCGCAGCCTGGAGTTCCTACCCTCTCGTCACCATCGTCTGCTTCCTGGGCCTCTCCTACATGCTGGTCGGCTTCAACCGCATGGCAACTGGTGGTGTCGGCGTCTTCACCGGCGACACGATGGAGACATGGGCCGTGGACGCAAGCCTGCGCGGCTACTACTTCAACACCAACATCGGCTGGCACGTTCCAGAATGGCCTTTGGTCGTCCTGCTGCTCCGGCTCGGCCTGCCCGTCGTTACGCTTTTCGAGATGACCGCCCCGCTCTGCCTCGTCTGCTCCCACTACCGTTGGGTCTTCATCCCCGTCATGCTCTCCTTCCATTTGATGAGCCTCGTCTTCATGAACATCTTTTTCTTCGACGACATGCTCCTTTACCTCCTGCTCATTGACTGGTCGCGCCGCTACCCAGCGCTCTCCGCGCACCCCGCTGCTGTGTAACGAGAAAAGTTAAGCCAGCAACCTTTCAGATGATTTTAGCAACCGGCCCAAACAGCACTACGAATCCCCCAATCGGGAGAGAGATCGACGCGCGGTCACAGGCTATTTTGTGCGGTGAAGCGCACAAGTGACGCCAAGCGCAATATCATTCGTGCCCGGGCATTTTTTCTTGTACTGAATCCGGCTTGTGTCAACGCTTAGGATTGAGCCCCTCATTTTTCAACTGCTTCCAAAATCGAAATAATGACAGCCAAGCTTATTTACGACGTAGGCATGAACAATGGGGACGATACCGCCTATTATCTGCATCGAGGTTTCAACGTACTGGCAATTGAAGCGGACCCGACGTTATGTTCGAAGGCCTCCCTTCGATTCAAGAACGAGATTAAAGAAGGGCGACTGACAATTTTAAACATCGGCATTGCGCCCGTTCAAGGCGAACTGGATTTTTGGATATGCGATGGCCTTTCCGTTTGGAACTCTTTTCACAAACACATTGCATCGCGTGACGGGCTGCCTCACCACAGTATAAAAATCAAATGCCAAACCTTTCGTTGGGTCCTCGAAAACTACGGAATTCCCCATTACTTAAAAATTGACATAGAAGGTAATGAATATTTGTGCATAGAGGGCCTGACTCCAAGCGCTGACCCGCCCAAATACGTCTCATGCGAACTCGATGACATGGACAAATGCCTGCACGCGCTGGATGCATTAGGATTCTCAAAATACAAGCTTATAAGCCAGTTCAACTTTCTGCCATGGGAGATACCGCCCAGCAAAGAACAAAGGCGTTACGAAATTGAGACTCAAATCGCAACAAGTCGTAATCCCTTTGCGAGAGTTCTTCGCAAAGGCCTTCGAGTAATCGGAAAGGAACGGTGGATCACTCAAATGCGCGACCGACTGAGACGCAACTCCGGGTGGACTTTTCCCTGGGGCTCGACAGGGCCATTTGGCGAAGATCTGCCCGGTCAATGGCATAGTTCGCAAGAGGTGCGTCACATCTACGAATCATTTCAGAATCTCTTTAGACAGGGTGTAAAATCATCTTTTTGGGATGTAAAAAAAGATTACTCTTTCTGGGTTGATCTCCACGCCTGTCGAGAAGACTGACTTCTCTCCGCGCCCGGCACACCGGTCAGCAGCCCGCCGCGGGCTATCAGAAGCGGTTCAGTTTTCCTCCGCCACACCCACGCCGTGGGCCAGGGTGAGCAGCACGTCGGTCTTGGCCAGCGAGCCGACGAGTTTACGGTCCCTGATGTTGTCGATCACCGGCAGCCGTTCCCCATCGTGCCGCGCGAAAACCTCCAACGATTCCTTGAGCGAGGCGTCACTGGTCAGAACCGGGATGTCGTCATGCATCAAGTCGAGCGCGATCACAACCTGCGGCAAATCCTGGTCCTGCAAAAAGGGCTTCAGGTCCTGCAACGCAATCGAACCGAGAAACTTCCCGTGTTCGCCGACCACGTAGAGATGCTTGAAGGTGTGCGACGCCAGCGCCGCCGCCACCGCGCCGAAACGAGAAGTCTCCCGCACACAAAGCGGGTTCTTCTTCATCAGGTCCCGCACATGGAGCAGAAAGATCGGCGACTCGGCGTGCGCCTCCGCCCCGTGCAGTTGCCGGCTGTAGACCGAATCGGCGTGGAGATTGCGCGCCACGTAGTAGGCCGCAACGCAAGCCAGCATCAGCGGCATGATGGTCGCGTAGTCACGCGTCATTTCGATGATGATGATGATCGACATGATCGGGGCCCGGGTCGTCGCGGCCAGGAAACAGCCCATGCCGACCACGGCGAAACTGCCCACCGCGATCTGCTCATGCGGCAGCAGGGCAGCCAGCGCCACGCCAAAGAGGGCGCCGAGCGCCGCGCCACAGAAAAGGGTCGGGGTGAAGACGCCACCCACCGCGCCGCTGCCCGTCGTGGCCGCCGTCGCGAGCACCTTGAGAACCAGGATGGTCGCCAGCGCGCTCCAGGTCCACGGGCTGTTCAAAATCAATTCGACCACCTCGTAACCGTTGCCCCGCACATCCGGATACCAGATCGAAATCACGCCCACGACCATTCCGCCCAGTCCAAGCCTTGCGATCACCGGCAGGCGCATCCGCTGGAAAAGCGCCTTCCCGCCATCTAACGTCATGAGGAAAAGAGGCGCGCAGAGGCCGGCGAAAATACCCAGCAGGGCATGCGCGATCAACTGCCAGTTCGGCACCGCGCCGAAATCGGGCATGCGATAGACCGGCGATGCGCCGAGAAACTGCTGCGAAATCACCGTCGCCACGACCGACGCCACCACCAGCGGACCGAAGCTCTCCATGGCGATGGAGCCAAGCACGATCTCGGCGACAAAAAACGCGCCCGTCACCGGCGCGTTGTAGGCGCAGGCGATGCCCGCCGCCGCGCCGCACGCGACCATCAGGCGCAGCCGCGCGGGAGATATCTTGATCATCCGCCCCAGGAGCGAGCCGAACATCGAGGCCAGTTGCACCATGGGCCCCTCGCGCCCGATCGAGCCGCCGCTCGAAATCGTCGCCAGCGAGGAAAGACTTTTCATCAGCGTCGCCCGCACCCGGATCACGCCGTTGCCCAAAACAACCGCTTCCATGTAATCGCTCGAACGCCCGGCCTTCGACCAATTGTCCGCCAGCAACAAAATCGCGCCCGCAATCAAACCGCCCGCGGTCGGGATCAGCAGCCGCTCCCACCCAGGCAAAGGAATCGCACCCGCAACCAGGGAAGCATCGCCCCTGAGCAGCGCCCTCTGCAGGTGGTCCAGCGCCTCCCGGAAGGCGACGGAGGAAAGCGCTCCAAGCAGACCGACGATCGCCGCCCAAAAGTAGGTTGATTCCCACACATCGGCCGGTCCCCGTTCCGTCAGCCAGACTCGCAGGCGCAAAAGATGCACCACCAACTGACGCATGGCGCGCCGCAAGGGCGTCGGCGGGTTGGCGCCGACGGTTGGCTCGGTCGGCGGAGGATTGTTCATGAGAAGACGCGCATCAACTTAACCTTATTTCAATGCCGCGACGATGCAAAATCGCAGTGCTGCGCACGTTGGGCGCTTGTGGGGCACTCATGGTAGCCGCCGCCGGCCCGGCGACGGTTCATCGCACAGCAGCGTAACGGCCACCACTCAAACACCGCCGCCCGGCGTGCGGCGGCTACCAACAAAAGCCGAAGCAAGCTTCGGAGAATTAGACCCAAGAGATTAAAAACCCTCCGGCAAAGCGGGTGGCCCCGCCGGATAAGAGGGCGGTGGAATGACCGGCGCGTCCGAACCGAGCGTGGCGTTGAGCAATTCCGCGAGACGGCACGCCGCGAGCACGAGCCGCTGCCGGGCCAATTCGTTCGCGGCGGAGACGTACTCGCTGCTCAGGCGGCAATACTTCGGACTCTGCGTGGCGGTGAGCCGGCGGTAAACAAAATCGCGGGCCAAGGCGTTGCTTTCACGCGCCCACGCGTCGATCTGTGTCCCGAGGTCAGCATCCGGTGGCGGCGTTAATTTCGCCAGATCATCCGCAAGAGGCCGGACGATGGCCGCGTCGTGCGGGAAGACCTCGTTGTAACGAGGGTCGATCACCACCAGACCGGTCGTTCCGTCGAAAGAGGCGCGCCAAGCCGAATCCCAGAAAAAATGAAGGTTGAAATTCGGATCGTCCGGGGGAGCGTTCACGACCAGCTCACGGTTGCCCCCGGCATCGTGATGCAGCCTCCCGTCCGACGTGCGGAAATACTTGGTCGCGGCGTGGAGCGGCTGGTGGATGTCGCCGACGAGGTGCATCACCATGGCCAGCGCCATCGCCTTCGATTTGACGTAGGGATCGCTGCCGCCCTTGAGCACGACCAGCGCCCGCTTGAGGGCCTGGACAACATTGCCGCGCGTTTCGTTGTCGTCGCCCGGCTCGAAGGAGGGTTGGGGATCGCCCGGCTCAAGGCCGAGGTCGATGTAGTGCCACGACTTGAACAGGCCGCGGTAAGGCGAAGCGGAATCATCGGCCTTGATGTCGTCCATCCAGCAGGCGACGGTGATGGCGTCGTAGGAGGGGCCGACCTCGCGGGCCAGCGCGTCGACCGCCTGCCGGGCCTTGGGGTTGAGGCGGTGATAGGCAATCGTCGCGATGATCTCGTGACCGCCGGAATCCCAGGCGCAAACCGCGATGGTTTGCAGAAGCAAAAGGGCAAAAATCAGGACAGGAACCACGCGCACGGAAACCATGGTAGGACGCGACTCGAAAGCAGAACAGGCGATTCGGCGCAAGCGGAAAGGGCCGTCATCCTGAGCGGAGGCGAGCCGGGAAACTTTGCTTGGCCACAAAGCTCCCCCGAGCCGAAGTCGAAGGACCTCGCCCTCTTCGAGAAAACGTGCGGAAGCCGAAAAGTCCCTTCTCTTGGCGTGGCACCTCCTAGCTTTTGGGCAAGACAATCTGCGGCTGGCGTTCCTGGTGTTACCGGACGGTGTGGCGCTGGCCTCACCGGTCGCTTGGTCGGGGTAGGTCCTTCGACTTCGGCTCGAGAGAGCACTTTGGGTTAAGAAACCTTGATCGGCTCGCCTTCGCTCAGGATGACAGCTCTTTAGTTTGAGTGTGAGTAGGCCCCAATTTGAATGTGAAACCGTCAAGCAATCCGCTATCGTGGCGCTAGGGTAATGAAAAACGTAAAACTTGCCTTATTCGCTGCCTGCGTAATGTCGATCTTAGGTGGTACAATGCAGGCTTTCTGGATTCTATTGGTTACGACAGAAGGTGTTCCTGAATACAAAGATGCTACACTCGAAAAGGTAGCGTTAGCTGAGTATCATAATGAGCTATATCCTCATTGTTACTGGTTCGCCTGGTGGTTCGTAATTGTTGTCTTACTAATCTTCGTAATTCGCCAGCTCAGAAAATCAAATTAGCCCTTTCCCCAACCCGTCCTTGCCTTGCCTTGGCGAATAACCTTAAATTAACGCGCGTGGCAAAATTTGAGAGCACCCCGCGAATCGGGCGGTCGCAAGGCGCGAGCATCTTCTGGGGACTGGTGTCGGTCTTTTTCGCCGGGGCGGCCTGTTTCTACTTTTGGAAGGACCACGAAGACGCGACGCGGGCGATGCAGTTGAGCGACACGGTGCTCTCGTTGCAGGAGCAGAGCGAGACGCTCGCTTCCCAGAAGCAGGAATTGGAGGCGAGCGCGGACGACCAGAAAAAGCAGCTCGACGTCCGGGACGAATTTTTGCAGGAGAAGGAGGCCAAACTGGCGCAGGAGGAATCCCGGCTCGAATCGCTGGGCGTCCAGACGCAGGACCAATCGCAGCAAATCCAGTCGCAGGCGGCGGTGGTAAAGAAATTCGACGCCGCGGTCCGCAAGATCAGCAAAAACACCGACAACGCCGACGTGGTGGCGCGTGGGGGAAGGCCCGTGCTGCGGGTGCCCGCCGCCGCGCTTTTCGCCACGGGCGACGCCACGCTGACACATGACGGCAAGGCGTTGCTGGGCCAGATTGCGCAGGCGCTCAACGGGCAGATCGACAATTTTGAACTGCGGATCGACAGCTTCACCGACGGCGACGCGGAAACGGCAGCCGCCACCGGCGCCTCCCCTTCCCCTTCCGGTAATACGGACAAACCGGACCAGAAGAAGGACAACCCCGACACGACCGCGAAACCCCATTTCGCGTCGGGCTGGGACTTGACGGCGGCGCGGGCGACGGCGATCTCGCGTTATTTCCGCGACCATACCTCGCTGCCGTTCCAGAATGTGATCGTCGTGGCGCGGGGCGATTTCCAGCCGATCGTGCCCAACGGGAAAGAGGGCCATGCGCGCAACCGGCGGATCGAGATCACAATTGCGCCGGAAGCCCCGGCTTACCACGGATCCGATTCGTCCGCCGCGGCGTCCCCCGAGAAGAAATCGGCCGCGCCGGTCAACCCGCTGACGCCCCCGCCCGACCAGCCCGCATCGGGTAATTAGAACACACCTTGATGGACACGCCCAAGGAACCGACACCGCCGCCCGCGCCGAATGACGCCGAGGCGTGCCCGACCCTCCATCAGCGGCAGCTTTTATGGACGTCGCTGGTGGCGCTGGCGGTGACGGCCCTGCTCGGGGTGGGCGCGCTGGTTTTTCTCGGCTTCATCACATTCCTGAGTTGGTCTTACCCGATCCTGCTGCCGATGGGCCTGGCGGTAATCGTGGCGCTGGTGCTCGACCCGGTGGTCACTTTTCTGCAAAAGCGCGGCATGCGACGGGGCGCGGCGACGATTCTGGTCTGCCTGCTGGCGGTGGCGGGTTTTCTCTTTTTCTGGGCCTATCTCCTGCCGCCGCTGTGGCAGCAGGCGAGCGCGTTTTTCGTGAGCCTGCCAGCCAGCGTGAGCGCCGGGGCGAAAAGCCTGCGCGATAGCTTTCAGGGCCAGCCGGTGGCGCAGGCCTGGCTCGACGCCAATCTGCCGGGGCTGATCCAGGAGGTTTCCCAGAACGTGGCGAAGTTCATGTATGCGTCGCTGGCGCCGGTGGGGCACGCCTTCGGGTTTGTGCTCGGGTTCGGCTTCGTGCCGATCTACGTCTATTATTTCCTGGCCGACCAGGACCGGATTTCGACCCACTGGAAGGAATACGTGCCGCTGCGGCGGGCGTGGCTGCGCGACGAGGTGGTGTCGGTGATCGCGGAAATCAACCAGGTGCTGGTGAACTATTTCCGGGGCCAGATCATCGTGGCGATCTGCAACGGGGTGCTGATGATCATCGGGCTCACGCTGATCGGCGTGCCCTACAGCCTCGTGCTGGGTCTGGTGGCCGGCGCGCTGAGCATCGTGCCCTTTTTGGGGATCATCATGAGCATCCTGCCGGCGCTGCTGCTGGCCTTTCTCGCCCCGCAGAATGACTCGACCTGGCAATGGCTGCGGCCGGTGCTGGTGCTGGTGGTCTTTTCGGTGGTGCAGATGTGCGAGTCGATGTTCATCACGCCGCGGGTGCAAAGCCACAGCACGGGGCTGCATCCACTGGCCATCATCGTCGGCATTCTCTTCTGGAGCATGCTGCTGCCGGGGCTCCTGGGACCTATCGTGGCGGTGCCGCTGACCTGCGCGATGGTGGTGCTGCTCCGGCGCTACGTCTGGCAGGAGAGAGAGAACTGAGTTTTTGACGGAATTACGGAATTAACAGAATTAACGGAATTTTCTAAGAATGGGGAAAACATCATGAATTGGCCCAAGAAAAATGCCGAACCTGCTAAACCTTCAACAAACCGAGTTGAAGAATTAGCTAACAAACTTCATCAAGAAAGACGCGGCGACGAAATAGAATCATCTCTCCAAAAATTTGATTACAAAAGTCTAACTGATCGTGAAAAAGAATCATGGCATCATCTCATGGGCATTGAGGCAATGCGCCGTGGCGATAAGAACCTCGCGTTAAAACGATTCCAGGAGGCAACACAACTTTTTCCCGAATCTCATACGATTCGATTTTCGCTCGCGCAAGAACAACTCGACCGAGGTGAAATAGAACAGGCGTTTCGAAATTTTGACCTTTGCTTGTTTCCAAAACTTCCAGCGAGATGGGCATTGGCACAAGCCAGATACGCTTACATCTGGGATTTTCCAGAACGCGGAATGAATTGCCTCCGGCCAATTTTTAAAGCCTATTTTGATTTGAAAATTGCTGACGATCATTTTCTTTACATTCGAGGTTTGCCTTTCTTCGGGCAAACATGGCACTACTTGGTTTGTTTTGCTTGGATGAAGCGTGATTTTTCTGAGGCGCAGCAAATCACAAACGACTCAGCCGCGAAATTATCGGATTATGATTTTGAAAAACATAAAAGCTTTTTGAACTGTTTTCTCAATTCCGACTTTGCTCCGTTTGCTGAAAAACTTCGCGGCTTAATCCAGGAATGTTCCAAGCAAAACTGGCCGGTGGGGATTCAAAGTATGCAACTGGCCGGATTGGTTGCAGATTTAGAGCAAGATTTTTCCACAGCAGAAAGATCAATTGCAGCAGTTCAATTGACAGCGACCGATTTTCCTTGGCTGGAAGATGTCCGCACAATTCTTTTGGCAAAGTTGAACCACAAGCACGGACGACCTGACGAGGAAAAATACAAACAACAATTCTTGCAAAAACAGAAACTTTTGTTCGAGCCGGATCACGCCGTTGCATTTTTTCTTTTGGAATACCAAGAGTTATTGAAGCGCGATTATCAGAGGGGCAAAAATCTGTCGCTTGGATGAGCTGATATAATTCCACTGCCTTCCAATTCCGTTAATTCCGAAAATTTGGTAATTCCGTTAAATTCGGCAGCGATAGAAAAAAAGCGAGGGGCGCCCCGGTTTCCCGAAGCGCCCCTCTTTTTTGCGGGCGTAAGCCGAATTCTGTTCCGGCGCGCTTGCTAAAGGCGCACTGGCGATGGTCATTCATCTTCCGCCGGGATTTCTCCCCGGCGGACGGCGCCCGTTCAAGCGCGCGCGTGCGACCGATACCCGAGACGGGTCCCGGACTTTCATCCGGCACCGGGCAGGCGGCCCGGCGTCTCTGTTTGGCCTTGCACCGCATGGGGTTTATCGTGCCCCGGAGGTTGCCCTCCGGGCGGTGGGCTTTTACCCCGCCTTTTCACCCTTACCGCGCCGCCTGTCCAAGCGCGCCGCGGCGGTTTATTTTCTGTGACACTTTCCATCGACCGGGACTTGCGCCCCGGCCCTCCGCGGGTTTTTCCGCGGCATGCTGCCTTGTGGTGTTCGGACTTTCCTCTCCCGCCAAAGCGGGAGCGACCATCTACCCACGTCGAATATAACGCAGGAGAGCCCGCAACCCAAGCCGAAAAGCAGCCAAGCCTCTAAGCCGCGCTGGATTGACCATCCGGGGGTTCCGGGTAAAATGGACGGGTGTTGAAATCCCTGTGCCTGTTCATCCTGGCAGTAGCGTCGGTATCGGTGCCGCCGTTGCCCGCGCAAACCGTGGACGCGGCGGTGCAAATGACACCGGAATTCCCGCTGGTTTTTCCCTTCGTGGTGCAGAGTGGCAATGTAACGGTGAAGTTTCCGGTAATGATCAACCCGACGACGGTACTGAAACCGGGGATGGTTTTGCGCACGCTTTACGTATTCCAGCAGACGGCTGATGACTCAAACGACTTGGGCATCGCCCATGCGACCGACGAGTCGGCGGCCTATGCGCGCAGCAACCCGAGCACGAGCGGTGAGGAAAAAATGCCGTCCGATGTGGCTCACCAGCTCGAAGGGTACCGCCGGACGATTTGGACAACGCCGGTGACCTTCGAACTGGCCATGGCGCAATTCCCAACTGAATCGATGCACCTGATTTATTGCCAGAAAGCCACCGACAGCCGCAAACTGGACGACCAGCGGTTCAGCTTTTTTGACGGGATGCTGATGGGCCAGCCCGACGGGAGCAGCGTGGTGGTCCTGGCCGTGGAGAAGGACAGCAAGGCGGACCGCGCCGGCATCAAGGCGGGCGACGAGATCGTAGAGGTGGGCGGCGAACCGACGCAGCACGACCTGAACACCTTCGCCCAGGGTTTTGCGGCGGCCCGTCAGAATGCCCGGGAAGCAAGTGCGACGAGTTACACGCTGACAATCCGTTCCCCGGGGCAAACGGCAACGCATGTGGTGAACGTGGCGATGCCCCCGTCACTCAAAAGCCTGTTGATGGACGGACTCTAAGCGGACGGCAGTTTCAATTGCCTTTACTTTCACCCCAGGCGGGCCACTATGGCGGGCTTCCCATGCCACTGAAGACTCCACTCCGTTTTGGCCTGCCCAAGGGCAGCCTGGAACAGTCGACCATCGAATTGCTGGACCGGGCCGGCTTCAAAGTCCAGGTTTCGAGCCGCGGCTACAAACCCTACATCAACGACCCGGAGCTCGACGGACGGCTGGTGCGCCCACAGGAGATCGGTCGTTACGTGGCCCAGGGTTTCCTCGATTGCGGAATCACGGGCAAAGACTGGATCCAGGAAAGCGGCCATGAAGTGAAGGTGCTTTGCGACCTGGCCTACAGCAAGGCGACAAGCCTGCCCGCGCGCTGGGTGGTGGCCGTGCCGGAAAATTCCCCGATCAAGAGCGTGAAGGATTTGCAGGGCAAGCGGATCGCGACGGAGCTGGTCGCGACAGTGAAGCGCTACCTGGCCGAGCACAACGTGACGGCTGAGATTGAATTTTCCTGGGGCGCGACGGAGATGAAAGTGCCCGAACTGGTCGACGCGATTGTCGACTTGACGGAAACCGGCTCCTCTCTGCGGGCGAACAAGCTGCGGATCGTCGACACAATCGTGGACAGTTACCCGCAACTGATTGCGAACCCTGCAGTCTACGCCGATCCCGAAAAGCGGCAAAAGCTCGATAACCTGAAACTGCTGCTGATCGGCGCGTTGAACGCCCGCGACAAAGTGGGCCTGAAGATGAATGTGCCGAAAACGGTGCTGGAAAAACTGGCGCTGACCCTGCCCGCGCTGCGCAACCCGACCATTTCCCCCCTCGCCGATCCGGAGTGGACGGCGGTGGAAATCATCATCGACGAGTCCGTGGTGCGCGACCTGAT
>JAJSLI010000168.1 GCA_021272315.1 Methylacidiphilales bacterium | reverse complement strand
TCCGGCGATAGGTCCGGCTCTGATTACTGGTATGATGCTCGCGTTTGGCCGTGGGGTGGGCGAATACGGGAGCGTTGTTTTCATCTCGAGTATGCAACCCTACCGGACGGAGATCACGCCGCAGTTGATCGTCATCAAACTCGAGGAATATGACTACTCCGGTGCTGCGGGGCTCGGGTTTGTCATGTTGCTGCTGTCGTTCCTGATCGTGGGAGCAGTCAACCTGGTGCAGCACTTCGCGGCGCACAGGGGGGGCGCATGAAACGCGCGACTACGGATCACTGGCTGGTGCGTTATTTGCTGATCGGGGTGGTGCTGGCGTTTATCGTGGTCTTCCTGGCCTTTCCGGTCTTCGTCATATTGTATGAAGCGCTGAAGCTGGGCCTCCAATTCTATTTTTCGACGTTGGGCGAACATCAAAGCCGCAGCGCCGTCCGGATGACCCTGTTGGTTGCGCTGACCGTGGTGCCGGTCAATACGCTTTTCGGCGTCTGCGCGGCATGGGCGGTGACTCATTTTCAATTCAAGGGCAAGGCGCTGCTGATTTCGCTGATCGAAATTCCGCTTTGGGTTTCGCCGGTCATCGGCGGTCTGGTTTTCGCGCTGATTTTCGGCCGTCAGGGCTGGCTGGGACCGTGGTTGGATGACCACGGGATCCAGGTCATGTTCGCTTTTCCGGGCATCGTGCTGGGCACGGCCTTCGTGACTTTCCCTTTCGTGGCGCGAGGCCTTATTCCGCTGATGCAGTCGCAGGGCAGCGCGGAAGAGCAGGCGGCGCTGACGCTGGGGGCCAACGGCTGGCAGCTTTTCTGGCGCGTGTCGTTTCCGAAGATCAAGTGGGGCGTGCTCTACGGCATGATTCTCTGCAACGCGCGGGCGATGGGCGAATTTGGCGCTGTCTCCATCCTGGCGGGGACAGTGGACGACAAGATGACGATGCCGCTGCAGGTGGAGCAATACTATTTGTCGATGGACCAGGGCCTGTCGAAGGCGTTTGCGCTCGCGTCGGTGTTGCTGCTTTTGTCCGCCGTGACGCTGGTGGTCAAGATCGCGCTGGAATGGCGCCATCTGGTGCCGTCGGCTCGCCGTCTTCATTGAGAAACCGCATGAGCGTCGCCGTCCAGAACATCACGAAAAGCTTTGGCGCCTTTCCCGCGTTATATGACGTCTCGCTCGAGGTGAAGACGGGCGAACTGCTTGCCTTGCTTGGGCCGAGTGGCAGTGGCAAGACGACACTTCTGCGCATCATCGCGGGGCTGGAGCTTCCCGATTCCGGTTTGGTCAGCTTTGCCGGCGAGGATGTGACCGACAAAAGCGCCTACGAGCGGAAAGCCGGTTTCGTTTTCCAGCATTACGCGCTCTTTCAGCACATGAACGTGTTCGAGAACATCGCCTTCGGCCTGCGCGTGCTGCCGCGCCGGAAGCGGCCCAACCGGGAGGCGGTGACGAAGCGGGTGGGCGACCTGCTCCAGTTGATCCAGCTTGAAGGCTACGAGAAACGGCTGCCCTCGCAGCTTTCGGGTGGGCAGCGGCAGCGGGTGGCCCTGGCCAGGGCCCTGGCGATCGAGCCGCGCGTGTTGCTGCTGGACGAGCCGTTCGGGGCGCTCGACGCGAAAGTGCGCAAGGACCTGCGGAAGTGGCTGCGCCACTTTCACGAGCGGACGCACCTGACCTCGCTCTTCGTCACGCATGACCAGGATGAGGCGTTCGAGTTGGCCGACCGGGTGGTCGTTTTCAACCAGGGCCGGATCCAGCAGATCGGTTCGCCGGACGATCTGCGGAAGAATCCGCAGAATGATTTCGTGCGGGAGTTTCTCGAAGTCTGACCGCATGACTCAGACTGTTGAAGTGGCTCAAATTTCGAATCAAATCACCGCGCAAGAATTACTCTTGCCTTGGCGACGTCCTCGGCGATCTGGGCTTTAAGGGTTTCGGGGCCGGGGAAAATCTTTTCGTCGCGGAGAAAGGTGAAATTGGAGATTTCCAGAGTCTGGCCGTAGAGGTTGCCGTGAAAGTCGAGAAGGTGGACTTCGAGGGAATCGGTGCTGTCGGAGGTAAAAGTGGGGCGCCGGCCGAAATTGAGGACGGCGGAGTGTGTGGCCGAATTATCACCGATTCGGACGCGGGCGGCATAGACACCGCGGGGGGGAAGGAGTTGCTCGACGTTGGCGAGATTGGCGGTGGGGAAGCCAAGGAGCCGCCCGCGATCGTCGCCGTGGATGACAGCGCCCGTGACGGCGTAGGAACGGCCGAGCAGCCGCGCGGCATCGGCGAAGCGCCGGGCGAGAATCGCGGCGCGGACGCGGGTGCTGCTGACGGGCGCTCCGTCGAGTTCGACGGGCGGGATGATATTGACGGTGAAGCGGCGTGCCTCGGCGAGTTCGGCGAGGCGGGCGGCGTTGCCTTCGCGGTTGCGGCCAAAGGACCAGTTTTGTCCAATGGCGATGTGCCGGAGGTCGGGGAAGACGCGGGCGATTTCGTCAACGAATTGCGCGGGCGTAAACTGCCGCAGCGCGTCATCGAATTTTACCGCTACGACGGCGACGGTGCCGAGTTGGCGCAGCAGGACGAGTTTCTGGCCGAGGGTGGTGAGGCGAGGCGGGGCGCGGTCGGGCGCGATGACGGCGAGGGGATGGGGCTCGAAGGTGAGCGCGGCGCAGCTTTCGCGAAGGCTGCGGACGACGGCCTGGTGGCCGAGGTGGACGCCGTCGAAAACGCCGATGGCGAGGCCGGTGATGCCAGGGTGCGGCGCGAGTTGCGTGAGAGGTTCGGGGCCGATGAGCACGGCGGTCTCCTACTGGCGCCGCAGGCGTGAGACCTCGGGCAGGGTGAGGAGCGACGGGAGAAGCTGGCCGGCGTCGGTGGTTTTTTGGAGCGCCTCCCAACTGAGCGCGCGATCAAGGGAGAAATTGCCCGATTTGAGGCGGCTGAGCTGGGCAAGATGAGCGCCGCAGCCAAGGTCGCAGCCGATGTCGTGGCAGTAGGTGCGCACGTAAAAGCCCTTGCTGCAATGGATGCGGAATTTTACGAGAGGGAGCGCAAGTTCGTCGATGATGTAGGAGCTGATGTGGACGAGGCGCGGCTCGCGTTCAACGGTCTTGCCCGCGCGGGCGAGTTTGTAAAGCGGCACGCCCTGTTTCTTGAGCGCGGAGACCATCGGCGGCATCTGGTAAAAATCGCCGGTGTATTTTTTGAAAGCGGCGTCGATTTGTTCGCGGGTGAGGGCGGGAACCGGTTTTTCCTCGAGGACCTTGCCATCGGCGTCCTGCGAATCGGTGGCGATGCCGAGTTTCATGGTGCCGGCGTATTCCTTGTCCTCGGCCATGAGGAGGTCCTGGATTTTGGTGGCCTTGCCGATGACCAGCATGAGCAGGCCGGTGGCAAGCGGATCGAGGGTGCCGCAATGACCCACTTTTTTGAAATGAAACCGGTTGCGCACGTAGTCCACGACATCGTGGGACGTGCACCCGGCGGGTTTGTCGATGAGGAGAACTCCGTCGGCTTCCATAATTTTTAGCGGGGGAGGGTCAAGCGGGCAGTTGTTGGGTGATGAGCTCGATCAATTTCTTCTCCAGAGTGGAGGGATCAAGCCTGGTGCGCAAGCCGGCAGCGAGGACATGGCCGCCGCCACCGAACTGGGCGCAAATTTTTTGGACGTCGACCCGGCCGCGTGAGCGGAGGCTGGCGCGCGTCAGGCCGTCGGGCATGTCTTCGAGGATGAAGGCGACCTCGACGGTCTGGACTGCCTGGAGATATTCGATGAGACCCTCGGTTTCGTCGGGTGTGGCGCCGCTGCGGGAGTAAACCTCGGGGCTGATATAAAACCAGGCGATGCGGTTGCGGTCGGTGAAGCGGACCCGGTTGAGAACTTCGCGCATGAGAAAAAGGCGTTCGGCCCGGAAGCTTTGGTAGCAACCTTGGGCCAGCGCGGTGGGATCAGCGCCGGCTTTGACCAATTGCGCGGCGATCTCGAAGGAGCGGGCGGTGGTCTGGCGGTAGCGAAAGGAGCCCGTGTCGGTCATGAGGCCGGTGTAGAGGTCGGCGGCGGCATCGGCAGAGAGAGGCCACTCGAGCGTGGTCATGATTTCATAGATGACCTGGGCGGTGGCCGGAGACCCGGCATCGATGAGGTTCAGTTTCGCGTAGCCGGGATTGCTGATGTGATGGTCGATGTTGACGTCGGGAAGGCGATGCCAGGCATCGAAGACGGGGCCGAGACGCTTGGGATCGGCACAATCGACGGCGATGATGAGGCGGTCGGGTTCGGGCGCGGCTGCGGGCGTGGGGACAAGACCGGCGCCGCCCGGAAGAAACTCGAAAAGAGGGCTGAGGCCGTCCGCGTTGCAGCAGAGAACCTCCTTGCCGAGGGCGCGGAGGCAGAGGCCGAGGCCCAGCGTGGAACCGTAGGCGTCGCCGTCGGGGCGGACGTGGGAGATGACAAGAAAGCGCTGATGCCGGTCGCAAATTTTCTGGAACGACGTAAGCAGGTCTTGATTCAACATGGGAATCTCAAGCAATAGTAAAGTTGCCGTGGTTTGTCGAGCCTCGGCGGACAGCGGGTACGCTTCGTTCTGAGAGAATGCTGCCGTCCGCAGGACCCGTGCGCGGCACTTAGGGCACCGTCACCGATTTGGCCAGATTGCGCGGCTTGTCGACGTCGCGTCCCAGCAGAACCGCCGTATGATAGGCGAAAAGCTGGAGCGGCACCACGCTCAGGATCGGCGCGGTGTACTCAGGCGCGGCGGGGATGTAAAAGACGTCGTCGGCATGTTGCAGGATGTCCTCGTCGCCTTCGGTCGAGACCGCGATCACCGGCCCCTTGCGCGCCTTCACCTGCTGTATGTTGTTGATGTTTTTGTCGTAGGCGCCGTCACGGGGGCAAAGGAAGACGCTGGGGGTCTGCTCGTCGACCAGCGCGATGACGCCGTGTTTCAGCTCCGCGGAGGGATGGCCTTCGGCGTGGCGGTAGGTGATCTCCTTCATCTTGAGCGCGCCTTCCAGCGCGATGCCGTATTGCATCTGGCGTCCAAAGAAGAGCATCGAGTCTGCCTGGAGGTATTTTTCCGCAATACGCCGAATATGATCGTTGAGTTTAAGCACTTGGGTGATCTGGTCCGGCAGGGCTTCCAGCGCCTCGATGATCTCGCGTCCCTGCGGCGCGGAGAGAAAACGCATCCGGCCCAGCAGCAGCCCGAGCAGGACAAAAATCACAACCTGCGACGTGAACGACTTGGTTGCCGCCACGCTCACCTCCGGTCCCGCGTACATGTAGACGCCGCCGTCGGTTTCGCGCGCCAGGGTGCTGGCCACGTTGTTGCAAATGCCCAGCACGCGATGGCCGCGGCGGCGCGCCTCGCGCAGAGCGCCAAGGGTGTCTTCGGTCTCGCCGCTCTGGCTGACGGCCAGGACCAGCGTGCGGCGGTCCAGCGGCGAATTGCGCAGGCGGAACTCGCTGGCCCAGTCAACCTCGACCGGCACATGGGCCAGCGATTCGATGATGTATTCGCCCACCAAGCCCGCGTGGAGCGCAGTCCCGCAACCGGTGATGAGGATGCGGTCGACTTCGCGCAATTCCTGCGGTGAGAGATTCAACCCGCCGAGCTGCGCTGTGCTCTCCTCGAGGTTGAGGCGTCCCCGCATGGCGTTTTGGACCGACAGGGTCTGTTCGAAAATCTCCTTGA